>CAYUOY010000023.1:0-35490 GCA_964446495.1 uncultured Woeseiaceae bacterium | reverse complement strand
CGGGCGGACCTCGTCGCGTTACTCGAAGCCCGCGACGTCATTCTGATCGAAGACGATGTGTACGGAGACCTGATCTTTGATGGTCATCGGCCCAGACCCGCTGAATTTTACGCCCAGAACGGCAATGTCCTTACGTGCGGGTCATTTTCGAAGACGGCGGCTCCCGGCTATCGCATTGGCTGGTTGCACGCCGGTAAATTCACCGCCCGGATCGAAAGACTCAAGCGCGCCTATTCCTGTTCATCGGGCTTACTGCAACAACTAACGTTGACGGAATTCCTGGCTACGGGTGATTACGACCGACACCTGAAAATGCTGCGGCCGGTACTGCAACGCAACGCCGAGCGTATGCGAGCGTTGGTGGCCGAGCACTTTCCGACGGACACGCGAACATCGCTTCCTGTCGGCGGATCGGTCCTGTGGCTTGAATTGGCAAAAGGCATCGATTCCGAGATTCTGTTCGACAATGCGATCAAAGCCGGCATCAGTATCGCGCCAGGACTCATTTTCGCCCCCTGTCGTCGCTACCGTAATTTCATTCGGCTCAGTTTCGGCCATCCGTGGACACCCCAAATTGAGCAAGCGATCGCCTGGCTCGGCGCTGAAGTCCAGAACCTGGCGGAGGCAGAGTTATCTCGGGATCCGGTTAAATTCGACTCCCAGGGCGCGATGAATAGACCATAATAGTAATTGGCTCCGATTCCGAAATTCACGCTGGGAAGTATCACACGCTGAATTAAGCCTCGGTTCAGGTTGGGGGGTGTAGTTTGGACTCCACGATGAATGAATCTGCGCTACTTGAGCGCCAGAGAGCCGGGAGAATGCTATGAACAGCGATTCAATGCACGCAACGATCAAACAGAGTCTGCTCCTCCTCGGAGCCTCATCACTGTTGTTTATCGGCCTGGCAAGTGCACAGGTTCCGGTGGATACGAATGGCGATCCGATCAGCTCAATCGAACCGGTCGACAATGGCTTCTCCACTATCGATCCTGAAGTTGTTTTCTTGTCCGCCGCTGAACTTGAAACGCTCGTGGGTCCGGTCGCGCTGTATCCGGACGATCTTTTGGCAATCGTCCTGCCAGCCTCGACCTACCCACTCGAAATCGTCCAGGCAGCCCGCTTTCTCGAGCGACTGAACGATGACCCAACACTAAAGCCCGATGACGCATGGGATGATTCCATTATCGCGTTACTCAATTATCCGGAAGTCGTCAACCTGATGAACGACGATCTGGACTGGACCTGGAAACTTGGTGAGGCAGTGATCGCTCAACAAAATGACCTGGTCGCTTCGATCGAAACTTTCCGTGACCGTGCCTACGCGGCGGGTAACCTCGCGACGGATGAATACCAGACGGTATCGAACAACGATGGCATCATCGAAATCGAGCCGGTGAGCGATGACGTCATATACGTTCCCTATTATGAGCCGGAACGCGTAGTCGTCTATCAGACGCAGCCGGTTTACTCCTATTACCCGCAACCTTACCCGGTGTACAACTACCCGTACGCGGCCGGACATAGTTTCGGATCGGGTTTTTTCTGGGGTGTCACGACTGCCTATACGATTGGTTGGGCAAACGACTACCTGAACGTTTATCACCCAAGCTATTTCGGCCACCCGTATTACGGCCGTACCTACTATGGCAATTACTACTGGCGCCGACCGAGCCTTAGTCACTATAACAATGACTATGTGAACAACCGTTACCGGCGTTCAAATGATCATTACCGTAACGGCGACTACTGGCGTCCGCGCCCCCACGGCGGTGCGCGTCCTGGTCATCAGGTCGCACGCAACAGTTATTATGGTGGCAGGCAGCACTCGAATAGCAGCAACTACCAATACCGTGATGGACGAACAAATGGCCTGTCCTACAATGGCAAATTCAGGTCTTCGCGTTCTACCACCAGTGGCTCCGGCCGGCATGTGCCTGGCTCAAGGAATGTAAGGGCAAGCGCTTCAACCACCCGCCCCACAGTGGAGTTCAGGCAGCGCCGCGCCGGTACCGTCGTGGACTCGAGCGCCTCCCGGGTCGCGCGTGGTTCGGGCTCCACATCGACGCAGATAACTCGTCGGTCAACCACGGCGCATCGCACGGCGAATTCCCGCGACGGCAACAATGCGGTTCGATTTCGCTCGCGGACACCGACCGCGAGTCGAGCGCCAACCCGGGCAACGAGCGTCCGCGAGGCACGTCGTCAAACTGAAGTGGCAGCCGCAGGATCGGCACAAATTCGTCGAACATCGTCTACGACGGATCGCATACCCCGGTCTAACCGCAACCCGGTACGCAGCCCCACAACGGCGTCAACGACCCGTGGTCGCCAGGCGGCACCCTCGCGCGTAAGCTCACCGACGCGCCGCGTCACCAGTCAACACCAATCTCGCCCCGCGGGCAGGCCGGCAACCAGTCAACGTCAGTCACGCCCAGCGACCAGGCCGGTAACGAAGCAACGTCAGTCGCGACCAGCGGCGTCCCGGGCGGCAAGTGCACCACGTCAAGCGCGGCAATCCAGTAATACCAATTCCAGGCCATCGTCGCGGAAGGAATCGCCTCGACGTAACAAAACGGCCGCAGGAAGCAAGCGAAATTCTGGCGGGCAAAGAAGCTCGAACCGCAGGACTCATTAGCGCAAACTCAGGAGTCAGCGTCCTCGTCAGGCTGGCGCTCTTCGGTCACTTTCGGTACCAGCGACCAGGCAAGATAGGCGATTCCTCCGGCCACGCATATGGCGAGAAAAATGAGGATGAGCATTAGCAGATTCATGACCGGGTCATCTTAGCATTGTGGTCGTACATCAGGTCCCCTCCCGCCGGTTTTTTTGTCGGCAGGCGGGCTGCGGAGCAAACTCTCGAATCTAATCGTCTTTAGTACGATCATTCTTTGCCGTGATGCGGCGTTGTTTGCGAAGCGCCTCGCGCAGAACGAACTCGATCTGCGCATTGAGGCTGCGCAGATCGTCATCCGCCCAACGGTGCATGGCCGTTAGAATCTTTTCGTCAATTCGCAGCGCGAACGCTTTGCGAGAACCCATCACTCAGTCCATCGTTGCCTTCATCAGGAGTACAGAGTTCCCGTATTGAGAACCGGTTGCGCTGCCTCATCACTGCACAAGACCACCAGCAGATTGCTGATCATCGCCGCCTTGCGCTCTTCGTCAAGATCGACAATGTCATCCTTCTCCAACTGCGCGAGTGCCATTTCTACCATACTGACCGCTCCGCTGACGATCTGGGTACGTGCCGCAATAATGGCCGAGGCCTGCTGACGTCGCAGCATGGCACTGGCGATCTCGGGCGCGTACGCAAGGTGACTGATGCGCGCTTCGATCACGTTAACGCCAGCTTCCTCGAGACGGTCCTGGATCTCCTTGCGCAGCGCATCTGCGATCTCCACCGGATGACTACGTAGTGCGACCCCCTCGCCTTCGTGAGGCTCATAGGGATAGGTCGTGGAAAGATTACGCAAGGCCGACTCGCTTTGGATGTGCACGTATTCCTCATAGTCATCGACCTCGAACAGGGCCTCCGCCGTATCGAAAACTTTCCAGACCACTACGGCCGCAATTTCGATAGGGCTACCACGTGAGTCATTCACTTTCAGTTGGCTGCTTTCGAAATTGCGCACGCGGGTGGAAACCCTCGTTTTCTGCAGGAGCGGATTTGCCCAACGCAATCCTGGCTCACGCGCGGTGCCTGAATACTTGCCGAATAGCTGCAACACTTTGGCTTCATTGGGATGCACCATAAACAGGCCCGCCCACATGATCAGGATAATCACGGCCACAACGATGGCGGAAATAACACCAACCGGTGATGCTGCCCTGATAGCCAGGAAAACCGTGTAAAACGAAGCACATTGTGCCGCCAGTAAAATTGCCATACTTCCATAGCCGGAGGGTACTTTCTTCTCGATTTCACGAATCATTTTTGTCTCCTCGTTGTCAATCAATATGATATCATTATGATATCGTGGAGAATGATTGTCAAATCATCCCTGCGAGCGCTCCGAGACAACAGGGACAGGAGCCCGCAGCGACGCGGGGAAAAGTTATCCTGAGAATTGGATGCTGCTGCTTACGACGTATACTTTGGAGGACTCAGGCGGCGTCAGAAACAGCCCTTGTGCGAACACCGAAAAATAGTGAATACAACACTGGCACAACCAGCAGAGTCAGCGCCGTAGCGAATGCCAGACCGAACATGATTGTGATTGCCATGGGTCGGAACATGGAAGACCCACCCCACAAGAGCGGCATCATGCCGAGCACGGTGGTCGCCGTCGTCAACATGATGGGCCGCAGCCGCTGCTGACAGGCCTGCATGATGGCATCCAGTTCATTGTGGCCAAATTCATCGATTTCGATCGCAATCCGGTCCAGCAATACAATGGCATTGTTGATAATAATTCCGGACAGCGAGATCAGGCCCAGGATCGTAAAAAAACCGAAGGCCGAATTGACGACCAGGAGACCGAAGGTCACGCCGATCAGACCCAACGGTATGGTCGCCAGAATAATAATGGGCCGTCGCAACGAGTTGAATTGTCCAACCAGCAACAACAAAATCAACATTCCCGCAACGGGCAAACCGGCCGCTATCGACGCATTGGCCTCGCCGGATTCCTCGATTTCGCCACCGATTTCGAAGCGATGTCCCGCGGGCCAGTTGAGTTGTTGCGCGTCCAGCCACGGACCCAGTTCCTTCATGACCTCTGTAGCGGTTGTCATCGGGTTAATTTGAACTTTGAGCGACAGGGTCCGCTCGCGGTCCCGTCGCTCAATAACGCCGGGCTCAAACGCCAGTTGCACATCCGCGACCTGATTGAGTGGAATGCCGCGCTGCGCGCTTTGCGAATAAACACTCAAGCCGTCGAGCTTGCTAAAATCCTGTCGATCTGCAGCGACCGTTCGCAGCGTGACCGGAATGAGCTCATCGCCCTCGCGAAATTGCGTCAGCTCGATGCCCGTCAGCCCGGCGTTCAATGAATACGCGACATCCTCGCTGCTCACGCCCGCACGGCGCGCGAGTTCCTGGTTGACATTGACCAGCAGTTTCTTGGTCTGCAATCCCCAGCTGTTCTTGACCGCAGACACGCCCGAAATATCGTGCAAATGACCGGTTACCTCATCGGCCATCGAATACAGAGTATCGGTATTCTTTCCGGACAGGCGTACGATGATCGGGTAGCCGACGGGCGGACCGTTCTCCAGGCGAGCGATTTGTGCCGACAGGTCGGGTTGATTCCGTTGTATGAATTCCTCTATGCCCATCATGACTTCATCGACATACTCACCCGAGATGGTATTCACAATCACGAAAGTATTAGCTGGATTCGGATTAGGCGGATTCAGGCTGAGCTTGAAGCGCGGTCCCCCTTCACCGATGAAAGTTAACCAGTTGCGAACTTTTGACTTACCGGAAACGGGATTGAAATAGGTGTCGCGGATAAAACCGTCGACGCTATCGAGCACTTCCTGACTGGCCTCAATGGACGTTCCCAGTGGCATTTCAAGGGTGGCGGAGAATACCGGATCCTCAGATGGAGCGATAAACTCCTGCCGGACCAGGCCCATCCCCACCACGGCGGCCGCAAAAAGAAATACCACGACACTGAGAAATCGGTAGGGACAGCGCAACGAGGCACCAAGCAATCCGCGGTAGTAGCCGTACCAGCGACCGGCGAACTCTGCCCCCTTTTCCTGTGCGCTGGACGACACTCGCAAACTGACCATTGACACCAATGGGATGAATGTCATCGCAAAAATCCAGGACAACAATAATGCGATACCCACCACGTAGAATATGTCCGAGGTGTATTCCCCAACGGCCGACTTCGCCATCGCTATGGGCATAAAGGCGATAGCCGTGGTCAGTGATGAGATCAACAACGGCATTCTGAGTTCTTTGCCGGACGCTACTGCCGCTTCAACGGGCCCATCGCCTTGTTCGCGCCTGACAAGGATGGATTCCACAACAACGATGGCGTTATCGACCAGAAGTCCGAGTGAGATGATCAGGGCGGCCAGCGATATCTGGTTGATCGTTATGTCGACCAGATCCATGACAAAAAATGACGCTATCATGGTCGTCGGGATGAGCAGGCCCACCACTATCCCCGTCCGAAGCCCGAGAAAAACTATCATCACAACTATAACAATTACAATCGCTTGTAGAAGACTACTCGTAAAGTTATTAACATTAGTATTAACCAGGTCTGCCTCGAACCAAACCTTCTCGACCTGAATCCCCCACGGATACTGAGCAACAATCTCTGGCATTAACAGGTTCAACCTCTCACCCAGCCTGAGGATATTGCCGCCGTCGCGCATGGAAATCGCCATAGCCAGTGTAGGCTCACCGTTTGATCGGGCGACGCTGGCCGGTGGATCCTTGTAACCACGATAGACATTGGCGATGTCTTCCAGGTAGACCAGCGCGCGCCCAGGCAACTCGATCACGGCACGTCGTAAATCGGCGACCGACTCGAAATTACCGGACGGCTCCAGCGTAATCCGCTCACGACCACTAACGATGTCTCCGCCGGACGAAAGAATATTTACGCCGGCGAGTGCCGCGGACAGTTGTTGCGGCGACAAACCCAGTTCGGCCAGACGCGAATTACTGTACTCGACAAAAATAACTTCCTGTTGAGTGCCGTGAATATCGACCTTCGCAATATCCGGCTCCTTGAGCAGAGTGTCCCGAATTTCGTCGGCTACCGTTTTTAGTTCCGCGTTGGAAAAACCATCGCCTGCCAGCGTATAAACGCTGCCGAACACATCGCCAAACTCGTCATTGACTTGCGGCGGCTGCGAGCCCTGCGGAAGATCCGCCACCACGGCATCGACCTTGCGGCGCATGTCGTCGAAAATAGGTCGCATGACCTTGTAGCTTTCTTTGAAATCGACATTGATGATCGAAATACCCGTTCGTGACTCACTGATGATGCTGTCGATCTCCGGCATTTCCTGAATCTTTTTTTCAATCTTGTCGGTAACCAGCAGTTCCACGCGCTCCGGGCTGGCACCAGGAAATTTGGTCGTAATAACAGCCGTGCGCACGACAAATCCGGGGTCCTGCGCTTTGGGTATTTTCTGAAAAGCGATAATGCCGGATACGATCACCAGAAAAACCACGGTGATGGTGATACGGTTTTTTTCGATCGCTGTGCGTGTCAGGTCCATCAATACACTCGCGTGAGAGTCAGTGAATCAGGACCCGCTGGCCCTCTCGAATGACCGATAGTCCCGCCGTAATTACCCGATCGCCCACGATCAGGCCATCGAGAACGCCGACACCCGACTGACCCAGTTCACCCAGGGTCACTGCTCGACGTTCAACAATCGCCTCCCCATCATTCTCGCCCTTGGCGGCAATAAATACAGACACTCCGTCCGGCCGTCGCATCACCGCGGCAACCGGGACAACGATGCCCTGATCTTGTGCCTTGGCGTCGAACCTGAAGGTCACGTCGGCTGCAAGGCCGGATCGTAAGGCCGGATGACTCTCGACGATTCGAATAACAACGGGAAACGTCGCCTGGTTACCGACGGACGTCACTGCCACTTCTGTTACGACTCCGGTAAATACGGTGTCGGCAATGGCGCCAAAGACTATGGAGACAGGCGTCTCCTCAAAAACACTGCCGATAACGCTTTCTGAAAGATCAAGCGTGACTTCAAATTCATTACCACAGCTAACGGCAATTACCTGCTGCCCGGCCGCAACGTTTTCATTTACCTCCGCATCGATCGATGAGATTGAACAACTATCATCCGCCGTTAGCCGGGTATAGGACTCGTTCAATCGAGCAATCTCCAATGCTTTCCCGGATGCCTCGACCTGGGCACGCACAGATTCCGCCATGGCCCGGGCCTGATCAAGATCGTTAAGGGCTGCGTTCTCGTTGGCGTACAAACCTTTCGTCCGCTCATAGTTGGCAATCGCATTACGTTCATTCGCCTGCGCTTCAACCAGGGTAGCCTGCGCCTGCTGCGTCTGCAGCGAGAAGCTTGCCGCATCCAACTGCCCAATCAGGTCTCCTTTTCTCAGACGTTGTCCGATTTGTACCGGCAAACTAATCAACGTTCCTGCCACCTTGAAACTCAGGCGCGACTCCCGACTCGATTTGGACAAGCCGGCAAAATTTCGATCCCGCACCAGACCGTCATCGGTCACCAGTACGAATCGCACTGGTCGCAAACGCTCTTGCGCTGGCGGTTGTTCACCACTGCAGGACGCCAGTCCGCCCAAGACCAGACAAATCGTTGCTATTGCCAGTGGTTGCACTGTCTTCATTTCGGCCCGCCTTTCACATATGCACGAAGTTCATTGGCTAAAACCAGCCTTTCGTCAGCCGGCAAGAGAAAATCAAATCCACCAATGGCCCGTTGCATCGCCATAATTATTATCATGAACTGATGATATGAATCGATAACGGCACCGTTTGCATCAAGACTGGCATTCTGCGCATCGAGCAGATCGATAATTGATACGGTACCCCGCGCATAAGCATCCGAGACCAGTTCAAAATTCTTGCGCGAGGCTTCTGCCGCCGCCTCACTCAGATCGATCTGCCCAAAGGCCGCTTGTGCTTCACTGAGCCGATCGCGTATCTCTGCTTCCACACGTTCAGCCGTAGAATAGCGAAATGCCTGCAGTTGCTGAACCTCGAAACTGGCGCGAGTCACATTTGCTTTCCTCAGGCCACCAACAAACAATGGTAGCGTTGCCTGGATGCCGACATTCCAGTCGTCAACACCTTCCCCCGTAAAATCTCCCGCACCGGCGCCGGATTGATTGAAATTACTCGTATACCTGCCGCCGATGCTAAATTCCGGCAACCAGTACGAACGTTTTTCGCTCACCAGTTCTCTGTCTTTCGCCGCCAATCGAGCATCTATCTGGGCCAGTTCCGGCGCTTGATTTAGTCCTCTGTTGATCATGAACGCAGAAAACCGCTCAAAATCAGCGGGGCTATTGACCAACGTTTCAAATTCGCGCCGTGTAATCACGAAGGGTTCACTGAAATTGGCCTTTGTGAGGGCGAAGCGATCACTCTGCGGCCGATGCAAAATGCGTGTCAGCGATGTCCACGACTTGGTCAGGGTAGCCTGGGCATCCAGCAGGCGAATCTGTGCACGGGCAACCTCCGCATCCCATCGATAAATATCGGCCGGCGTTGAAATGCCGATCCGAACCCGATCTCGAGCCAGCTCCCGGTTAGCCCGGGTCACGTTGAGGTTTGATTCCTCAATGGCAAGCTGTGCACGCGAGTTCAACGCCACATAGTAGGCGGTAGCCGCCGCTTGAATCACGTCGAGCCTGAATTGGTGCAGGATCTGCTCCCGGTCCCGTTGCAGTTCTTTTTGAATGGTCAACGAAGCTGTCGCTGCATCCGAATAGATGAGCTGATCGAGATTGATGGAACCGTCGGTCGACTCTTCGGGGAAAAATCCGGCGCTGACTGCCGCGGTCTCCCGTCGCCTGGTCGTGCCCAGTCCGGCACTAATCTGTGGCAGCAGCTGTGAGCGGGCTCTTGCAATTTCTTCAGTCCCCGCACGAAACGCGTATTGCTCAACCTTGAGATCCTGATTTCTTGCCAGCGCCTCCCTTGTGATCTGTAACAAGCCATGGGACGGCCCGGAAATTTCTTGCTCCTGATTGAGCAGGGTCGCCTCAGCCATAATATTGAAACTGGGACTCAGTCCGATACGCCTCGCTGTCGCCATGTTGATCGTCAGCCTTGGCTTGTTGGGTGAAACGACCGGTTGGTCTTCGGCCCGCTCTCCCAGCATTACCGCTTGCATGTTGAGCGCATTGAGCCGTGCCTGCCGGTCGATATCCCGCGGTTCATTGTTAGTCGCGAGGAGGCCTCGCTCCACATCGACTCCACCGACGAAACTGTAACTCGGCAATCTGGCCTCATTGATGGCATCGATGAGCCGATCGAAATCCGCTACCGGCATGCGCGGCAATCCAGAGACAAAAACGGCATCGACATCCTCCGGGAGGTTATTCATCAGCGCATGATTAAACCCGTCGTGCGTTACCAGGAACAACTCGATGCCCTTCTCGGTACTCGCGTCAAAGGCGCGCTGACGCAACTCCGGAATAGCGGAAGCGAGTTCCTGATCGACCAGCAACGCAAGCTTTCGATAAGGCGTTAGTTTTGCCAGCATGTCCAGGTCATTGGCGAAATCGGCGTAAGCCGCCAGGTAATTCAAATTCGGAATCCCGGAGGTCCCGGCGACGGCAGCCACCGGTAATAACCCGGTGTCGATAATCGTCGGCAGAAAAGTCGGCTTGGGATGATCCTTACCTGCAGCGGCCAATTGATTGGCCACGAAACCGGTAACCAGCAACAAATCGATTTGCGGCGCGTCGTAGGCGTCGGCTATGGCTTTTTCGATGCTGTCTTTGCTCCAATCACCACGAAAAAACTCGATCCGGACGTCAAACTCACTCGCAACCAGTGTCAGCAACTCATCGATGTATTTTTGCTGACGGTCCGCCATACGTTCTGACTCGCCGTCGTAGATAACGGCAACACCGACAGGGATTCGGGCTGATTGCGCCAACGACGGCTCTATGCACCACAGCAAAAGAATCGCATTTATCAGCACAGAGAAGGCCAATCTTGCCAGGGATCCTCTGACTAAATCCGGGCGACGCAGATCGCATTTCAAGATATTCAGATTCAAGGCGCGGGGCGCCCGAAACGACAGGCCATTGCGAAGACTCACAATGCCGAAGCTGCGCGTTTTGAAACGTAAGATGCGAGTTCAGAGTTGATCAGAAGTTCCATGGGGTCATAAGGAGTGTGGGCACACAATGCTCCGGATACGAAATAGCGAGATCGGGCGTCGCTTATGGTAACCGATCCTGTTTGGAGGAGTGGTCATATTCGAAGTTCAATGAACTGTATATTGTAGCGTACCGGCAATCAGCAATACACTGCCCGTGCAGTCGTTAATCATCTGACCCTCGAGGACCCCAATGAGAAAAACGTCGGACTCAAACCCACGGCACTTTGATGAACGATCACTGGACCCGGACGATTGGGAGGGCTTGCGAAGTTTGGGACATCAAGTCCTTGACGACATGATCGACTATCTACATTCCGTCCGTGAACGGCCGGCGTGGCAGCCGCTACCGGAGCAAGCGAAAACTTTATTTGAGGAGACGTTGCCAACCGCGGCCTCTCCACGCGACGATGTCTACGCCACCGTCAAGGAACATATACTTCCCTTCCCCACCAACAATATTCATCCCCGCTTCTGGAGCTGGGTCGGCGGCACTGGCACGCCAACGCAACTGATCGCGGACATGGTTATATCGGCCATGAATTCAGGCTCGCTGGGCATGGATGAGGTCGCCTCGTCGCACGTCGAGTTGCAATTGCTGAACTGGCTGAAATTGTTGCTGGATTATCCAGAGGATGCGAGCGGCCTGCTGGTCAGTGGTGGATCGATGGCAAATTTTGTCGGCCTCGCGGTCGCCCGGACACACATCGCTACCTACGACGTTCGTGATACCGGCATTGATGTGCAGGCGCATCCCAGGTTGATCTACTACGCCTCAACGGAGGCTCATTCCTCGGTAAAAAAGGCCATTGAATTATTGGGGCTCGGCGCAAAATCATTGCACCTGATTCCGGTAAGAGACGATTTCACCATCGATGTCGGTGCGCTGAAAGCGGCGATCGACTCCGACCGAAATGCGGGCCATTTGCCCGCCTGTATTGTTGCGACAGCAGGAACGGTAAATACGGGCGCGATTGATCCTCTGGAGGTGCTGGCGGATCTGGCACATGAGGAAAACATGTGGCTGCATACGGATGCCGCATTCGGTGGCTTCTCCAAGCTCTCCAACCAGTCCAGAGATCGAGTCAAGGGCCTTGAACGAGCGGACTCGCTGGCATTCGACTTGCACAAATGGCTTTACGTGCAGTACGACTGTGGCTGCGTATTAATCCAGGGTGATAAACCGCATCGAGAGACATTTTCTGTCGTACCCTCCTACTTGCTGCCGGCCGAGCGCGGACTCGCTTCCGGTCCCTTGAATTTCTCAGAATACGGCGTGCAGCTGTCGCGATCGTTTCGTGCATTGCGACCCTGGATGGCGCTAAAAACCGAGGGTGCAGACCGCTATGGAGAACAAATCGAGCAAAATATTCAACAGGCCAAATACCTCAACGACAAAATAGTGGCCGACGCGCAGCTTGAATTGCTTGCGCCCACGGCGCTCAATATTGTCAATTTTCGCTATGTCGGCACATCGAATCCGGCGCTCGATCTGGATAAACTCAATGCCGAGATTCTGCTGCTCATACAGGAGCGAGGAATTGCGGCACCGTCTTCAACAATTTTGAATGGGCATTTCTCAATTCGGGTTGCGATCTGTAATCATCGCAGTCGTCGCTCGGACTTTGATGCACTGGTTGACGGAGTCATCAGCATCGGCGCTGAACTGGCCCCGAACTTTACGGCATGAGAACACCCGGCAATCGGCCCGCTACCCTACCAAACGCAACAGCAAGATCGCCTGGCATCGAATAGCCGGCCACTTTTCCCTATAATCACGCCTCTCACAGAGCCGGGACACCACCTAACAGGGAATACCATGCCTATTCGATTCACTTTCTTGATCCTGTCCATACTGGGCCTGGCGGCTTGCGGCCCCAGCTCCGAAAACACCGACACCGAGGCAAAGGGCACATCAGCACCCGCAGATTTAATGGCGCAAGCGATCGATATCGCGCATTCGTCCATCATCATTGATACTCATATCGACGTACCCAATCGCATCGTCGATGAGTGGGAAGACGTTACCGTCGCAACTGATGGCGGCGACTTCGACTATCCGCGAGCGGTCGCCGGCGGCCTGAACGCTCCTTTTATGTCCATCTACACGGCAGCGAGTCTGGAAGGAGAAGGCAAGTCCAAAGCCCGTGCCGAACAGCTCATTGATCTCGTGCAACGAATCGTTGCTACAGCGCCGGACAAATTTGCCATTGCGTTATCTCCAGACGACGTGGAAAGCCAGTTTGCAGCCGGATTGATTTCTTTGCCGATGGGCATGGAAAACGGATCGCCAATCGAGGGCGACCTGGCGAACATCGAGTATTTTTTCAATCGCGGCATTCGCTACATCACGCTGGCGCATTCTTTATCAAATCATATCTCCGACTCTTCCTATGATGACAACAAGGCGCACGGCGGATTGAGTGATTTCGGTATCGAGGTGGTGAAGGAAATGAATCGGCTCGGCATGATCGTGGATATCAGTCACGTGTCAGACGACACTTTCTGGCAGGTTATGGAAATCGCCACGGCGCCCGCCATCGCATCGCACTCTTCAGCGCGTCACTTCACAGCAGGCTGGGAGCGAAACATGTCCGACGACATGATCAAACGGCTCGCCGAAAACGGCGGCGCGATCATGATCAACTTCGGTTCTGACTTCCTGAGCCAGGAGTCACATGACTACGGCGAGGCACGTGGTGACGCCCGTACCGCTTACCTCGAAGAGACCGGCCAGGAAAGCAGCAAAGAGCTTCGCGCTTCGTTCGCTGAACAATATGCCGTTGAACATGGCCCCTATCCCTACGCCACCCTGGCGCAAACCCTGGATCATTTTGATCACGTCGTAGAGTTGACCGGCGGCGTCGATCACGTGGGTATCGGCTCAGACTACGACGGTGTTGGCGACAGCCTGCCCATAGACCTCAAGGATGTTTCCGGTTACCCCAACCTAGTACGGGGTCTGCTGGAGCGTGGCTACAGCGAGGATGACATCAGGAAGATACTGGGCGGAAACTTGCTGCGCGTCTGGCGCGCTATTGAAGCGGCCGCTGAATAAGCGGCGGAGCTCTTCGTTTCATACGGGAGGATTATCGTGATAAGAAGGCGCAATCTGTTCTATATTCTCGCCAGCCTGATCGTTGCCATCGGGTTTGGTGGTTGCTCACAACCGCCACCGGTAGTGGGCGATTACGACGTCATTATCCGCGGTGGAAACATCTACGATGGACTCGGTAATGCGCCTTTTGTTGGCGATGTCGCTATCGATGGCGAGCGCATCGCCGCCATAGGGGATCTTGGCGAACAAACAGGCACGCTCGAAATCGATGCCCGTGGTAAAGCGGTGGCTCCCGGTTTCATTAACATGCTGTCCTGGGCCACTCGAACACTGCTCGAAGACGGACGGGCCATGAGCGATATCATGCAAGGTGTCACACTGGAGATCATGGGCGAAGGCTCATCCATGGGGCCGTTGAACGAGCGCATGAAGCAGGAGGCAAGGGAACGCCAGGGCGATATCAAGTTTGACATTACCTGGACCACGCTCAACGAGTATCTCGAGCATCTGACCAACAAGGGGATATCACCCAACGTCGCTTCCTATGTTGGTGCCACGACCATTCGAATCCACGAACTGGGTTACGAGGACCGACCTCCTGCGCCGGCTGAACTGGAACGCATGCAGGAACTGGTGCGCGTGGCGATGCGTGAAGGGGCGCTTGGCGTTGGTTCGTCACTCATTTATGCACCGGCCAGCTTTGCCGATACTGACGAACTGATTGCCCTCGTTAGCGCGGCCGCAGAATTCGAGGGTGCCTATATTTCGCATTTGCGTTCCGAGGGCAATCGGCTGGAGGAAGCCGTCCAGGAATTGATCAAGATTGCCAGCCTTACCGGAGTTCCCGCAGAAATCTATCACCTGAAGGCGGCAGGCCGGTCAAACTGGCACAAGATGCAAAGTGTTTTTGACCTGGTCGAAGCCGCACGAGCGGCCGGCTTGCGTATATCGGCCGACATGTATAGCTACACCGCCGGGGCCACCGGCCTCGATGCCACCATGCCGACCTGGGTGCAGGAAGGTGGTCACGATGCCTGGGTCGAGAGACTCAAGGATCCGGAGATACGCGCCCGCGTGGCCCTCGAAATGCGCGACCCGGACGTGGAATGGGAAAATTTCTTCGTTCAGGCTGGCGCGGAAGGAATCACGCTGCTGGGGTTCCACAATCCTGACTTGCGACCGTTGATTGGCAAGACGCTGCTGGAAGTTGCCGAAGAGCGAGGCACGGATCCGGCCGAGACGGCCATGGATCTCGTTATTGAAGATGATAGTCGCGTTGATTCCGCTTTTTTCCTGATGTCGGATTACAATGTGCGCTCTGGCGCAGCACGATCCTGGGTCAGCTTCGGTTCTGATGCCAGCGCTCCGGCCACCGAAGGAGTGTTTCTGCAATCCAACGTTCACCCGCGTGCCTACGGCAATTTTGCCCGGGTGCTGGGAAAGTACGTTCGGGAAGAACGAGCACTTAGCCTTACGGAAGCCGTTCGCCGCATGACGTCCCTGCCCGCTTTCAACACCGGTATTCGCGACCGGGGGCAATTGACCGCCGGTTATTTTGCCGACGTTGTCGTATTCGACCCGGCTACGATCGCCGATCAGGCAACCTATTCAGAACCGCATCAATACGCAACCGGCATGCTGCAGGTGTTCGTCAATGGTGAGCAGGTCCTCGCGGACGGTGAGCATACTGGCGCTTTGCCCGGACAGGTAGTGCGCGGCCGCGGCTGGTCCGGATGGCCAAACAATGCCGGGCCGCCCCGGAACTAGTCGGGACGGTCTGGAGTCGGTTCGAGCCTCGTCCGGGGTGTCAGACGCGAATCTTACCCATTGCAATACCGAGTAACGTCAGGCCAATTGCGAGAACCGCGGCCGGCCCCGCGAACTGGCAAATTGAGATAACAATTTCAGCCATAGTATTCACCCTTGCGTGAAATGCTCTGCCGGACGACTGTCGCCCGTCGAGATCATTCTCAGGTGAGCGGCACAGCGAGGGTAATAGGTACATCTACGTACGTCAGGGGTTGCCACCCAGTAAGGACGCCCGGAACCGCACCAACTGGCGACGGTTTGCACCGTACGGAGCATTGACCTATTGTCCGGGCCATCACACACCGTCCTTCGAGGAAACCCGATGAATCGCATTCTTCTCTTGCTGGCTTGCCTTGCCGCGCCTCTTGCCAGCCAGGCACAGCACTCGAGTGCTGACTACACAAAACCTTATCAACAACAGGCGCTCCACATTTATCGGGATACGATTGCAATGGAAACATCGCTCGGCCACCACATGGTGCCGACGATGGCACATTATCTGGCCGACCGGTTTCGTGACGGAGGCTTTGACGATGAGGACATTCATGTGCTGCTGTTTCAACCGCCGGGTGGTGAAGAGACGGCATCGCTCGTGGTTCGCTATCGGGGTGATGGGTCTTCAGGACAAAAGCCGATTCTGTTTGTCGCCCATATGGACGTCGTCGGTGCTCTGCGCGAGGACTGGGTGCGAGATCCATTTACGCTAATTGAAGAAGATGGTTACTTTTTCGGCCGCGGTACTGACGACGACAAGTCCGGTACAACACTACTGACAGCCGCATTCTTGCGACTGAAGGCGGAAGGGTTCATGCCGACCCGGGACCTCATCATTGCATTTTCCGGGGACGAAGAAACGGCGATGGCGACCATCAAGGATCTCGTGGTGACACATCGTGACCTGATTGATGCCGAATTCGCTATCAATGCTGACGCCGGCGGCGGTGCACTCAATGCCGATTTCACGCCAATTGCGTATCAATTGCAGGCCGCCGAAAAGGCCTATGTCGATTTCAACCTGATCGTGCGTAACCCCGGCGGTCACAGTTCGCGACCGCAGCCTGACAATGCCATTTACCGACTCGCGGATGCGCTCAAGGAAATTCAGGGACATCAATTTCCGGTCCGCTACAACGACATCACGCGACGCTATTTCGAGTTACGGTCTGCCGCTGAAACCGGCGAGGTGGCCGCAGCCATGCTGGCCTTTTCCAGGAACCCTGACGACCAGTCCGCGGCGGCAACGCTTGCCACTTATCCCAGCCATGTTGGCGTTACCCGAACGACCTGTGTAGCGACCATGTTGAGTGCCGGCCATGCCGAAAATGCCTTACCGCAAACAGCCAAAGCAAACGTCAATTGCCGCCTGTTTCCAGGCGTGAAAGTCGCCGATGTGCACCAGGTGTTGAAGGATGTCATTAACGACGACCAGGTTGAAGTGGCGATAATTGGCGATCCGGAATCGGCACCCGCGTCGGCGTTGCGAGAGGACGTGGTCGATGCCATCAGCAAAGGAGTTCATTCGATTTATCCGGGCCTTCCAATCATTCCGAGCATGTCGACCGGCGCCACGGACGGTCGTGCATTACGGGCCAACGGTATTCCGACTTATGGATCGGTAGGATTTTTCGGCCGTGCTGAAGACAACTTCAGCCACGGACTCAATGAACGCGTGCGGGTGAAATCGTTCTTCGATGCACTCGAACACTGGCATGTGGTCATTAACGAACTGGCCGGTCGCCAGCGGATCCGCTAACCGCCAACGGTAAACTGATAAAAAGCTACGGCAAGAGCCAGGACCAGCACCATGCCCAGCAAGCGACCGGTGTTGCTCTCTTCGCTCATGCCAGGCGCGGTCGGGTTTAGTTGCGCGTAACGAATGGCCGCCCGATCAACAAGAACTTTTGCATTGGCCAGGCCAAGCCCGGTTGACTCACGCAGTAACTTGATCGCTTCTATTTTGCGACCGAGAGCGATGGCCTTGACAACTTCCGGTGGCAATTCATTGTCCGCCACAATTATTTCTGGCTTCATTTATCGGGTCCTGCAAAGTGTCCGGATCAGCCATACCGTACCAACTTTCACGGGAAAAATGGCTGAGCCAGGTCACATTCTGCGGTGAGAAGTCCCCCGCACAGTCGCTGCATTCTGCTCAATCATGGGGTTTGCTGCGGAGTATAACCCCAGACAAAATTGTCACGATTGGGCATACGCACTTTCGGCAAGCTCTCCGCTGACATTATGTCCTCTGCAGCGACGATGCCATTCAGAAACAACAGGTAGGCCGTCAATGCGTAGACCTCGTCGTCCGCGAGGCTGCCGGGTTCCGTATAGGGCATCGCTCGCCGTATGAAATCAAACAATGTCGTCGCATACGGCCAGTAACTGCCGATGGTCTTCACCGGCGACTCGCTTCGCAACGTATTATGCCCTCCTGCCAACCTGTCGTTTATGCCACCTCGACCCTTGCTCCCATGACAGGCCAGACAATTGGCCGCATAAATTTTCTCACCCACGACCGCACCCCCGGAACCCGCCGGCAAGCCGTCTCCATCGGGCATCACCACAAAATCGATTTCGGCCAATTCCGCTGGTTCCAGCGGCACTCCAAGGCCCGGACTATCTCCCAGGGCCGCCACCGCCGTACCGAGGAAAACGAGCAACGCGCCGAGGAACCGCTTATACATACACATTGCTTGATCGCCCCTCACGGCTTACGCGCCACGCCTGGATTCCGTTGAAATGGTAGAGACTGTTACTGCCGCGATGTTCAAGCGCAACATCGCGTGCAGGCTGTACATTTCCGGCCGCATCGATTGCACGACTCAGAAGGGTCGCTTCACCCCCATCCCACCGCCATGCACTACGGAATCGGGTCAGACATTTCGACATGACATGATTGTCAAGCGCTGCATCGGCCCAGCTTTTTCCGCCGTCGGCCGATATTTCCACACGCCGAATTTTTCCCGCTCCCGACCAGGCAATGCCGGATACCTGGTAGATGCCGGGTTGACCCAGGTCAAGACCCGGCGATGGACTCGTAATGACTGACTTGACGCCCATGGGAAATGAAAACAGCGTCGCCACGCCATCGTCACGCAGGTCAGAATACTTGGAGGTTTCGTCTCTCGTCATCGCCGGCGATTCGCTCAGCTTTATCGATCGCAGCCACTTGATCGACATATTTCCTTCCCACCCCGGCAGAAAAAGACGCATCGGATACCCGTTCGATGGCCGTATCCGTTCACCGTTCTGGTACAGGGCGATCATGGCATCGTCGAGCACTTTATCGAGCGGCACGCTGCGTGCCATAACCGCCGCATCGGCCCCGTCCGCAACAATCCACTTCGCCGCCGGCTTGACGCCCGCCTCCTCAAGCAGAACCTTCAAGGGCACCCCACCCCATTCGCTCGCGGAAATCAGTCCATGCAACTGACCTGCGGTCGCCGCAACCGGACTCGGTGCGGTCAGACCCCTGCTGTTCCCCGAACATTCCAGAAAGTGAATACGCGAGACCGTCGGGTACCGTGTTAGCGATTCCATATCAAAGGCCAGCGGTCGCTCGACCAGTCCATGAATGATCAGACGATGCTCATCGGGATCAATCTCCGGTATCCCGCTATGGTGTCGTTCGAAGTGCAGGCGACTCGGTGTAATGATGCCATCCAGGTGCTCAATCGGCGTGCGCGAAGTCCCGGCCCCGGTGGTACCGGCACTCGGGCTCACGTTGACTCTTTTCACATGTGCCTCAAAGACCGAGGGCGCACCGCTTTCACTTAATGCGCCGCCAGGTATTTTCATCCAGGATGGTCGTTCCTTTGCGGTCGCGCCTGCCGTTAGCAATAGTGCGCCGGAGGCCGTACCTGCTTGCAGAAAAAATCGCCGGTCCATCAAGCCATTGCCGGCGGCAGGCTCGTCTGACCATTTGTGACCCCTCATAAAACTCCCCTTGTTGGATTCCACTGCCGGGACTTACTGCAGTGCTTGCTGCAAATCATCAATGAGATCAGTGACATGCTCAATCCCTATCGAAAGGCGCAGCAGATCCTTCGGAACCGGACTATCGGCACCTTCGATTGAGTAGCGATGCTCGATGAGGCTCTCGACACCGCCCAACGAGGTGGCACGAACAAAAAGTTCGCATTTCCGTGCGACACCAAGAGCCGCCTTCTCGCCGCCTTTGACACGCAATGACAACATTCCTCCAAAGCCACCCTCCATCTGGCGAACTGCGATGGCGTGGCCCGGGTGGCTCTCAAGTCCCGGATACAGCACCGCGTCCAGGCCGGGATGTCCTTCAAAATGTCTGGCGATCTGCAACGCTGATTCACTGGCCCGCCTGACACGGAGAAAAAGCGTTCGCATACCACGCTGCAGCAACCAGGCCTCGAACGTACCCAGTATGGCGCCGCCTTCCGCACGTACTGCACTTATCTGCTCCCACCATTCATCTTTTTGGGCGGCAACCAGCGCGCCGGCCACGACATCGCTGTGACCATTCAGATACTTTGTCGCTGAATGCATAACGATATCGGCTCCCAGCTCAATCGGCCGCGTTAAGACCGGCGTCGACACCGTAGAATCGACGACCACACGGGCACCCGCTGCATGCGCAATAGCCGTCGCGCCGTCTATATCAATAACATCCCAGGTGGGGTTGCACGGCGTTTCGAGCCACACAATACGCGTTGCCCCCTTGCGGACCTTATGGCCCAAATCCTCGGTGTCAGCGGGTGAAAACAGATCCAGTTCAAGCCCCCAGTTTTCGCAGAAGCGGGTAAGCCAATTGCGCAGACCCCAGTACATCACTGCCGGGGCTACGATGTGATCGCCCGGCTTTAGCGTCTGTATGACTGTCGTCGCCGCGGCCATACCCGAACTGAACAGCAGCGTGTCCGCGCCACCTTCCAACTGGGTCAACATGCTCTCGGGAGCATCAAACCCCGGATTGTGATCACGAGCGTAGCTGCGTTGCGGGGATATCAGTTCATAGTTCTCATCGCGGGCAAACGTCGTCGAAGGATGCAGTGGCGGAATAACGGCACCGGTTGCGGAATCGACAAAGTGCATCCCCTGGGCAATCAGGGTTTCAGAACTCTGTTTTGACTTTCGTGGCATGCACTCCCCCTATGGCCATCAAATTTTATCTACCCTACACACTTGGCCCGGACTATTCATGATTAGACCGGGCCAGGTGTTGACGAGTCACGAATATCATAATCTGACTCCAGTATCCACGGCGAGTAGCCGGAGTCACGATTGTCTTTGGCGCTGCGGGTGCGCTGCATAACGCTCTCATGCACGACTGGTCGACCCTGCTTGTCAATGTTCCAATCACGGATCTTCTTGCTGAACAGTCGTGCAATACCGGACCCTCGAGAATCGTGCATGGTTCCGTTGGGATCTGGCTGCAGCACAATTTTTTGACCCGCATAAATACGCAGCCCGAAACGAATGGCCTCATCCCGCATCCATATCAGCGGAATGTCAGACAGCGCCTGCTCGGGATAACCACCACCGATGTCCGTATGGACGCCGGCAAACCAGACTTGTTCGAGCGTTTGATCTTCATACAAATGTGGCTGCCAGATCACAGGTTCAAATATTTTCCGCTCCTCGTCAATGGCCAGCGCATGGCGTGCATGCTCGACGCTCTCGCTCAGCGTGAGGTCCTGAAAATCGTGACGGAAAAATGGCACTGCATTTATGATTGAATGCAAGAACGGGATCGGAATTCCCAGCGCAGCGACTGTATCCCACACGCCGAGGAATCGAATTTTGCACCACATCGTGTGATGTTTCGCAACGAACATTGCCGCACGTCTGTTGCGCTTGTCGGCATTGCTGATTTTGTAAATTCGATATGCCTGATCAATCAGTTCGGGACGCGATTTCGGCAATACTCCGAATAAATTTATGAAGCTGGACAAGCTACGTACTGTCGTAGCACCGCGGCTGAATCCGAACAGAAAAATCTGGTCACCAGCGCTGTATTCATCGAATATAAATCGATAGCACTCCTTGATGTTCTCGGAAATTCCCAGACCGGCCACCTGACCGGAGAGTTTTCTCCAGCCTGTACCCAGCCCGCGATCGTAAAATATTACCTGCTTTTCGGTGCGGTTCTCCACCATGTTGAAAAGCTTGTAAACATTACTGTTCGTGCCCTTGCCACCTTCCTGTCCGGTACCATCGGAAAAAATTACGATATTCTTCGCCATCATGTCACCCCACCGCGTCAGATTACATCCACCACAGCTCTTTTTAACATAGTCTGCGACTCCAATTGGCGACAGTAATGTGATGCCATTCACGGCCACCCCGGCAGGCAGATAGTAAATTGACCCCACCGGGAAACGAAACAACTGCCAAGGATGGGAACGGAGCATGTCGTCGACTGTTGCACTGGAAGAATCAACACATACGTCGATGAACGAGGAAGCGGTTGCCGACCATCGTTTCGACGACCTCACTACCGAACATATCGTGATTGGTGGTGAAACAGATGACCATGAGAAAAAGCCCACCATCGTCCGCAAACGCGAATACATCAGAAACCATGTACAGGGCACGATTACAGAAATTACTTTCTACGAAGAAGGCTTTCTGAAAATTCGCGAGGGAAACAAGAAGGATCTGCTCAAAGAGCATGTGCTTGAGTTACGATTTATTGACCCGGAACCTGCAACGGTACGCTTGATCGCCATGCGCTGGCTGGCAGGTTCCCTGGTACTGGCGTTTCTTGCCATACTGGCATCGACATTATTGCCTGCGACAGGGTTCGTCCGATATGCCGAATTTGCGACCATTGTCCTGTCGGGACTCGCGATTGGCCTGTTTGGCAATTTCGTTTACCGCAGCAAGGTCAGTCACTTTTTCTGCACCGCCAGTGGCAAGACAGAGGTTGTGTCGCTGACCGGGTCATTGGGCTGTTTCGGGCGTGCTCGCGAAATCAGCGCCCAGGTCAGCAAAGCTGCAGCACGAGCTTGCGAAGACAGTGGCGTGCATGATATTCGATACTTGCGTGCGGAAATGCAGGCTCACTACAGGCTTGCAGAGACCGGTGTTATTACGCGCGAAGAATGTTCAGACGGCACCGCTCTGATTTTGAGTAAGTTCGGGTAACCGTCTGTGCGGAGTGCCTCAGGCATTGACGACATCGACGAGGACATAACGTAACAACACCTCGTAGCTGCTTTTCTCGAGCGCCATTCCCTGCGGCAATTCCAGCACATGGATTGGTGACTCATCGACATCCCGAATTTCCTGAAATATCCGATTGCCCGATTTGTAGACTTTATATCGCACGTGGCGTCGCTCGCCGTATTTCACCGCGACTTCGGCATCCGTCCAATCCTGGATCGTCCGTGTATCATTGCTCATACTGCCTCCCTGCCCAATCACATATTCGCAACCCCGACATCCTGCGCTTCGGAGTTGCCTGTTAGGGAAACGAGTGCAAGGCCTGTGCCAACCCTGAACGACCGCCCAGGTCCGCTGACAGGCCTTGTTTCAGGCCAGGTTTTTGGCAGCCTTTTATTTCTTGCCAGGTAAGTCACGAAAAATGTTGTCAGTTTCTGACGCAATTTCGTGCGTTTTGCGACAAGTGTTTGACATATTTTGCTACAGCGGCCACACCCAGACAATCATGGGGACCGCAACCACGATAACGATTATCTCGAGTGGCAAGCCCATACGCCAGTAGTCGCCGAATCGATAGCCGCCGGGGCCCATGATCAGGGTATTGTTCTTGTGACCGATAGGCGTCAGAAATGCGCACGATGCTGCGACGGCCACACCCATCAGGAAAGGATCAGGATTCACATTCAATCGAGTCGCAATTTCTATCGCCAGCGGCGCCGCAATGACCGCCGTCGCGGTATTGTTCATAACATCCGACAGCGACATGGTGACAATGATCAATAAAGTCAGGACGACCACAGGCGATGCGCCCGCAGACACTGACACGATACCGTCGGCTATCAGCGCCGTGCCGCCGGTGGCCTGCAAAGCGCCACCGATCGGAATCATCGCTCCCAGTAAGACGATCACGGGCCACTCGATCGAGTCATAGACCTCGCGTATGGGCACAATGTCCAGCAAGACATACAGCGCCACCGCGAAGCCCAGCGCTACCGGCAAATATACCAGCCCGGTGCTTGCGACCGTAATCGCGGCAGCGAATATACCCACCGCGAGCCAGGCTTTGTCACGCTGGATCACCCGTTGTCCCCGATCCTTCAATTGCAGGAATCCGAGCCTGGAAGTGACGTCATTGAGTCTTTCCGCTGACCCCAGCAACAACAAGACATCGCCCGAGCGGATCGGAAGCTTTCGTACATCTTCGCGAAAACGGACACCCTGGCGTGAAACACCAACGAGTGCCACACCGTAGCGATAAAGAAGCCGAATCGATGCGGTCGATCGGCCGATCAATCGTGACGTTTCCGGCACTACAATTTCTCGCAAGGTCAGGTGTTCGTCTTTAAGCGCGGTAATACCCGAGCCAACATACTCAAGGCTCATGCTGCCAAGCAATTCGTCGATCCCCTCCGGGGCAGCCTCCACCACCAGGATATCGCCGGCCCGAATTTCCACCCTGCGCGCCAGACCGGGCATCCGCGTCCCTTTGCGAATCAGACCGAGTATCTCCACATCACTGTCGTCGGCAGCCGCATCAAGCTCGGACACCTGCTGCCCAATTATGCTGGAATCGGTGGATACTTTTAGCTCGGCCACATAATCCGCCAACTCGAATAATTCAGTGTCCGTGCCGTCCTTGATGCGGTCCTTTGGCAACAGCCGCCAGCCGATTAGAGCGACGTAAGCCACACCCACAGCGGCGCAGGCAAGGCCAACCGGGGCGAAGTCGAACATCCGATACGGTGCCCCAAGTGCATCGTTCCGAAACTCCGCGATGACGATATTTGGTGGCGTGCCAATAAGCGTAATCATGCCACCCAGAATCGAGGCGAAAGAAAGCGGCATCAGGGTCAGGGCAGGACTGCGTTTGGACTTCGCGGCCGCCTGCATGTCCAGCGGCATCAGAAGCGCCAGCGCCGCCACATTGTTCATGACCGCCGAAAGTACCGCCGCCAGCGTTGACATGATCGTTATGTGCGCTGCCAGTTTTCTCGACTTGTCGATAAACAGTCGCGCCAGCAATTCGACCGCACCTGAATTCCACAAACCACGGCTGGCAATCAGGACAATCGCGATGATTATTGTGGCCGGATGGCCGAAACCGGAAAACGCGTCGCGCACCGGTACAACGCCACTGACGATGGCCACCAGCAGGGCTATAAAAGCCACCAGGTCGTAACGCCAGCGCCCCCAGATCAGAAATACAAAAACGAAAAACAAAATGGAGAAGAGAGTGATTTGATCCGCTGTCACGTCACCTGATACCTGGAAACCATCGTCTGATCACTACGATAACATCAGTACCGCAAAAAGCCCGCGACAAACTCCGATCGTCAGCTATTTGAATACGGCCGAAAGGGTTGCCGGAAAAGGAGGAACAGCCCCAGAGCAAGAAAGACCAGCGACGCATACATTGATGCGCGCCAGAAGCTGAATGCGGGCTCGACAATCTCGAAACGATCCACATAGATAGTCTCGCAGGCACCGTCTCCGGTATCCGTCCTGGTGACGCTGGTACCACGCTTGCCCTCGCCACTGGTGTAACTGGTCAACCAGCCGCGTACCCGAATCTGATCCCCGACCTGAACCTTCATCACCTGGTCGCGAATAATTTCATCGTCCGACAACAGGTGATTGTTCGACAGCTTGTGCATATCGAATGCTGCCCAGGCATCGTTGTCCCGCGTCTTTACGTTGCAGGTAAATATACCGTTCCAATAATCCAGTTCCCTGAGATGTTCTCCTGTCGCGTTGCTGCCCCACACAACGCAAACATCGAGCATGTTGAGATGATCATTCGATCGCCTGTGCATGCGACTGTTGCCGTCATGATGCCGGTAGGAAACGATCATCCCGTAAAGGTCGTAGTCGTACTCCGGTTCGAGTCGATATTCGACCCCCTCGTAAGCGACCGCAAAGGGGGACTTGCTGGTCTTGTGTTGCACCGGCTCAGCCTCGATTTGCGGCCTGAAGTCGATACCCCGCGGAATCTCGTGCCGATTCCAGAAAGACACGATGAACCACAAGCTGCTGGTGGCTAAGAATATATTATTCGCTTTCATCGAGAATCCGGATCTTTTGAGCAGATTGCTGACTGTAAGGAACTATTTCGGCCATGGCCCGGGACAAGGCCGCGCTTTTTGCAATTTCATCGAATGTCACGGCGGGCTAGAATGGCCCGATGCCGGTCATATTCATTGCCATTGTCGTTCTTTCCCTCGTGTTTCTGCCCGGCCTTTGGGTTCGGAGAGTGCTCGACAAACACTCACAGCCCAATGACCGGTATTCTGGTACGGGTGCCGACCTGGCTCGACATTTGCTCGACAAGCGCGGGCTTGCCGAGGTCAAAGTAGAGGAAACCAAGGATGGCGATCACTATGATCCGCAGGCCAAAGTTGTACGGCTGTCGAGCGAAAACTTTTCAAGCCGCTCACTGACTGCTATTACCGTTGCGGCACATGAAGTCGGACACGCCATCCAGGACCATGAGGGCTACAGACCATTGAGACTACGCAGTCACCTGGTCAAAGCGACTCAACGAGTGGAAAAACTCGGCGCCGGTATCCTCATGGTATCGCCCTTCATTGGCATGCTGACCCGCGTCCCTGGACTGGGCATATTGATGTTTTTGGGTGGCCTGCTGACGCTCGGCACCTCGACGCTGGTGCATTTCGTGACCTTGCCGACGGAGATCGACGCAAGCTTCGGCCGCGCCCTGCCCATGCTTGAAAAGCACAACATCCTGCACGCCGCCGACAAGCCTTACGCGCGCAAATTGTTGCAAGCCGCCGCATATACCTACGTGTCGGCGTCTCTCATGAGCTTGCTGAATATCGCTCGCTGGTGGGCAATATTACGCCGCTGAATCCTTAATGCGATTGGCGAACAATTTCTTGAAGGTCTGCACGTAATATCGCATGTCCTCCGGTTTGGCCATGCTGACCCGGGACCAGTTGGTGAGCGGTGGAAACGGGCGCCCGGACGCTATGCCGTGTTCACGCAGTTCAGCGTTGAGCTCAGTGGCGGGAATACCGGTTTCAAAAAATGTGAAATTGGTGGCAGACCTGATGTAGCGAACTCCCAGTTCCTCCAGCATTTCCTCAACGATGGCCATGGACTCGCGACACTTCTTCCGGGTGAAATCCTGGAAATCCGAATCCTGATAACTGGCATAGGCAGCCTCGATCCCCAGGACGTTGTTTCCGCCCGTCTTGAGTCCCTTGATTGCTTCGATGTGATCGGGGTGCGCAAAACCGAAACCGACGCGGAGGCCAGCAAGCCCATGGATCTTGGACGCGGTCCGGGAAACAATGAGGTTGCGGTGGCCTGCGGCGACAAGATCGATCAACGAACGGTGCGCCGGGTCCTCGACGTACTCAAAATAGGCTTCATCGACAAACACCATCCGTTCCTTCGACACATCAATCACGAAATCGCGCAGCTCATCGTAGTTAAAGATCGTCGGCGTGGGGTTATTCGGGTTGACGAGATAAACCATCGCCGTATCGGCCCGAATCGCGTTATGCATGGCCACCAGATCGCCACCCATATTCTTATCAACCGGAACCCGAATGATTTCTGAGCCGGCACGGCCCGCATATCGAACCAGGTCGTGATAGGTTGGGTCCGCACAAACGACGGAGCCTTTGTCCCAGCTCGCCATCAGGCCGCCGGTTTTCAGAATTTCGCCGGATCCGGCGGCCAGCACCACGTGGTCCGCGGGCACGTTGTTTATGTCTGCGACCAATTTCACCAGCTCCCGCCGATGGCCCACCGCGTACTTGTTGGTCAGATCCATGGCCTCATTAATGGCTTGTAACGCAACCCTCGACGGACCGTAAGGATTTTCATTCTTGTCCGCACGGATCATGTTCAAAGGTCGTTCAATATCCGCCGCCAGGACACCGCGAACAAGACCCGGCATGTAACTGGCGCCGAGTAACGCGCCACCGCCCAATAACAGCTGTCGCCTGCTGAACTGTCCCATGTCTCCCCCTGATTACTGCTTCCAGCCTGAACAGGCTATTGCGGAACCGTAGACCCAAAAGATCGCACGTTCAACCACACCGCACCGCGTTGTTGCGCCTGATGGCGGCGGCTTCGAAACGACCGACAGTGTCGAATTTCATGGTAAAACGATGCGACTTGGAGGTATCCTAAACACATGCGCCCACACACTTTGCGTACTCTGCCAGAGGAAATGTCTGCATGAATAAGCCGGGGTTTCTTGCCATTGTATTTATCCTGTTCTCTGCTTGCAGTGCCGACGAGGCTAATCCGCCGCCGGCAGCTACCGTGGCAACGGTAGA
The DNA here is from genome assembly GCA_964446495.1 of uncultured Woeseiaceae bacterium. Classification (GTDB taxonomy): domain Bacteria; phylum Pseudomonadota; class Gammaproteobacteria; order Steroidobacterales; family Woeseiaceae; genus JAADHU01. The sequence goes on along the minus strand of CAYUOY010000023.1, from coordinate 7,359 downwards.
GGTTGCCGCAAATGCTGCTATGGAAGAGAAGACCACCCTGTCCGGCAGGCAGGCCTACGAGAAAACCTGTGCCACCTGCCACGCCGAAGGGCTTAACGGCGCACCAGTCGCCGGTGACACGCAAGCCTGGTCCGAGCGCTCCTCCTTGTGGGAAGCGGTGCTGTTCGAGCATGCGAATGAGGGCTTTTTGGGCATGCCCTCCGGGGGTGCCGATCCTGGCCTTACGAAATTGGAGGTCGAATACGCGGCTGAGTATATGCTGGGGCTGGCGTACCCGGAACGGCCCGCTGATTCGCACTGATAAAGCCAATCGCGACCATTTGGCGTCACATTCCCTGAAGCCCGCTGGCAGCCTGCTCCACGCACAGGCTATTTTCCATTAAATCGGTGGTTTACCGCCCTTTTCGCTGATATCATGCGCGCCCGATAGCCGATCGAACCGGGACTGCCCGGACAATGTGATACCGGATCGGCACCGACATGCACGCCGCTAACTCGTTCGTCAGGCCCCGTGCTGCTTCCCACTAAGGAAGTCAGCCATGGAAGCCACGCACAGCGGGCGGCTATTGATTTTTTAAACGACAGTATTGAAGAGCAGACATGACAGACCTTAGCGTTTACCGAAATATAGGTATCTTCGCCCACGTTGACGCGGGCAAGACCACGACCACAGAGCGATTCCTCAAACTCACCGGCAAAATTCACAAGATTGGTGAGGTGCACGATGGTGCGGCCACCACCGATTTTATGGAGCAGGAACAGGAACGCGGTATTACCATCCAGTCCGCCGCGACCAGCTGTGAATGGGATGGCCATCGGCTGAACATCATCGACACACCGGGACACGTGGACTTTACCATCGAGGTATATCGCTCTCTCAAGGTGCTCGACGGCGGCGTTGGCGTCTTTTGCGGCTCCGGCGGTGTTGAGCCGCAGTCGGAGACCAACTGGCGCTATGCCAACGAGTCGGAAGTCGCTCGCATCATTTTCGTCAACAAGCTCGACCGTATCGGCGCCGATTTCCTGCGCGTCGTTGCCCAGATTGGCGATGTTCTGGGTGCCAACGCCCTGGTCATGCAGCTACCCATTGGCATCGAAGACGACTTTATCGGCGTCGTCGATCTTCTGACACGCAAGGCCTGGGTATGGGACGAGTCCGGAGATCCGACACAGTATGAAATTATCGATCCACCCGAGGACATGGCGGAGCAGATCGAGGAATGGCGCGAGAAGCTGGTAGAAACGGTCCTGGAACAGGACGACACCCTGCTGGAGGCCTATCTCGACGGTGATGAACCGTCCGTGGATGACCTCAAGATGTGCGTTCGCAAGGGCACTATCGCGCTGGATTTCTTTCCAACGTTTTGCGGGTCGGCCTTTAAAAACAAAGGCATGCAGAACATTCTTAATGCAGTAGTTGACTTTTTGCCAAGCCCAACCGAAGTCGTGCCACAACCGGAAATTGATCTGGAAGGCAACGAAACCGGTGGTTCCGCCATTGTCGACCCCGAAGGTCCGTTGCGCGCGCTCGCTTTCAAGATTATGGACGACCGCTATGGCGCCCTCACCTTCACTCGTATCTATTCGGGCAGGTTGAAAAAAGGCGACAGCGTGCTCAACACATTTACCGGCAAGACCGAAAGAATCGGTCGCATCGTCGAAATGCATGCCGACGAACGCAAAGAGCTTGACTCAGCCCAGGCCGGAGACATTGTTGCTCTATTGGGCATGAAGAACACTCGCACCGGCCATACCCTGGCGGATCCCAATAATCCAGCCACCCTGGAGCCGATGGTGTTCCCGGATCCCGTAATATCGATCGCCGTCATTCCGAAAGACAAAGCTGGCACCGAAAAAATGGGCATCGCGCTGAACAAGATGGTGCAGGAAGACCCGTCCTTCCATGTAGCAACGGATGAAGAATCGGGTGAAACCCTGATCAAGGGCATGGGTGAGCTACACCTGGATATCAAGGTGGACATCCTGCGTCGTACTCACAACGTCGATGTCGATATGGGCAAGCCACAGGTTGCTTACCGTGAAACCATTACTCAGGAAGTATCGGACAGTTACACCCATAAGAAACAGACCGGTGGTGCGGGGCAATTCGCCAAGATCGATTACGTTATTGAGCCGGGCGAAAAGAACAGTGGCTATACGTTCCAGTCGCTGGTGACGGGCGGCAATGTCCCGCGTGAATACTGGTCGGCGATTGAGAAGGCCTTCGGGCGCAGCATGTCCGAGGGCACGCTGGCAGGCTTCCCGCTGCTGGACATCACTTTCAAGTTAATGGACGGTGCGTTCCATGCCGTTGATTCCTCGGCGATGGCGTTTGAGCAAGCTACAAGAGCGGCTTACCGTCAGTCGATTCCAAAGGCGAAGCCGCAATTGCTGGAACCCATCATGCAAGTGGATGTATTCACTCCGGATGACCACGTCGGCGACGTAATTGGCGATCTGAACCGTCGTCGCGGCATGATCAAGTCTCAGGATACCGGGCCGACCGGAACGCGAGTTCGTGCGGAAGCGCCGTTGGCCGATATGTTCGGTTACATTGGTGATCTGCGTACCATGACCTCCGGTCGTGGGCAGTTCGGCATGGAATTCTCACACTATTCACCCTGTCCGAACAATGTCGCTGAAGAAGTGATTAAAGAGACACTGGAACGGAAAGCCGCGAAATAGCGAGTTCCTTACAGCAACAATGCAAAAGGCCGGACATCAGTCCGGCCTTTTTTTATCTGCAGCAGCCCGTTGAAAAACGGTGTGTTTCGAATCGCGCAAAAACCATAGCTGCTTCATTCAACAGATTGCTGGAAAACGTGTTTCAAACGAAATCGGGATCATCGGTGCGCGGCACCGCAGCAACTGCCGCCGCACCGCCATGTGATACGACCAGCGATAACTCAGCGTACGATCCAGCTTGTCCTTGACGTAGTTAGATAACGTCGAGAATAACCCAGTCCTCATGGTATGGCACCGCATAAATCTGAAAATACGGTTCATCGTCCGGTTCCGGGTCGTAGCCCGGTATCTCAAGCTCAACGGTTCGCTCAGTCACTCCTGAGAACCCCCATAAAGTCGTTCGCCACGCTGCGTGGCGTGTGATAGTGACATCACGATAGCCAATCCCGCGGACTGAGTTCCATCGCCTTCTTTCGCGGCCACCGGGCCTGATCTCCGTGGCCGCTCGTTAAGCATTTTGCTTTTAAGGTGCTTGTGTAACAACCGGCGTGTTTTCCCAGATCCCCCCGCGTTCCTCAGTATGATCCTCCATGGCACCCGAAGGGAAGAGTGGCGGGGGTGGCTCGGTATTGAGTACGGTATGGCAACTGACACAAGAGGTTCCGCTATTTACCGCTCCGGCACCCGGATGCAACTGGCCGACCAATTGTCCCTGAGCATTTATGTATTCCTTGCCGAGCGCCTCATTCTCGCCGGTCAGGAACTCCCAGGTGGTAATACCCGGTTGAAAAAGCTGCAGGCGCGTTTTTGGAATCTCCGTCCAGTTGGGTCCTTGCTCCGGTCCTGCACCCGCAATGGACACCGCCTCGATGTCTGTTGCCCCCGGACCGATTGACACCGTCACCGGAAACGACACGTAGTGATCACGAGTCGTATACTCCCAAAGATGCACCTCGAAGCCTGCCTCATAGGTCTGCCCCGGAACCATCGCAATGTCGTCCGCGTTACCGGTATCCAGAGCCCGCTGCATTTCCACATTCCAGACGCCGTAGGAATTGTCAGGCGTTTCTGAGGTGAACGTCGTTCCATAAGACGTAATATCGGCCCGGCTACCGGCCCCGGCACGCAGGATACGCCTAGGTACAGTATCTCCTTCAGCGGGTGCATAGCCCAGCGCTACTGCGTCATCGTAGGCGATAGTGCCCGGGTTGGGAGCGAGTGGCCCGATTTGCAGTGCGTCGTCCCGGGTCATGTAGTAAAACGGAGTTTCCCAGAAGTTATCCCAATCGAATGCAAATTTTCCCGAGGTTGTATCCGGGTCCAGCAAAAACTCCGGATTACCGCCGACGATGTTCTGCGACGCGAAAACACTTTGGCCTGCGTCGCCTTTGCGGCCACCGTTATCGCTTCCGTCACTGTCAACGAAGGCCAGGGAAAGAATGTTCTGGTCATCGGCCCGACCAATCGGATTGCTGCGGGCGCCGCGCCAGTGCCACAGGTCCAGAACCGGAGTGCCTTCTGCTACACCCGGAGCCTGACCGGGATCGATGTACTTGCCGTCATGTCCCGATGCGGAGGTCCATTCCGGCATGTGCCGGCTGACGTTGTGACAACTCAGGAAGCAACCGAACTCGCCAAAATTGGTTACATCGGTTGGCGCGTTCGGGTCGTTGACCATGATCGTTGTCCGCTGTTCGTAAATGGTTGAGTTAACGGACTGGTCGCCCTGCTGTGGATCGCCATCGATCGTAGCCTGGGCGTCACGACGGTCACCGCCTTCGCGTTGCCAGGCACCGTTGGTATAGCGAATGTATTCGTGGCGCTTGCCTTGGTTTCCACGGTAAGAGAGGCGCCAGAAAAATGTGTCATCATTAAAGGCCGCCTGAACGTCGTAGGGCAACACCCGGTCATCGTCCAGACCCGTAATACCATTGCCGTGAAAATTATCCTCGGGAAACATCGGTATATGACCCTGTAGCGTCGGCAAGTCGCGAGCAATACCGCCGCCGCCCTGTCCGTCCTGACCATCTGAACCGTCAACACCGTCGACACCATCTCTGCCGGGTGACCCGTCATCTCCGGCACAACTTGTCAGCGCGAAAGCAACAAGAAGGAAAATCGTCCTCGACCAAGAGGAACGAGGCAAGTGTTTCATAAGTTTCTCCCTTTGAATCAATCGTGAGTCAAGCCTGAGTCAAGCCTGAGTCAAACTACATGATGATGACTTGTACTCGCTGAAACGCAGATTCGAAATTCGTACTTCTACATAGTGGAAAATACATAGAGAAGGGCGATGGCGCCATAGTTTTACCTACACCAGGAATAGCGTATACCAGGAAAAATTCGACACGAAATGCCTGCTACGCAGGTGTGATTTAGTCGGGCGGTTCTCCCGCGGCACCCATTGAATACCGAAACCCGAAACCGACTATCAATACGTTGTCGTCATAGGGCCGCGCACCCAGGCTCAGGACCGACGGGATGGTGGCAGGGGCAACGCCTTCAAGCGCCCAATCTTCGGCCACAAAACTCTGGTAGCGAATGTTGAGTGTTAATGCCAGTCGATCCGATCGCTGATAGGACGCCAGCAGCCGTAGATACTGCAGCGTCGACTCCAGATCCGGAAACTGGCTCCGTCCGACCGCATCCGACGTTACGTTGATTTCAGACCTCCCTTCCGAGCGCGTGTAGTCCATTTGCAGATCAATCTTGTCGGCGATTTTTCTGATCCGGAACCCTCCTCCGACGGTGAAAAAATCGTCCGCGTTGGTAGCGTACCAGTCCTCTCTCGCGAACGACTCGCTGCCGAATTGCTCCGCCTCAATTTTCTCCAATCCACCGGTTATATACAACGATGAGGTGTTCGTTGGTGCCCAACTCAGATCGGCGGTAACGCTCAATTCATCTCCGGAAGTCAACCCCATCCTTGAGTGCGTGTAATTGTCGTCGGCGTACATGCCGTTGATGGTTACGGTCACCGAGCTTTCCGGCGGTGATGCCGCCAACGTGAACTCGCCATAGCTTCGAAATCGGTAGGCAAGATTATACTTCCGCATCAGCGGATTCTGTCCAAGGCTCGTTGCAAATGTCTCGTCGTAACGGTCTATATCCCGCTTGGATGCGCCGCCTTTAAAATCAAACTGTAGCGCTCCGCTCGGGCGCCAGCGAAGTCTGCCCCAGCCTCCGTTTTCAGTTTGCCTGGCAACCTCCTGGAAGTCTCTATCAACAATTTTTCGATCATAACCACCGGCAATGCGAACAGTATCCAGCAGGGAGTAGTCCGCACTGAGATTCAATGTGGATCGCTCGAAACTATACGGAATGTTGGTGTCCGTGCCCGAGACAAAGGCCTCGGCCATTACACCGGTCCAGAGGTCCTGGGCTGTTTTATTGTCGCGTCGGTCGTATCGGTACGCCAGTTTAACGCGAGCTTTATCAATGGCTTTCGACGTCAGACTGAAAGCCAGATTACTGGTATCGACTCTTCCTTCCAGGCTCTTTCGCGGCATCGGGGCGACCACTACATTCGAATTGGTCGTATATGGCAAAAATGCCTTGTTCTGTTTCATGCGTCCTGCTGAGGCCGAAAAAGCGACGACGGTTCGGGATCTGGAGAAACGGTGCCCACCCGACAGGGATAGCTGGTGAAAATTATTGCCGGGGGGCTGTGCCAGCGCGCCAAATTCGGCGCCGGGCGATGTTGTGAACGGGTTTTCCCAGTTCACTGCATCGTTGTCGCTTTCGAAATCCGAGACGTGCCAGGCGGCTGACAGGTAGCCATTGTCGGTTGTGTAGCGCAGATCGAAGTCTCCCTGGTTGGTCACATAGTCAATCGGACGGGTCAACAGACTCGACTGAAAGAAATACGAGCCGCCGTAGATATCTGCGCCTTTAAGTGTCTGTCTGCGATAATTGGCGGAAAACCGGATACGTTTTGAAGGCAAATATCGTCCACCAATTTGCAGAATCTTGCGATCGCTCCTGATGTCCCGTGATGCCAGGTTGCTATCGAGTTCGGTGAATTCTGCGGTTGACGATGCGCGAACCCAATCTGACGGCAACGATAGCGTGTCGGTAGTGGACGGCTGGAATATCGTTTCGGTCGTGAAGAACTGTGTCCGCGGTATCTCGCGATATGCCAGGTCATACGCGAAGCTGCCCTGACGGCCACCCGCGAGCTCAGCGTATCTCGAATCGAGACCAAAGTCCTCAACCAGCCAACGCAGCTGATGTTCCATACCTGTATAGCTACCCTCACCATCAACGTTGGCGTAAACACCACTTTCAGCGTAGCCTCCCGCATCGCCAAAGTACGCTGAATCGTCACTAACGCTGCTTGCGCCAAGCTGATAGTCCGCGCGTTGTCCGTTTTCGAATGGGCAGAATTCGCATTCCCAGGCGCTCGTATTGACTTCCTGAGACCGTGCCGCTGTCGTTGATATTGCTACGCTAGTCATAGCAACAAGCATCAAGGCACGGGTTTTCGACACTGTGAAGAATTTCATCTTGTTAACCTGTCAAACGTGCTGCAGTAAACGCATGTCCTTTGTTATCGCAATAGCTTCGAACCCGAAGGATGATTTGAACCGTGGCTCTGTGAGTGACAGTTCAGACAACTTTCACCAAGCAAAAAGGGTGTTGGTACTCCTCCGGCCAAACCGCCATCCTGGTAAG
>CAYUOY010000022.1:0-35807 GCA_964446495.1 uncultured Woeseiaceae bacterium | reverse complement strand
AAGGCAGCGGCCTCCATTCGATCCACAATATGGGAAGAAACACGCGATGGAGGCCTGTCTGTGCCGAACCACTGATCGCATTCGCTAGCCAGAAATTCCATGCCGTACAGTATGGCCTCATAGCTTGAAAGTCCGAACACACCGCCTGTATCAACCGGACTTCGATAATCTCCCGGCCGACCATCAGACATCAGGGGCGCGCTGACCTGACCTGGAAACCATTGATCCTCGAAATCGGCTTGCGATGGTGGTTTGACCCGCCAGTAGTCGAGTTTGGCTTTCAATCGCTCATGGACGCGCTCCGAATTTCGAATCTCTCGCCAGAACTCCGTATCGCTGCGTCGTGTCAGACAATAGTGCATATTGATGAAATCCAGTATTTCGTAAAAGCGGTTCGTCATGATGCGGTTGAATCGATACGCCGGGGTTTGCATATCTTCGCCAAACGGAAAGTGCTCGGTGAGCATCACCGTCGCCAGGTCACTCAGGTACAAACCCGTCGATTCCAGCGGTTCAATGAAACTGTTGGAAAGACCGATGGCGATGCAATTATTGACCCACGATTTGGCGCGATGACCCACCTTGAACTTCACCACCCGGGAGTCCAGCGAATCTGCGTGCTGTCCCTCGAATGCACGCAATTCGCGCTCTGCCCGGTCTTCGTCAATAAAAGCACTGGAATGAACGTAGCCTAGTGAGCGCTTGGACTGCAACGGGATCTCCCACACCCAACCCGATGAAAGTGCAGTTGCCGTCGTATACGGCCGGACATATCCAGGGTAGTGGTGATCATAGGGCACATGCATCGTAACCGCTCTGTCACAAAGCAGCCATTGCGAACAATCCACCCACGGAACACCCAGCTTTTTCTCAATCAAGACAGCGGCAAAACCGGTGCAATCGATGAACAGGTCCGCCTCGAGATGCTTGCCACCTTGAGTTTTCAACGCAGCGATATCGCCGTTTTCCGACATCTCAACATCGACCACGTGATCGCGGTAGTGCGTCACACCGCGGCTGGTCGCAATCTCGCAAAGATAGTCCGCGAATTTCAGGGCATTCATGTGATAGGCGTAAGGAAATGGTGTCCCGACGTCTTCCTGCCCCGTCGCTTTGGGTGCAAGGCAGGAGTCACACATCATGGGCTGAGCTGAGTTTGTTTCGGAAAACGGAATGGACCGATTGCTCTGCAACCAATCCAGGCTTGACGTATCAACCGGGCTCGACCGGTGGCGGCCAAAGGTGTGATAGTAGTAGTCATTCGCACCATCGAGCCAGCCGACATACTTGATTGCCTGTTTGAAAGTACCGTCGACGCGCCGCATGAATTCGAGTTCATCGATACCAATTGCCGAGAGTATGTGAACAATGCTCGGTATGGTCGCCTCGCCGACACCCACACGCGGGACGTCCGGCGATTCGATCAGGCTGATGTCGATTTTTTTCCGGCCGCCACGATTCAGTACGGCATCAAGGTAAGCGGCCGCCATCCAGCCGGAGGAGCCTCCGCCGACTACTATTAACTTTTTGTATTTAAACCCTGCCAATTGAAAACCCCGACCTTGCTCCCTGGTTTTTATGGCTGCTCCACATGCAGAAAGAGCGCCCACTATACGCCAAGCGTTTTTCTTGAGGAGAGTTCAGATCGAGACCGGTACACGGGGAATTCTTGACGTTGATTGTGAAACAAAAACTCTTCATGAAAACTCGATTGCTCGCTAAGAATACCCCAGGATCCTGCGCACTCCAGGCGCCGCGACTTCTACCATTTCCTTTTGTATCTCGGGCAGCTCATCCGGAATATCCTCTGCCAGGCCCGCCAGATTCTCCCGCGCCGTACCACTTTGCTTGCGATCGCTGCCGATTCGCACGCGTTCACGCCAATCGGCTGGAATATCCCGGATGTCACACCAGTTCAATATCCGCCGAAAGAATTCCTCGGCTTCGTCCGAATCGATATTCCCGACAGCTCGGACCAGTTCTTCCATATGAACGATTTTTGTTTTCCCGCCCAACCAGGCCACCGCATTCAAGTGAAAGATCTCACTTAGCATGGGCGCCTTGTTGTGGATGCCGAAGATCATCATATTCATGACCTCCTCCACCGACACATTGCCACCCTTGATGTGATCAATCTGTCCCTGAAAAGAATCGGATAGAAAAAAACGGGTTCTTGCCAGGACCCAGTCATAAGGGTCGCGAATGAGCAGCAGATGCCTGACGTTCTTAAGTGCTATTGCCGACTCGTCCGAAAAAAGCAGGTGCCCCCAGCTCAGGAATGGTTTCGATGTCGAAAAGGCTTCCCTGTGCTGTTGCAATATCCCGATTTGAATAAACTGCTGGTGATATTGCTGCTCAACCGGAACGAACATTCTGACGATGTTGCGCATGAGGTGCGAGCCACATTTTGGCACGCTGTTCAGAAATACGGGAGATTGTAATTCGACCTGCCCAAAATTCCCGTTCAATTCGTTGAGCGAATCTCCATGTAAGGCAATTCTTGGCATCCCTTACTCCGTTCTGATTCTTTGAGAAATGATAGCAGTCCGGCGATGTGGATAGGCGAAAAAAAAGTGCCGGCAGGAGCCGGCACCTTTTTCGTACTCAATGCGCAATGCTTTAGCTACCAAAATTCCATTTGACATTAACGAATACGCGACGCCCTAACGTATCGTATTGCTGGAACCGGGCAGATCCGCCCACCTGTTGCACCTCGTTTCGAACCCCCTGCACGCTTACCTGTGGCGGCCTCTGGTCGAAAGCATTCGCAATACCAAGGGTTGCCAGAATCCCTGAATTTCCGAAATCATAGGTTCCGGAGAAATCATTATAATAGACTGCCCCCGAATCAAGGACTACGCGAACGGTTTCTCCGCGATAGTTTACTGTGTCGCCGCCGAAGGATTTGACATTCGACACCTCACCAACGTATCGCATTGACCAGGTCAGATTCCAGGGCCCCCGTCCATACGTGGTATACAAACGTCCGACCCACTCCGGACGACCAAATTCACCCGTTTTATCTTCCTTGGATTCCTGAGTGATACCAGAGGAGTTTTCGATCTGAAGTGTCGCCTGTGCGTCAAACTGCAGATTTCCGCCCGCCACATCCATACGATAAACAGCCGCAAAGTCCCAGCCACGCGACCGCTGCTGTGCAATGTTGATGAAGCTGTTCCTGATGTTATTCACGCCGTTATCAGCGGCCCGCCTTTCGAACAGGTCACACAGCGGCTCGTTCGGAAAGAAATCCGATTCGTAACATCCATTGAGAATGTTGGACGAGCCAAATTGCTGGATTTGATCTTCGATGTCGATATCGAAATAGTCTGCGGAAACACTGAAATCCGCAAACGAGGGTTGCCAGACCAAACCGGCGGATCGATTCGTCGATGTCTCGGCCTCAAGAACCCCGAGGCCACCGCCTGTAATAGTCGTCGCACCGATGGATACGACTTGATCCGGCGGGACACCGTCTGCCGCACAATTAGTAGCAACCTCTTGTGTGATCTCTCCATCCGCCAGGTTCTGCGCCCAGTTTTGACATGGATCGACACCGGCGCCGATGAGTCCCGTCTGATCCGCGAGGAACAGCTCGAACAAGGCCGGAGTACGAAACGAGGTGCCTTGTGTCGCACGAACCCGCCACTCATCGTCGATCTGCCAGCTCATACCGACTTTATAGGTTTCCCCTGTGCCATAGGTATCTACATCGTTGTAGCGACCAGAAACGGTCAGGGTCAGATCCTGAAAACCAGTAACGTCCCGCAGTATGGGCAGTTCGATTTCCGCAAACACCGCTTTGGTCGTTTGATCGCCTTTGGTTATCCCCGCAACCGACGCTTGCCAGACGTTGCCCGACAACGTTATGTCTCCGGGTGTGTCATTTATGTCATCAACACGGTAATGCACGCCGAAAGCTGTATTCACAGTACCCGCCGGTAGATCAAACAAGCTGCCAGTAACATATGCCTCGGTTGACCATTGTGTGTACTCGGTCTTTCCGGTCTCTTCGCCAAACAAAAAGTCACGAACTTCCGGCGATATATTGCCACGCTCAAATTCGGGGTCCAGCCATGGCACGTCAATACACGGCACGCCACGCACTGTTGTGACGCCGTTAACACAGGTACTGCCGAAAATATCATTGACCCTGACGCCGTCATTGAGTACCCGCTCTTCCCTGTATGTACCATCAGAAAGGCTGTACTGGTAGGAAACGTCCCAGCTCCAGTTATCGTTCAAATCACCACGTAACCCGGCGACAAATCGTGTGTAATCAACCGTGATTGCTGAGTCGCCGTGGTCGGTGATCGGCGTTGGGCTTAACCATTGCGCGCCAGTCCAGCCCTGACCCACCGCCGGATCGCCGAACCCCGGGCCGGGGCCGCCGTTGAAATCCCAGTTTTCGTTATAAATGTACGTGTAGTACTGCGTTGCGGCGACAATATTGGTTTTACGCCGGTTGTACAGAAATTCTGTATAGAGTTCGACCCGATCTGAAATCTGGAAGTCACCTTCCGCGTAAACCGTCGTAAATTCGGCTTCCGGTATCACCGAAGCCGCGTCATCGAACGGGTGTCTCCTGTTGGTAACGGCATCTGAGTTGCGATCGTATCCGACCGGGAACCATCCCGTTGGCGCAGCAAGAAAATCCGGGTTACCAGGATCAGTCGCATACGGTGGCACGTAGCGTCCAAGATTATCCTCATACGTAAACTGGGCCAGTGCGCCGGGAACATTTGAATCTCCGGATGAATAATCGTAAATCCAGATGTGACCCCATGTGACGTTTCGGCAAGTCGGTTTGTTGGTTCGTGGATCAATCACATCCCGACGTCCGCCGGCAATTTCGGTAAAAATATACTGCTCGGCACATTCGTAGTAGTCACGATCCCCTTTGGCCAGCTCTTCTTGCTTGAAATAGTCTGCCGTTACCCGAAAGTGACCGCGATCGAAGCTTTTGCCCCATGACCCGCTAATGCGCGTCTCCTCACCGCCACCATCCGAGGTCTGCGAGGTGAAGGCATCCAGTGAGGCGCCATCGCCTTTCTTGGTGATGTAGTTGACCACTCCGCCGATGGCTTCTGAGCCATAGACTGATGAAGCACCATCTTTCAATATTTCCACTCGCTCCAGCGCGGCGAGCGGCAGAATATTCAGATCAAAAGAGGTGACACCGCCGCGCGTGCCGGCCGGTCCTACCCGTCGCCCATTCAACAAAGACAATGTGCGGCTCGCACCCAATCCGCGGAGCGCGATGGTTGCTGTTCCCTTACCACCGTTTTCGTTCCGTAAGTTGTTCGGACCGTTCTGGAAAACACTACTGGCCGGCGTCGCTTGCGGCGATCCGGCAGCGGAAGTGGCCTGTCGCAGCAATGTCGCTACGTCGGTAATGCCACGCTCTTGCGCATTCTCAGTGGTAAGGACATCGATGGATGATGAAGCAGTGAACGGATCCCGTTTCATACGAGAACCTGTTACGACGACTTCCTCGATGGTCGCGTCGTCGTCCGCTGAAGTATCCTGGGCAATAGCATTGCCACCAACGATCAACGAACTCGCACCCAGTATGCAGCTGATTGCACTGGCCAGCGGTTTCATCTTATGCATGTCAAACTCCCCCACGCCAAATTGACGATCCACAAATTAGTTTTTGTTATGCGTCCAAAACGCCACGCACGACTTTTGCGCGCCGCGAATTGCAGGTGGCTGAATCTATGCTTTTTTCCAACTGAATTCAAGAAACGCGCGATAACATATCGGAGAGCGAAACAAGCCAACATACAGGCGGTTACCTGAACAATCGGCACATCGAATTTTCCTGATCGCTTGGACACCAGATAGACTGCTATGTAAGGTTATTGTACGCCTCACATATAACCATTCGTTGTAATGAATGTAGTTACTCTGGAAATTAATTGAGCAGCGGTTTTTGCCAGCGATGCAGAATCGGCGCAACATCCACTTGGACCGCCTGTTTAAAAATAGCGGGTAGCTCTGACATATCGAGGACGCGACGTTCGCGCTCACTTCGAAGCATAAGGAACCTCAGCCCGTCCCGAAGCGTTCGATTTCCGGCACTTTTCTCACGAATCAATGCATCCATTTCGGCCGCCATTATCCCCCCTCGGCTCGAGACATTCCTCAACGTACGAAAATCGTGGCTCGATAATGTTGAAGCCGATCGCGACAACTCAACCAGTGACATTTTCTGACTAAATTCCGGCGCCGCATCCAGGTTGTCGCGAAATCGTTTCTGGATCAGGTCCTCAAGAAATCCCTCGCGTTCAGGCTGCGGCAACCGGTCCGCCAGTGCCGACATGGCCAGGTACTGCGCAAATCCCTCGCTGAACCAAATCGTGTCGAACACTGGCGCAAGTTCCCAGTTGAAAGGGCGATATCCCTCGCCGCTTATCCGTTTTGGGATCCAGGCATGCGCAAAGTGGTGTGCGTAATTGAATTGGGTTCTCGCAAGCTCTGTCAGCGTGGTTTTCGCCGTGATGCCTCTATCGTCACTGAAATAAAAGGTGGCGCTGAGCAGATGTTCCATACTGTAGTTGTAGTTGTGCCGTTCCGAAACCGGACGCAGGAGTTCCTGGACAACCGTGAAATGAGGAAATGGCGCTGAGCCGAAGTAGTCAATGACAGCCGCCATGGTCTCCTCTATCAAACTGCTGACCAGCGATACATCGACGTCACCTTCCGCATAGAGAGCGAGATAAAGGGGCGTGCTGCTATCGAGCTGGTAAAGGCGCGCATCGGGACCGGCCAGGATTTGTGAATCAGCCAGCGCGTAGAAGTCCTCCGCTTCCGCCGTTGTGTTACCAACATCGGCCGGCACCCGGGTCGACAGCGTGCTGGTGACCGGCCAGTCTTCGGGAACCTCGATACGCAAATGAACAGGATGATTCTTCAGGCCATCCAGGTACGCGAACACCGAGTATCCGAGCAGGCTCAAGTATCCCGAGCGCCGCTTGGACGCATCCGAGGAATCGAAAATCTCCTGCTCCATCGCCGCGACATCGACTTCATAGCGAATGCTTGCGATCGTTTCGGTCTCAACACCTATGATCCAGCGCGGGCCATCACTTCGCTCAACCGGCAACGAGTCACCGCTCACTGATCTTGCGCTGACATTGCTGACGAACCGGTCATACGGCTCTTGTGTGTAGCCCATCGGAATTGCCCGCGGTATAACGAGCACCTGGAGTCCCGATGGTATACCGGCAAATTGTATTTCGACATTGACGAGATCAGCACCCGGACTCGGGTAACTCAGCCGATACTGGAAGGGTTGCTGCGCGGCCACCATCGTCGCGACTGACAGGCTGAATAGAAACACCAGGAGTCGCATGACACACATCGCTCTTCGTCTATCCAGCGACCGGCTGCAGGATGATCTTGCCGAAGACCTTGCGGTTGATCAGACTCTGCAGGCAAGCCACATAGTCGGACAACGGGCTAACGGACTGGATGCTCGGCTGCAGCTGACCCATCGCCACCATTTGCAGCAGGTCCTCGATATTTTCCCTCGTCCAGCCATTTGATCCGATGATGTTCATTTCAAAAGACCAGATATAACGCAGATCCGTTTTCGGATCGTAACCGGCCGTCGCGCCGCAAGTCAGCAATCGGCCCTGCAGTGTCAGGACACGAAGACACTGTGCCCAGGTATCGCCTCCGGTGTAGTTCACGATCACATCCACACCGCCGCCGGCACCCCGCGTACTGGGCTTGCCATATTTTTCGATCACTTCTTTAACGTAGTCATGCGTGCTGGTATTGATGACCATGTCTGCGCCGAGCGCCTTAAGCTTCGCCGCTTTTTCGGCGGAACTGGTGCAAGCAATGACCTCCGCGCCAGCGGCTTTCGCCAATTGCACGCAACAGGTGCCTACGCCGCCACTGGCACCCAGTATCAGGACTTTCTCTCCGGCACTGACCTTTCCGCGGGTTTGCATCATGCGAATGGCCGCACCGTAAGCCGTCGGCAGACACGCCGCCTGTTCGTAACTTACGTCGTCCGGCAGCAAGAGCAGATACTTCTGATCAACAGCGACAAGCTCGCAGCAGGCTCCTGTTTTCGTTTCGCCCATCATGCCATCGTCATGGTCCGGCAAAGCACTGACTCTGGCACCAATGTTCCACCGGTCTGAATCGACATTCGAGCCGACCGCCACTATCTCACCGGCAAAATCCGCACCCGGAATCATGGGTAGTGGCGTCTTGAGCCCCGGAATGCCGCGCAGGACCATCGGATCGAAACCGTTCAGACTAACCGCATGAACTTTGATCAAACACTGGCTTTTCTCCATCACCGGATCATCTATCTCGGTGAATTCGATATTCTCCAGCGTCCCGTGTTGCCGAAACAGTATGGCTTTCATCAATCCCTCCCAATGCGAACAGCAGCTTTCGCTTGTTTCGGGGATCATATATCGTACTGATCTCCAATACAGGGTCGATGCTTTCCAGCGTTACACAATGTGAGGTTTTGCCTATGCGAGCGTCATCGAAATCAGCAGCACCTTTTAGCAAAGTCAGCATGGTCAGTGATGGACTCGATTTGTCACCGACAGAATATGCCCAGGTGCTTACCGAAATCGCGGCATCGGACCCGCATGGCGTCGATGCTTACGGTCATGGCGGCGTTGTCGCTGCGCTGGAGTCAAGACTGGCTGAATCATTGGGAAAACCCTCTGCCGTGATTATGCCCACCGGTACCATGTCCAATTTGCTGGCAATCCAGTCACTGGCGGGCAAGTATCGCAAGGCGATCGTACAAATGGAGAGTCACCTTTACAGCGATACCGGCGACTGCGCCCAATCGCTTGCCGGCATCAACCTGGTGCCTATGGGCCCCGGCGCAACATTTAACGTTGCGGCGGTCGCCAGCACGATAGAACGTGCTGCTGGTGGCAAAGTGGCGGCACCGGTTGGCGTGATTAGCCTTGAGTCCCCGGTCCGCAGATTGGACGGCGCAATGTTCGATTTCGACACGATGCAAGCCATCAGCGTGTTTGCTCGTGAACGCAATATCGGCATGCATCTGGATGGCGCACGATTGTATGTAGCCTCTGCTTACTCCAACCGTCCGTTAACCGACTTCACCGGTTTGTTCGATACCGTCTATGTCTCGTTGTACAAGAATTTCAATTCACTGACCGGCGCGATCCTGGCCGGCCCAACCGACCTGATTGACCAGCTTCGCCACTGGCGGCGTCGCAACGGCGGCGGCCTGGCGCGCTGGTGGCCCACAGCGGCGATTTCATTGCACTATGTTGATGGTCTTGTTGAACGGCTCCGGGACGCCGCGGACAGGGCAGAAGTGTTTTACGACCTGATAGCTAAAGACGAGCACTTTGCGGTCGAAAAAATCAGCCATGGCAGTAGCGTCAGATATTTGTCGTGTCCAGGTAAAGATCAGGGGTTTCTGCAACAACTGCGAGCCGGTTTAAAGCAATGCAACATTGAGTTGCCGCCAGCCGACGGCAACACGAAGCAATTCGCTTTGAAGACCAACGAGTCATGGTTGAGGGCCAAACCAGAAGTGTTGGCTGAGGTATTCCGACACAGTATTGACAGTGTGTAAGATTGAGTCGAGTTGGCGGCTCTGAAAGCGGTGCGACCTGATAGATCGAGGCCAGGCGCGATCGGAAATTTATCCTTGCCGAAAAACCACCACGGCGCCCTCCGCCGCCAGCCATACTGAATCATCCTGCGATTGATGTACGGTGAATTGCCTTTCCTGCAGGTATCGATGTGTCTCGCCAACGTCCGCAACAGCAAACTCTACAGCGCCCACCCACGGCAAAACAGGCGGGTTCATCCCGGGGAAGCGGCCGGAAAATACCGCCGGGGTTGTGATCGTGATGGCGCCAGTTGCCAGCGAAAAAATTCCTTCGTCATCCTCCGCAAACGGCGTGACGGCCAAAGCCGCCGTCAAGCGCTCAGTAGCATCCGCCCACTGGTCACTGCAAACGATAACCCTGGAAAGGCCAACTACTCCGTTCGGCTGCGCCAGCAACTCAGGCTGCCATAGAACGTCTGTATTTTCGTGTTCGATGAAAAACAGATCCGCCTCCGGAAAGGTTTCATCCGGCAGTTGCAGAATTTTGAAGGTCGCCTCTTTGCTGCCACCACCGACCAACGGCACATCCCGGCTTACGGCATAGGAAGTTGACTCGCCACCGAGATTTTCTCGTAACGCAGCCGCTTGGCGTTCGATATCGGTACACCCGAGCGCGATCAGGTGTAATCCGGAATAGTGATTCAGCAAGACTTGTACATGTTCACAATAACGCTCGGGGTCGGTGATACCGAGGATCTCCAGATAGCCGGCGGCAAACATGGCGCAGTGATTTCCAGCACCGTAGAGCTCCACCGGACCGTCGGGTTCGAGCTGGCCCTGGTGCGAGCTACGCGGTGACAAATTGAATCCCATGCGCGAATAAACATCATAGGCCTGATCAAGGTCCGGGCTGACCAGGGCCACATGATCGAGCCAAAAATCAGGACGGTCCGTTGTCATCGCAACCTGAACTCCGTCATGGCGTTGCATTCAAATGTCTGGCCAACATCTCGGACACTTGCCGTCGATCGACTTTTCCTGCACCGCTTAGTGGCAACTCATCGACAATCAGGACACGCCTGGGATGCGCGTAAGCCGGTCCATTGCTCAGGCAGTACTGCTTCAGTTCATCTTCGTTGGTGGACTGCCCGCCCGCCTGCATGACCATTGCAACCGGCACATGTCCCTTTATGGCGTGCTCTATCGGCACCACACAGACATCCTGAACGGCTGGATGGGCGATCAGGAGGTTTTCCACCTCCTTCGGATAAATATTTTCACCGCCGCTGTTGAACATATCATCGGTTCGGCCCAGAAAAAAGTAGCAGCCGTTTTCATCCACGCGAAACAGGTCACCGGTGGCAAGCCAGCCATCACGTATGCGCTTTTCATTGACCTCCGGCAAGTTGTGGTAGCCGGGAGTGACGCCTGGATTCCTGACCCATAACTCACCTTGTTCCGCGACAGTCTGGCCATCGCTATCGACCAGTTTCACCTCGCCTTCCGGCCAGGCGACACCGCAACTGCCAACGGGCACCTGCCGATCATCAAGAGGGGGTCCGATCATCACCGGTCCACCTTCCGTGAGGCCATAACTCTCGCTGACGGATACACCGAAGGCTTTCTTTACCGCGGTCATGAGTTCCCCGGGAACTGGAGCCGAGCCAATGCTGAAACTTTTCAGATGCGAGAAGTCCAGCGTGTCGATAAGGTCCTCCTGCTGCAAGAGCAGCGTGAACACGGCGGGAACCGCACCAGCCTGTGTACACTCGTATTCGGACAGCACGTTCAGAAAACGTCGCGGTTCGAAATTAGGCAGCAAAACCACAGATCCACCGCAGAGCAACATCGGCTTTATCGCGCCTGCCATGGCATTCTTGTGATACAGCGGCACGGCTGCAAGCGTGCGTTCGCTGGCCTCCTCGGGCCAGTACTGCTGGCACGCCCTGATCCACCATAGCTGCCCGGCGTGAGTCAGAATGACGCCCTTCGGACGACCGGTCGAACCCGAGGTATACGGTTGAAACGACGGGTGATCGTCCTCCAGTTCCGGCGGCTCAAAGGTGCTCGGTGCCGCCTGCAGGGAATCTTCGTAGTGGCTCCACCCCTCTCCGCCGGGATCAAAACTGTAACGGTGATTTATCGCCGTTTTCTCAATGACTTCAACAATGAATGGATTACAGCCCGGTTCAATGACGGCCACGACACAATCCGCATCACAAATGATGTAGTCGAGCGCATCGGCGCCCAGTTTCGTATTCAATGGTACCGGGACAATGCCCGCCCGCATCGCCCCAAACATGACTTCGACGAACTCGAAACGATTGCCGATCACCATGGCCATACGATCACCAGGCCGCAGGCCTTGCCCCCACAACATGGCGGCGAAGCGATCCATACGCTGATCCAGCTCAGCGTAGCTCACGTCCCGCGGTGCTTCCTGGCAAAGATCGATTATGGCGCTCGAATCAGGTCGCTCCATCACGGACTGACTGCACCAGTAGCCCAGGTTGTTTTGATTCTTGTCTGTCATTGCTGTTGCCCTGTCTCCGTTCGTGTGGCCGCTTCCTCTCCGGCGATTCGGCCACCAATAAAACACTCGGCGATGTTGCCGCCGGAAATATACAAATAGCCGAACGCGCTGCCCAGTTCTCCCGCGGCATATAACCCGGCAATGGGTTCTCCAAAGGGATTGAGGATGCGCTGCCGGGCATCGTGGACCGGTCCGCCCTGGGTATTGTTAACCAGCGGCCAGATCTCGCTCACGTAGTAGGGCGGTTTCCGAATCGCCATCATACTGCCAGCCGGTCGCGCGAACGCCTCGTCGTGTTGTCTGTCGCAACAGCTATTCCACGTGTCTAACGTCGACTCCAGATCGCCTCGTGGTATCTGCAGGATGTGCGCCAATGCAGCGACATCGTCTGCCCGTTGCAGAATACCGAGTTCAACCTCGCGCAGGTTATCCGCGCTCCAGGAAAAACTCATACCCGACTGATGATAGGTCGGCTTGCCGAAAGGATGTCGCTTTCGGCCGTTCTCGTCGGCGATCAACCAGGCCGGAATGCGCGGCATGGACTGCCGTTGTGGATCGAACATGCTCAACGGTCGCGCACCCGTATCCTGCAGGTAGGGATCGTATTCGTTCATGAATCGTTTGCCATCCTGATCGAGCAGGATCCATGGCATCTGTACATCACTGGGGAACGCGGCTCCCGGCTGCCAGTCAGGAAAACGCTTCATGCGAATGGCGAATGGATAATTCGGGTCCGGGTGCCGCATGCCGTAGGACCCATGAAAATGCCACATGTGCCAAAGGTCCGCACCAACCGCCTGGCTCATGCGAATACCGTCGCCGGTGTTGCCGGCAAATGCCGCGCTGCGAGCCGTGGTGCCCTGCCAGTATTGCCGCTGCAGGTCATAGTCTGCTTCAAAACCGCCGCAGGCGAGCACAACCCCTGTGCGTGCGTGAAAAACCACTTCCTGCCTGGCCTGATCGGCGCTGAGACCCACGACCCGGCCATTCTCATCAGTCTTGAGGCGCATCACCCGCGTATCCGTTCTGATGTCGATATAGCGGCGGCGCATGGCGGCAAGCAACAGACTGAACAGGGCCAGGCCATCGCTGCCACCGCGAATGCCCGACTCATCAATGCTGGCATCCGTATCGGGACAACGACCCACCGTGAGAAAACCAAAAGTCTCGTTGCCGGGAAACGGATAGTTCCCGGCGGCCGAACTGTGTTCTACCACGGCACTTTCGGCATCCGCCAGCTTGTTCACAAAGGCGCCGATGCTGGTCATGCCCTCTGCGAGCACCCTCAACACGTCGTCGGGTGTGGTTCCTGCATTGGTCGCTGACAGGTAAGAAAAAGCGGCTTCACTCTCCGCGGCGACACGAATACCACCGGCAGAACAAATGGATATGCCGCCGGGTTGCGACATTTTCTCCAGTACCAGTACCCGTGCGCCCGCGTCGTGGGCCGCGATGGCGGTGACGGCGCCGGCATAACCACAACCGACGACGATGACATCAAAAATTTGGTCTGCGTCGGCCATCACGCGTTCGGGCTAGAGCCAGCGGGCGAAATACGCCCGAATGTCCGGGCCCCAGATCAAGGCGCCGTATTTCTCGAAGAAGTGACCTTCATCCTGCGTCAAGCCGATGGCGGGAAATACTTTTGACTGTATTGAATGCTGCTCATTGGGTGTTATTGCACCAAGCACTAGGGTTGGTTCGACACAGTAGTCATTTTCCGCCTGCAGGAAATAGATGGGACACTTGATAAGGCGGGTAGCATCCGCCATCGCATCACGCAACTTCGGTGTGTGTTCCCAGTTTATGGCCGCACCGGCAAATTCTACGGCGCAGCGAAAACGATCCGATTTAGTACTCGCCCATAAAGTCACCGTGCCGCCGAATGAACTTCCCATCACCGCCATACGGTCTGCATCAATTTGCTCCAGAGTGGCCAGGAATTCGGCGGCCATGACGACATCATCACTTTCCGCTTCGAGGCGCGCAACCAGTTGCTGGTCATACAGATCAGTACCAAATTCCGCACTGACTTCGGTATCCCAGGGAACGCCGCTGGAGGCACCGTAACCGTGCCGATGCGGCAGAAAAGAGGCATAACCCCAACTCATCAGCAACGACGCTGTTCCCGGTCGGCACAAATCCGAGGTTCCCTGGTGAATCTGACTACCGTGATTCGTAATAACACAAGGAAACGGTCCTTCACCCGGTGGCAAATACAAATAGCCACTCAGTTTTTCTCCCCCGGACTCGAACTCTACCTGCTGCGGAACTATGGGACGACCATCCAGGGAGACATCCCCCGCACAAGCGACGCGATACTCACTACTTGCGTCGACTCGACTCAGGTGCCGCTCGAATTGTTCGACGGCCGCGGCCATGCGTTCTCGCACACGTTCAAACTCCGGGCTCGCCTCGCGTACGGCAAGGTCATGTTCGTAGGCTTCCATGGAAGGGTAGGTACATTCCCAGGCGACATCGGGTCCATCGCTTTCGCGGTGATCTTTGACGAAAATCACACCCACCGGCAAACCCAGGTCGGCCCGCACGGCGCACGCCGCACGTCTGATGGCCAGCACCTCCTCCACCAACGAGTCTGCGGCATAATAATTGGTCTTTTCTACAAGCATTTTTTTGCGCCTGTTGCGTTGCCCCTCAAACCATTCGATCCGGGCGAAACTCGCCGGGCTTGTGGCAGCGTACGAATTGCTGCCTATTCACTTCCTCAAATTTCGGCGCCTCAATTCGGCAACGATCGTCAGCAATGGGACAACGCGTACTGAAATAGCAACCTGTTGGCGGAGCCAGCGGACTAGGGATTTCGCCGCCGAGAACCACCCGTTTATGTTTCTTTGCCCGCGCCGGTTCCAGAACCGCCGAAATCAATGAACGAGTGTACGGATGGTTCGCCTCCGAAAAAATCTGTTCATTGCTTCCCAGCTCAACCAGCTGCCCGAGATACATGACAGCAACCCGGTCAGCAATGTGCCGCACGACGCTGAGGTTATGGGATATAAACAGCAGCGTCAGCTCATACTGCTGACGAATATCATGCAGGAGATTGAGAATCTGCGCCTGAACGGAAACATCGAGTGCTGACACAGCTTCATCGCACACCAGCAGTTTCGGCCGCTGTACCAGCGCTCTGGCAAGGCCGATACGTTGCCTCTGGCCACCGCTGAATGAATGCGGATAGCGGGTCAGGTATTCGTCCTTCAAGCCAACGTCCTGCAAGACTCCTTTGAGGCGCTCATTTATCTCTGCCGGGGTGAGTGGCTGATTACGCAGCGGCTCTGCAATGATGTCACCGACCCGCATGCGCGGGTTCAGTGACGAATATGGATCCTGAAATACGATCTGGATATGTCGGCGCAGCTCGCGATTAGCCGCCTTGCTGGCGGCCGGCAACGACTCTCCCTGAAAACTCATGCGACCCGACGTGGGCTCCAGGAGCTGCAGGATCATCCTTCCCAGCGTCGACTTACCGCAACCACTTTCGCCCACCAACCCCAGGCATTCACCCTCGTCGATGGCAAAGCTGACATCATCAACCGCGCACAGCGATCTTGCCTTACCGAACATGCCAGTACTGACCGTGAAATTCTTGCGCAATGCTTCGATTTGAAACAGGGGCTTGGGCACAGAGAGCTCCGATTGACTCATATCGCCTCTATTCGCCAGCAACGTGCCATGCGGGTCTCTCGAACAAGATGCAATGGTGGTGCCTCGACCGAACATTTGTCCATCGCTACCGAGCAGCGATCATGAAACCGGCAACCATCAGGGAAATTCGTGGGCGCGGGTGCTGAGCCGGGAATCACGGGCAAGACGTCACATCTCTCTGTAATTTTCGGAATGGATTCCATCAGTTTTTGTGTATAGGGGTGCAGCGGATTGGAAAAAATATCATCGACCTCTGCCACCTCAACCACCTCGCCCGCATACATGACGACGACCCGTTGCGCGATTTCTGCAATAACGCCGAAGTCGTGTGTGATTAGCAAGATCGCCAGCCCGGTTTCATCCTTCAAATTGACCAGCAAATCCAGTATTTGCGCCTGGATGGTCACGTCGAGCGCCGTGGTGGGTTCATCCGCAATTAACAACCTGGGCTCGCAGGCCAGCGCCATTGCAATCATCACTCGTTGCCGCATACCGCCGGAAAGTTGATGCGGATAGTCACCGATGCGCTCCTCTGCCCTGGGAATACCCACCTTCAGAAGCAAATCAGTCGCTCGGGAAAGCGCCTGCTTGCGACCCATACCCAAATGACACCGCAGCGACTCGGAGATTTGCAGTCCGATCGTAAACACGGGGTTCAGACTCGTCATCGGTTCCTGGAAAATCATCGACACACTCTTGCCGCGAATGCCGGTCATCGCCTTTGGGGACAGTTCGGCCAGGTCCTCGCCGTCAAATACGATACGGCCACTGTCGACCCGCCCCTGCTCGCCCAGTAACTGCATGATCGCGAAGGCGCTGACTGATTTTCCGGAACCGCTTTCACCAATCAAGCCGACGATTTCACCCCGAGCCACGTCGAAGGAGACATCTTTCAGCACCTTTAGCGGCCCGCGTAATGTCGTGAACGATACGTTCAGGCCCTCAACATTGAGCAAATCGCCCGTCATCAGCGACGCCCCTCAGAGCGTGGGTCGAAAATATCCCGCAATCCGTCGCCGAGTAAATTGAAGCCGATGATAGTGATACCCAGGGCACAGCTGCTGAACATCGCAAGATAGGGGTCGAGCCGCAGCGAGGTCAGTCCATCACGGATCATCCCGCCCCAACTCGGCAGGGGTTCCTGCACGCCGATCCCTAGAAAACTCAGCGTCGCCTCTGCGGTGATAATAAAGCCGATACCGATTGAGGCGCGCACGATCAGTGGTGCCAGAATATTCGGCAATATATGCCGCCACAGAATTAGGTAGCTTGGCGTCCCGGCAACGATGGCGGCATCGACATACAACTCATTTCGCACTGACAATGCCAGCGAACGGGTAAGGCGTGCGATGCCCGGCCACCAGACCAGGGACAACGCGACGATAACTGAGGTAGTACCAGGTCCCAGCACCGCTGCAATCAGGATCGCGAACACCAATTCCGGGAAGGCGAAAATCACATCGACACTTCGCATGATGACCGAATCAAGCCAGCCGCCGTGATAGGCCGCCAGCATCCCCAACGTAATGCCAACGGTCATCGTGATGGCCAGAACGGTCATCGCAATCGTCAGCGACACCCTCGCACCAACAATCAAGCGGCTGAGGATATCCCGCCCTAACTCATCGGCGCCCAAAAGAAACTCGCCTCCGGGTGGGGTCCATACATCCCATAAGCTCGTGTCGGAATAGTCATGCGGTGCGATAACGCTGGACAATACTGCCACCATCACGACGAACAATACAATTACCGAACCAATTACCGCGTTTCGATTGCGGCGAAACTTGAGCCAGTTATCGCTTCTTGTCCTGTCGTTACTCATCGCGCCAGCTCATGAACACGAATGCGCGGATCGATCACACCGTAGAGAAGATCGATAAACAGATTGATCAGGGAATAGATAAGTGTAAATACCAGCACAATGGCAATGGTCACCGGATAGTCCCGGGCAAAAATGGAGTCGATAGCCAGGCGGCCGAGACCCGGTATATTGAAGATGACCTCAATAACGAATGTCGAGGTAATCATGACGCCAAAAATGATGCCCACCGTTGTCGCCAGGGGAACGAGTACATTCCTCAGGGCGTGTCGATAAATGACAACATGCTCCTGCAAGCCCTTGGCGCGAGCGGTCCGTATGTAATCCTGCTGCAATACCTCAAGCATGAAAGTGCGAGTCAGTCTTGCAAGATAAGCCGTGGGATGCATGGCAAGAATCGTCACGGGAAGCACGACCTGTTCCCAGCTTCCCCAGCCCGCCACCGGAAACCAGTTCAGTTTGATCGAAAAGAGATACACCATGAATGAGGCCATCGCGAAATTTGGCACTGAAATGCCGGCCAGCAAAACCAGCATCACGGACGTGTCGGACCAGCTGCCGTGACGCCTGGCGGTGAAAATCCCCACCATGACGCCCATCGGGACCGCCAGCAGGAATGCCAGCCCCGCCAACAATGGGCTGATGGTAAGGGCCTCACCAATCACTTCCAGCACGGGTACGCCGACATAGCGATAGGACAGGCCGAAGTCGCCGACGAAGATGCCGCTAACGTAATTCGTGAATTGTTGCCAGAGCGGCAAGTCCAGTCCGTATTGCGCGCGGAGCAATGCTTCCAGTTCGACATCGCCGGAACGATCATCCAGCATCATCACGATTGGATC
Organism: uncultured Woeseiaceae bacterium; assembly: GCA_964446495.1. GTDB lineage: Bacteria > Pseudomonadota > Gammaproteobacteria > Steroidobacterales > Woeseiaceae > JAADHU01. The sequence goes on along the minus strand of CAYUOY010000022.1, from coordinate 17,376 downwards.
GCCAGGCGTAAAATGATTGGCCAGAAACGTCAACAGGAGAACCGCGGCGAGAATTGGGATCAGACCCAGCAATCGCCTCAGCATGTACATCAGCACAATCCCGCCCTCCCCCTGAGTTTATTTGCCAACCGCCAGACTCAACCCTACCGGTCTGCGCCGATCCGGTCCTGTTTCATGCTCACGCCAAAAAATGGCATAAGGCCCATTGCGGTTAGTCTTATTCCTTCAAAAACCGGCCGTCGAATGTAAATCTGGACACGCACCGTCGTCGGCACAACCCCAACATCCGCCATGAGCAAGCGATCGGCCTGCCGGTATATTGCCATTCGTTCGGCATCATTGACGGTTGCGCCGGCTTCGTCAATCAGCGCATCGAATTCGTCATTCGCGTAGCGACTGCGGTTCCATTTACTTTTGGAATAGTATAAATCCCGCAGGAATGAGGACGGATCTGCGAAGTCGGCTGTCCAACCCCATGGAAACAAAGCCACGGTACCGCTGTTCAATTGTTTGATGTGAGTGCCACGCTCAACGATGCTGACGGTGACAGGCAGGCCGAGTGTTTTCTTCAGGTGATCGGCAAAGAAAGCCAGCATCGTTTTGTCCTGATGCGTCCCCTGAATCAGGATGGGTGGCAACCCCTCGCCATCTTTGTGCCCGGCCTCTTCCATGAGCTGTTGTGCGCGTTGCGGGTCGTACTTAATGACGGGCACTGATTCGTCATAGCCGGGAAAGTCTGGCGCGATTTGGCTGTATAGAGGGATCGCGGCATTGCCAAACAAGCCGTAAGCCATCGCAGCCCGATCAAGTGAGATGGATATCGCCTCGCGCACGCGCCTGTCTTTGAACGGTTCGTATTGGCTTTGGTTTAGCGCCAGGTAGCGAACCTGTGCCGCCGATTTCTTGATCAGCTGACCCGAAAAGCGAGGATCCCGCGTAACGTTTCTTGCATCAGCCGGCAGCACCTCTACCAGATCCAGTTCATTGGCCTCGTACATGGACAGGGTCGTGTCGATATTCGGCACAACCAGAAATATGACGCCATCGATGGCGGGTTCGCCTTGCCAATAGCCATCAAAAGCGGTCAACTCAATCGAGACTCCACGTTGCCAGTTTTTGTATTTGAACGGTCCTGTTCCGGCCGACACTTTTCGACTCCAGCCCTCGCCGTAGGTCTCTTCGACACTACGATCGACAATGAACAGCTCGTACAACGGAAAAATGACGGTCGGACGTTCGAACGAGACGGAGAACTGGTACTTTCCGATGAGGTTGAATCCGGCCAGCGTTGTTGCCGCTCCTTGCAACATTGCATCCGCACCAACAATCGAGCGCAGTGCATCGACCATAATCCCGCCCTTTTTGGAGGGTGTCAGCGCTTGCTCAAACGTCCACTTGACGTCCGCGGCCGTCAACTCACGACCGCTGTGAAATTTGATGCCTTCTCGCAGCGTGAAACTGGCGCTCAGGCCATCGCTGCTCGTCGCCCAGGACGTCGCCAGACCCGGGACGATATTGCCATCGATATCCAGCGTGGTCAGCGACTCGTACATGTGCTTGATCACGTTGCCGGAAAACAATTCAGAATTTTGTATCGGATTAAGTGTCTTGGCATCCGCACGAAGGTTGGTTCGCAGGATACGGTCGTCGGCCGAGGCCGTGCCAAGCAAAAGTCCCGCAGTAGCGGTAATCAAGATCGACGCCAGGCCGAAATCGCGGCCGAACCAGCGGCTAATTCTGATCAATATCCGTCACTCCTGCATACCTTAGGTCCGAGTCGCCCTGCAATCTTGCCGCACTGTTGGCATTAGGATACCTTGGCTCGCGTTGCCAACGCACGAGTTTTTTCCATGTTCGCCAATCGGTATACACGCCAGTCCGTTGCATGCCCGGCCGACCGTTTCCACCCACGAAACCGGTTACCAACAAGCGTTGTGGGTGGAATTCTTATCTGTCTCAGTCTGGTCGTGTCAGGCACTGCAGGATGTGACGGAAAAGGGGACGACGGTCAGGCTGAATTGTCAGAAATTGTCGAAAAGGTCGACGCCATTCGCGAAAAATTCGGTATGGCATCAGCTTACCTGGTGTTAGTTGATCGGGACCAGGTACTCCTCAGTCGCGGCATGGGGATTAAGAGCTGGGATGATCCGCAACCCGTAGCCGATGACAATTTCTACCGCCTTGGATCCGTCACCAAAGCGTTTACCGGGCTGGCTTTATTGAGAGCTGAGGAACAAGGATGCCTGGCGCTGACAGACCCGATCCTGCAGGGTGTGAGTCCACCGGTAATAGCCAATCAGTGGCCAGACACGCATGCGTTGACAGTAGCCATGCTAATGGAGCACACGGCGGGCATCCATGAGATGAGCGTCGACGAGTTCGCGTTCAACGACCCCATAACCCTGGAGGAGGCGCTGCAATTCAGCCCGGACTCCAGAATCACTGTGTGGCCGCCGGGCCTGCACTCGGAATACTCGAACAGCGGACCCGGTATGGCTGGATGGCTTGTGCAACAGGGATGCAATACGGATTTTGATCGCTACATTCAGGAGAATGTTTTCGCGCCGCTGAATATGCCGAGCGCGACACTGCTGCGTACGCCGGAGGTGATCAGTAACCTGGTCGGCGGGTACAACACCGATCCTAAGGAACCGATTGACTACTGGCATTTCATTTTTCGACCGGCGGGCGCCGCCAATGTCCGACCTGCGGAGATGGGAAATTTCCTGCGCATGCTAATCAATTGGGGGATGCTTGACGGTGAGACCGTGTTTACGGAGCCGCAAATCCGGCGTATGGAAACGCCAACGACGACGGCGGCCGCGAAAGCCGGCCTGAACTATGGTTATGGCCTGGGAATCCGTTCTGCCAACAAAAACGGACGAGTATTTTACGGCCACAGTGGCGACGCTGACGGGTATCTGTCCCGATTCGCGTACAATCGGGAAAGTGGCAAAGGATTCTATGTCGTCATTACCATGTTTGATTTCGAACCAATGCGCGAAATTCGCAACCTGCTTGAAGACTGGATGCTGCAGGATTTGGCCCCGATTGTGCCGAACGATCAGGCCGAATTAGAAGACGCAGCAATCGATACTTTTACCGGAACTTATGAACGTGCCACCATTCGTTTCCCAAGGGCCGACTGGCGGCAGGAAACACTGGCCGTCAGCCGGCACGGTCAGCGAATTGGATACGACTGTGATGACGGCGAATGGTGCGAACTCATTCCCGTTGAAAAAAACTTTTTCCGCCTGGCCGGAGAACCGGTGGCAACGACCGCCTTTGTATCGGTAAACGGTGAACTCTTCCTGCAAGGTGAAATGGGAAACTGGAGAAAACGCAATGAGTGAGACGAAGGCAGCGGGCGACTACCTTGAAGACCTGACCTGGCCCGAGGTTAAAAGCCGCTTTGATGCGAACGCACTCGTTGTGATACCGATCGGTGCCCGTTCAAAAGAACACGGCCACCATCTACCAATGAATACCGACTATTTGCTCGCCACCGAATTAACGGCTCGGGTAGTGGCTGAATTACCCGTGGTCGCCGCTCCCGTTGTCAGCATTGGCTACTATCCCGCATTCAGACACTACCCCGGCAGCCAGCATCTCAAAGCAGAGACCTTTATCGCGGTATTGCATGACCTGATCGAAGGCCTTATTGATCAAGGCGTCAACAATATCGCCGTCATTAATACCGGGTTCTCGACAGAAGCGCCCTTACAGATAGTATCTCGCGAAATTCTGGAGTCGCGCGGCATTCGTATTTCGGTCGCCGGTATTCGCGACCTGGGTCACAGTGCCGACCACTTGTTTGAACAGAAACTTGGCGGACACGGCGATGAAGACGAGACGTCCATGATCATGGCTATAAAGCCTGAAGCAGTACGTCTCGCTCGGGCACAGACCGACTACGGTGAGGTGCTGACGCAGCCCAAGACGGTGTTCCAGCGGAGCAGTATTTTCGCCGACCGGCCGGGCACAATTGACCACAGCAAGACAGGTGTCCGCGGCGACCCAACGCTCGCGAGCGCAGAGAAGGGGCGCGCCGTCCTGGATGCGATGGCTGTTGAACTGATCGACGGGCTTCGCGCGCTCTATCCGGATGCCATTGACTGATATTGGGGTGACGTCACAGCCAACGGGCGGTTTACGCCTGCCATTGCGATAGCCAATGCCCGGTTTTGGCAACAAACCACCATAAAATCAGCGTTCTGTGACGTAAATCATGCCCTTGGGGCGGCTACCCACCTAGCATATGTCAAGTTTCCAGTACTGAATCAAGACCGACCTGCCATGAGGAATGAACCTCTGTCGATAGTGCCGTTTTGGCAACGTATGCTGCTGTTGTCAGTATGCGCACTGCCTTGCCTGAGTTTTGCCGCGCCTGGGGATACCCTGTTCAGCGACAATTTCGAGCGCGGCAGCCTTGCGCCGTGGACAACCACCAATCCCGGTGTTTCCGGCATTCTGACGGGTGCCCAGGTTTCTAACTCACCCAATCGCGGCGCTTTTACCCGCAGCCGACGGGTTGCCATCACCAGCCCGGGCATAAGTGCTGCCGTACCCGCCGCACAGGTCAGCTTCTGGGTCCGGCGCGGCAGTGATGCATTTAGTGAATATCCGGATTCCGGTGAAAACCTGATTCTGGAGTACCGCCGTGCCGACAACAGCTGGGCCACACTGGCGACGTTTCTCGGTGGCGGTCTTGCCGGGCAGATATTCCAGCAGACTCTCGCCTTACCACCCGACGGACTTCACAGTTCGCTGGCGATTCGTGCGCGGCAAACCGGTGGCAGCAACCGCAACTTTGACTGGTGGCATATTGACGACGTAATTGTCACCGAGACCGCGCCGCCCGCGCCGTTGGGCGTCGGCAGCTGTGATGATTTCGAATCCGGCCTCAGTGGCAACTGGACCATCAATCAATTCAGTGGCTTCGCAGGAACCAGCGCCGCGACTTCGCAATCGCCGGTATTTTCCTTGTTTCTCAACGGTGGCACCGTTGAAGTAACATCCAGCGTTATAGATACCAGTGATCTGTCATTCTCAGATATTTCAATGTGGATTCGTCGCGGGGCCGATGCCTTTAGCGAGGACCCGGACAACATTGAGAATCTCGTGGTGGAATATCTGAACGACGGCGGCAGCTGGACAGTGCTCGATACGTTTATCGGCGACGGTGCACAGGGGCAGATTTTTCTCCGCACATTCAATATCCCGGCCGCCGGGCGCCACGCTGGTTTTCGTCTCAGGTTTCGACAAACTCTGGGATCAGGAGCCGGATGGGACTTCTGGCACATCGATGATGTCTGCATCAATCAGATGTTGCGCCCTGCACTGCTGGTCACCAAATCGGTACAAACCGTGTCAGACCCGATCAATGGCAGTAGCAATCCGAAAGCAATTCCCGGCGCCATTGTCCTCTATACCATTAATGTCTCGAACCAGGGTCCAGGGCCGGTTGACGATGGCAGTCTGGCCATCACTGATATAGTTCCGGCCGACAGCGCACTGTTCGTCGATACCGCTGGAGGCGATCCGATTGTATTTGCTGACGGTGCCGTTGCCAGCGGTCTTGCCTACGATTTCGCGGCTAATGTCCTCTTTAGCAATCAGGCGGGTGGCGGAGCGCCCTACAACTACACGCCAGTACCAGACGCACAGGGCTATGACTCTGCCGTGACCGGATACCGTGCCAATCCGACCGGCACCATGAATGCGGCGGCGGGTGCTTCGATTCCGAGTTTCGATTTACGCCTGACCATTCGGATTCAATAGAAACAGCCCGAACTATTGCCGTTGCACACGTGTCTGGCCCGGGCCAGATCATTTGGCAATGACTCACCGATCCCATAACATCCTCTGCCAACTCGCACTTTCTATCGGGACAGAGACGGCCATGAACAATTTACGCATGTTTTTACTCACGCTTGGCACAGCAATTCTATGTGCAGTCGCAATTCCGAATACGGCATCGGCCGATGATGATTCAATCAAACTGACCTTCCTGGGAACCGGCGCGCCGCGCCCATCACATATTCGCTACGGACCTGCCATTCTCCTTGAAGCCGGAGAGCACCGGATACTGGTTGACGCCGGTCCCGGGATGCGCGAACGCCTGTTCCAGGCAGGAGGCTTCGAACTATTGACGGACATAGACCAGGTCCTGTTGACACATCTGCACTTCGATCACACCATCAGCGTTCCCGGACTGTGGCTGACCGGCTGGCTGTTCGGCCGCAAGACGCCGATGACCGTTTACGGGCCTACCGGTACCTCCACGATGATGAAACATTTCCAGGCCGCCTATGCCTGGGACATACGTTACCGTGAAATCGTTGGCGTACATAAGGAGGGTTCTGACCTGATCGCACACGACGTAAGTCCCGGCGTTATTTTCGAACGTGACGATCTGAAAATAACCGCCTTCAACGTCGAGCACATGCCGATAAATGTCGAGACCGGCAAACTGCTCGGACTGGAAGGCGCAACGCTGGGCTATCGCATAGATTACAAGGAACGATCGGTTCTTTTTTCGGGTGATACACGTTCAACAGCATCCACCAATATCATCGAGTATGGCAAGGGTGTGGATGTACTCATTCACGAGGTGCAGGTACCTGCACCTGGCAACACACCGGAGGCGCGTTTGGCCAATGTCAGTTTGTCGGTGCATTCGACGCCCGCCCAGGTTGCCTACGTGTTCGAGCAGACCCGGCCGAGAATGGGGGTTTATTCACACATCATTCCGCCGGAAATTACCTCGGACGAATTGCTCGGCGCCACTGACTACGATGGACAAATGATGGTGGCTGATGACCTCATGACACTGACGATCGGTGATGAGATTACTGTCGGCCGCGCCGAGGGTGCGGGCACCGACATCTTTACGGAAGCCGACGTTGTCGATGAGTAAACCCCGCTCCGGATCACGCCCCTGCCGGGGTGTCAAAAAAATAATTGTTGCTGCGTGACGCGCGACCTGCCCGTTATGGTGCGGCGAGCATTTCCGTCAGTGGCGCATTAACGGGTATATCCGAAAAAATGTCCCACTCAATATAATACCCCTCCGGGTCATACGCGATAAACGCTCTGTACTCGTCTTCCACTTCGATTTTTTTCGAGCGCATGGCAACGCCATCACGATGGCTCATATAGTCATACCAACCATCGATATCGTCTGTAAACAAGGACAAGGTGACGGCCTTCTGCTCTGTATAGTGGTGCATGCCTCGTTTCTCATCCACGATACCGAAAAAACCACTCGGTCCAATCCGGTATATCTTCGTCCAGCCCTGGTCGACCAGTAAATCGAATCCCATGACCTGCTCATAAAACTGCTGTACTCCCTCCATGTCCTTGTAATAAAACCAGACCACCGTGCCGATAAACCCTAGTTCGGGCGGCACATTCGAGGTGCCTGGCTCAGGGTAGAGCGCGGATGAGTCTCGCAAGATCGGCATTAGCCGCTCATTTTCCGGATGATCATTGAAACGTTCAAACTCGAGAAAATAGCCCTCCGGATCAACAGCGACAAAACCATCGTGCGGCCCGCCCTCGACCGTTTTGAATTCCGTTGAACGTATCTCGACATCCTGGGTTTGCATATAGTCCCACCAGCCGTCGAGCTCGTTCGTCAGCAACGCAAGGGCGGTGGTTTTTGGCTCCGATGATTTGTGCATTCCCTTATCCTCATCGACCAGCGTGATGAATGACTTTGGCGCCACCTGCACGATCTTCGCGAAACCGTAGTCGGCAGCGATTCTGAACCCCATGACGTTTTCGTAAAACTCGCCCGCCGCCGCGACATCTTCATAATAAAAAAATACATTGCTGGCCGTGGTGCCGAATTCGGTCATCGGGTCAGTGTTCCTGTCACAACCCACCACGAGCAGACCAACGAACAAAACTGTACACACCAGTCGACGAAACACCGTATTGACTCCCAAGTTGCTAAATGGACAGCAATTCTGGATATTATCACCTCGCTTGAGGGGATCCAGATGAAGAACGGTCGAACCAATGCACTGATCGCTGCACTGCTTGCTGTGATTGGTGCCACGGCATGCGCGCAGGACGTGGACGACACGCTGATTTCCGGGCAAGCGGTTGTCGAAGCCGGGTCGACAGAGATCGACAGCAAGGCGATTGACGACATCCCACCACTCGATTCGCAGATTACGATGTTTTATTACGAAGATCTTGAAAAGGCGGTCGATTTCTACGGCAATGTTCTCGGGCTGACGCTGGAATTCGACTGGCCCTGGATCAGGTTTTACAAAACCGGTCCGGCCAGCTCCGTCGGCATCGTGGCCGAGGGCGAAGGCGCCTGGTACGACGCACAGCCAAGAAACGCTGTAATGCTGAGCCTGGTGACCAGCGACGTTGACGCCTGGTATGAACGCCTGCGGCCACACCACGAGGTGGTATGGTTGAAGGATATCGGTGATGGTGGCGGCATACGAAATTTTATGCTCGAAGATCCTGGTGGTTACACCGTGGAGTTTTTTCAATGGTTGCAGACTGAGGAGTAAATCGTGGCCGTCAATTCTTCCTCCCCTGCCATGTGGTCCAGCCGCTCTGCGTTTCTGCTGGCCACAGTTGGCGGCGCAATCGGTCTCGGCAATCTGTGGCGATTCCCTTATATTGCCGGCGAGAATGGCGGCGGCGGATTTGTTCTTGTTTACCTCGGCTTCGTTTTCCTGCTCGGCTTGCCCATCATCGCCGGTGAGATGTTGCTGGGCCGGCGCGGTCGTGGCAGTCCATTGCATTCAATCGCCAGTCTCATCAAATCAGAGAACGCCAGCCCACATTGGCGATTGATTGGCTGGATGAGTCTTCTGATTCCGTTCCTCGCATTGAGTTACTACGCCGTGATCGCGGCCTGGTCGCTCGACTACCTGTGGTTGGCCATGAACAATGCTTTCGACGGATTCAATGCAGACTCTTCGGCGAATGTTTTCGGGGAACGCATGGAAAATGCGGTAACCCAGGTGCTGTTGCACGGCGCATTCATTGCGATGATAGTTTGGGTCATATCGAAAGGGCTCAATAACGGCATCGAACGCGCTTCAAAAATCATGATGCCAGCGCTGTTTACAGTTATCGTTATTCTGGTGATATACGGCATGGTGAGTGCCGATTTCGCCGCCGCCGTGGAATTTCTGTTCAAACCCGACTTCAGTAAATTGACAGGCAGCTCGGTATTAATGGCTCTCGGACAGGCATTGTTTTCACTCGCCGTTGGCGTTGGACTTCTGATCACATATGCCGCTTATATGCCCAGCGATTACTCCATTCGCAGGTCGGTGACCATTGTCTGCATTGGCGACACTGTCGCCGCTTTGCTGGCGGGACTCGCTATTTTCCCCATCGTTTTTGCCCATGACCTGGATCCGGGAGGCGGCCCTGGCCTGGTCTTTGAAACTCTGCCAATCGCTTTCGGCAACATGCCGGGCGGCCAGGCTATTGGCATGCTGTTTTTCCTGTTGTTGTTTTTTGCAGCCTTTACCAGCGCGGTTGGAATGCTCGAACCGGTCGTTGCATGGCTGGAGGAAAAAAGGCCGGGCCGACGAAAAGCTCTGTCGCGAATGGCTGGGGTTGCGATATGGGTTCTGGGACTGGGATCCGTATTTTCATTCAACATATTTGCCGACTCGAATCCACTCGGATTCCTCGGGATACAAGGAACCTTTTTCTTCCTTATCGATTTCACCGTCGCCAACGTAATGTTGCCAATCAATGCTCTGCTCATCGCCCTGTTCGCGGGCTGGGCTGTGAAGCGTTCAACGGTGGTCGAGGAATTTGCGAACAGCAGCGAGCTGTGGATCATGTTCTGGCGAATCGCCAATCGCTACGTCGCACCGGTGGCCATTGGCATCGTGTTGCTGGACTTGATATTCGGGATTTCGAAGTAGCAGAGCGGCGCCGGAATCTTCGGAAATTCGTTGCAGTGGCGCCAATCGTCAGGTTTTCGGGAGTTCCCTGGGCGCGGCTCTTGTTGGACCGATATCACCTCGGCTTGACGACTAAAATAGTTTTTTGAAAAAAGCCCTCCATGTTTTTTTCAACATCGACAATCGAAAAACAATGTTTTTCGACAGGCCGCTAGTCATCAGGTGGTCGCCGTATCGAACTCGGCAGGTGATGTGATCTCCAGGATTTCGAGGTCCGCGGAAGATTCAGACAAGGTGTAGGTCATTCCAGCCGGTATCGTATACGAGTCACCGGCCACCAGGTCCCAGCGCCCTTGCTCGTGGCAATCCAGATTCAACGAACCTTCCAGCACAAAATTGAAGAGCAATTCACTGTTGTGACTGGAAGCGACGGCCACCGCATTGGTCGCTGGCCGCGCGACCACGACGGAGACGAGATCACCCGTCGCCGCAGCAATGCCGGTGTCTCGCATTTCAAACCCGGCAAGGCGCCACGGTACCCAGGTTGCTTTCGATGACTTGTGAAAATTAAATGGCTGGCCACCGAAATTGCGGTCCGGATTCAATACCTCTGTCGGCAGGTCCAGTTCGTGATCAACGAACGTGGCGTGCTCCGCAGGACAGCCAATCTCCACCACCTCGAATCCATCCGAACATTCCAGCACCCGATGCCGGATATGCGGTGGCTGGAGTACGCAATCTCCGGCTTCCATCACGAAAGGCGCGCCCTGATCCTCATAGACAAGACGAACCCAGCCTTTGTAGCAATAGATCATCTGAAACAGGATGTGGTGATGGTGCACATAATCAGGCACCAGGCCACCGGTGGGAATACGTATATGTGAGGCAATATAACGCCCACCCAGGCGCCCCGGAATCAGATCACGGTATTGCATGCCGGCACGCCCGACGCCCCAGGCCCCTGTATCGTTCAGTTGCTGCACTATCAATGACGATTCCAGTGGCGCGAGTTCAAGCGACGTCGTCACCGGGCAAAACTCAATTTGCGTCCCATTTGGCGCTGTTAGTGGCGAACCTGCCGAAATAAGATCGTCGTCGGTACACGACAGCGACAATGTCGATGGTGCGGCATCGCAATCCTTATCGAACCTGATTCGGGTGCCATATCCGGAAACAATCGCGATTCGTGGTGAATCGGCCGGATAGATCATGTCGACAACAAACCCCAGAATATCGGTAAAGAAATCCAGGGTTTTTTTGAAGTCCGTACAGGGAAGAACAATCTCCGCTGCCTGAATCCGCGTGCCGTCGATAGGTTTCATAGGCACAGATTCTACGAAAATATTTGCAACCGTGGTACTGCGATTCGTGCCGGAATTCCCCTACGGTCTCGCAGGGTGTAGTTTAGGGAACCTCTGATTGATTCTGAATTGTGGGAGGCGGCATGACCGAGAGTAACCAGCCAACACTGGATCGCGACACCATGCCGTTTGTCGCTCCTTGCCGGATCCTTTCCCCCCTGGCCCCGTTTGGCTGGCTGCGCAAGGGCTTTGCCGACCTGAGAGCCTCACCCAAAGCCAGTATCGGCTACGGGCTGGTCATGGCGGGCATTATGGCGCTGGTATCTGTGCTGGCGTGGATTTACGGCACCCACTGGTTCATGTTTGCCATGATTGGTGGCTTCGTGTTTCTCGCGCCATTGGCGTGTATCGGCCTCTACGCCATTAGTGCCCAGCTGGAACGCGGGCAGCCAGTGTCGCTGACGCGTAATCTGCGCGCGGCTTTGAAACGATATTTCGGCAATCAGATGGTATTCGCCCTGGCATTGATGGTGATATTCCTGGTCTGGGCACGGGCGGCGACCATGATGAGCATTTTCTTGCCGGATACCGGGAATCCCGCCATTGAAGACCTGACCGGGTATCTGGCCATCGGATCGTTTATCGGCGCCATTTTTGCCACCGTTACCTTCAGTGCCAGCGCCTTTTCACTGCCTATGATCATGCACCGGGATGTTGACACCATTACGGCTATCGTTACCTCGATCAATGCCGTACTACGCAACAAGCTGGCAATGATGATCTGGTTGAGCCTGATCGTTCTGGGTCTCATCATCGGCCTGTTCACCGCGTTCATCGGTCTGGTTATCATTTTGCCGGTCATTGGTTTCGGGGCCTGGCACGGCTATCTGGAAACTATCGACGCGGGAGAGTTTCCTCGGCATGCCGTGGGCATTACGGCGGTGCCTCGTCAGGCGGATACTCAAGCCGACTAAATTAACTGCTTTGACCCGGACACGACCCGGCGTATCATCGCGGAAAACACGTATAGCCCTCGCGGCGCCCTTCTGGGATCGTTGCGGGCGGAAATAAATACGCGCTTGCCTACACATACTAATGGGATTAAAAAATGCAGACGGAGTCGAGTTACAACGACAAGGTTGTCCGCCAGTTCATGATCATGACCATCGCCTGGGGCGTCATCGGCATGCTGGTGGGAATTTTCATTGCCGCGGAACTGATCTGGCCGGGCCTGAGTTTTGACCAGCCCTGGCTAACCTACAGCCGTTTGCGACCCTTGCACACCAATGCAGTGATTTTCGCCTTTGGCGGATCCGCACTCATCGGCATGTCCTACTATGTCGTGCAACGCACCTGCCATGTCCGACTCGCGTTTGACAAGCTGGCGGCATTCTCCTTTTGGGGCTGGCAAACGGTCATCGTCCTTGCCGTCATTACCTTGCCTATGGGCATCACCCAGAGCAAGGAATACGCGGAACTGGAGTGGCCGATCGATTTGTTGATTGCAGTCGTCTGGATTGCCTATGCCATCGTGTTTCTGGTCACCGTTGGCCGACGCCGGGTCAAACATATTTATGTAGCCAACTGGTTTTTCGCGGCGTTTATCATCACCATCGCCGTACTGCATATATTCAATAATCTCGCCATCCCCGTTAGCATGACCAAATCCTACCCAATTTACTCGGGTGTCATCGACGCCATGATGCAATGGTGGTACGGGCACAACGCGGTCGGATTTTTCCTCACCGCAGGCTTCCTCGGCATGATGTACTACTTCGTGCCAAAACAAGCGGGACGACCCATCTATTCCTACCGCTTGTCGGTCGTACATTTCTGGTCATTGATTGCGATTTACATGTGGGCAGGACCGCACCATCTTCATTACACCTCGCTGCCGGACTGGGTGCAGTCCGTTGGCATGATCTTTTCTTTGATTCTGCTGGCACCGTCCTGGGGCGGCATGATCAACGGCATCATGACCCTGTCGGGAGCCTGGCATAAGCTGCGTACCGATCCTATCCTGAAATTCATGATTGTGTCCCTGTCGTTCTATGGTATGTCGACCTTCGAGGGGCCGATGATGTCGATCAAGACGGTCAATGCGCTCTCACATTACACCGACTGGACCATTGGCCATGTGCATTCCGGCGCACTCGGCTGGGTCGCCATGATGACCATTGGTTCGTTGTACTGCCTGCTGCCGCGCCTCTACAACAAGGAAGCCATGTACTCGACCAAACTGATCGACGTGCATTTCTGGACTTCAACCATCGGTGTGGTGCTGTATGCCGTACCCATGTGGATTTCAGGGGTAACGCAAGGGCTGATGTGGCGCGCGTTCAATGATGACGGAACACTGACCTACTCCTTCATCGAGACCGTCAAATTCACTTATCCGTACTACGGCATCCGCCTGCTTGGCGGAATGGTGTTCTTCTCCGGCATGATCGTCATGGTCTACAACACCTACAAGACGATTGTGGACGTGAAACCTGCTCCCATACCAGTCATTCAACCGGCGTAAGACTATGGCAATCAAACACGATATCGTTGAGAAAAATATCAATCTGATGGCGGTGCTGATCGTCATCGTCATCAGCATCGGCGGCCTGGTCGAAATTGTTCCGTTGATGATGGGTTCGGAAGTAACCGAGCCTTATGAAGGCATCAAACCCTACCCCGCTTTGCGGCTGGCCGGGCGCGACGTCTATGTGAGAGAAGGCTGTTACAACTGCCATTCGCAACAGATCAGGCCGTTTCGCAGTGAGACCGAGCGTTACGGCCCCTACTCGGTAGCCGGTGAGTTCGTTTACGACCGGCCGTTCCAGTTTGGTTCCAAGCGAACCGGTCCGGATTTAGCCCGCGTCGGCAAACGATATAGCGACGACTGGCACCGCCTGCACCTGCTAAAGCCGCAGCAACTGGTACCGGATTCAAATATGCCGGCCTATCCCTGGCTGGCGGAAGCCGTGATTGATGGTGAACTGGTACAAACGAAAATGCGGGCCTTGCGTATGCTCGGTGACCCTTACAGTGATGAAGAAATCGCCGCCGCACCGGCTGCCGTTAAGGACAAGACCGAACTCGATGCACTCATTGCCTATTTACAAGATCTTGGCACCGTGCGTACGGCTCGGTAGAGGATGGTGGCCATGGACATAGGACTTGTTCGCGGATTGATTACCGTGACCTTGCTGGCATTGTTTCTCGGTTTGTGGTTCTGGAGCTGGAGCAAGAAACGGCAACCGGAATACGACGCCGCATCACAACTCCCGTTGGAGGAGGATTCCGATCATCCTCCGGCAGACCGTAAAGAAATGGAGCAAGACACATGAGCACCGCGTGGAGCTGGTACGTTATTATCGGTACAGTCGTCAGTATGCTGGGTTGTTTCTGGCTTATTTTCTGGTCCAACCAGCAACGCGCATCCGACGAAGAAATCAAGGAGTCCGAGGCCCACGTCTGGGATGAAGATATCCGTGAACTGAATAACCCGCTGCCGATGTGGTGGTTGTGGTTGTTCGTACTATCTATTCTCTTCAGCGCAATTTACCTCGCCGTCTATCCGGGACTGGGAAATTTTGCGGGCCTCACTGAATGGTCGCAACACGATCAGTATGACCAGGAAATGGCGGCCGCCGAAGCAAAATACGGACCCATGTTTGCAGAATACGGCGCAATGGAAGTCTCGCAACTGATCAAAGACCCCAAGGCACTGGGCATTGGCAAGAGCCTGTTCGCTAATTATTGCTCCCAGTGTCATGGATCGACGGCGCAAGGCGCACCCGGCTTTCCCAATCTGACGGACGGTAACTGGCTGTACGGCGGCGATGCCGCCAAAATCGAGTTTGCCATCCTTAACGGGCGAAACGGTGTCATGCCGGCCCTGGGTGCGGTTCTCGGTACGGATGCCGACATCGATACGATGGTTGATTACGTGCGGTCAATGGCCGACGGGCAGGACACTTCGTCGCCGGCGCACGCCAAATTCACCACTTTTTGCAGTGCCTGTCACGCACCGGATGGCAGCGGCAACCAGCTGGTCGGAGGACCCAATCTTCGCGACGATATCTGGCTATACGGAAGTTCGAAGGCCATAATTCGACGTACCATTGTCGAGGGCAGACTGGGTGCGATGCCGGCACACTCTAACCTGATCGGGCCGGATCGGGCGCGGATTCTTGCGGCGTATGTTTATAGTTTGTCTTCCGATTCTGCCGCAAACTGATATGGGTGTTGACGATGGCACCGAAGTCGATGCGTGGTCACGCGACACTCAAAAGCTCGCCGTGCTGTCGTGGATTTCATTTCTGATCGCATCCGTTTTCACCATGCTGCTGTTTGCGTTCATTGATCCCTTGCTGATTGTTGATGCGTTGAATATTTCCTCCATCGAAAGCAGCAACGCGGGATACGCCATTGGATTCGTATTTTTGTGGGCGCACGGCTGGGCAAGTGGCTGGCTGATACTGCGCCTGGTGCGACGCAAGCGCGTTGGACCCCGCCGCATTCTCTCCAAGAACACCTGATCGCGAGCTCCCGGATGAATGAGAAAACTGGCGACTTCGAGTACGGCCAGCTGTATCGCAGCGAAGATAAAATATATCCGCGTGAAGTAAAGGGCCGCTTCGCGACCTTCAGAAAAATTTCAATGTTGATGTTACTCGGCATGTTCTATGGCGGGCCGTGGCTCGAATGGGGCGGCCGACAAGCGATTCTTTTTGATCTGCCGGCCCGTAAATTTTACATATTTGGGCTGACTATGTGGCCGCAGGATTTCATCTATCTTGCGCTTCTGCTGATTATTCTTGCGGTTAGTCTGTTTTTCTTCACGGCTCTCGCCGGACGCGTCTGGTGTGGGTTCGCCTGTCCGCAGACAGTGTGGACCGAGGCCTTCACCTGGATCGAGCGCTGGTTAGAGGGTGATCGCAGCAAGAGGATAAAGCTCGACAAAGCACCGTGGACATTTAACAAAGTTTGGCGCAAGTCAGCGAAACAGTTCCTGTGGATAGCGCTGTCGCTAATTACCGGCTTTACTTTCGTCGGTTACTTTGTCGACATTCGATCTTTGGCCGACCATCTCATGACATTCACGGCCGGGCCGTGGGAGTGGTTTTGGGTCGTATTCTATGGCTTTGCAACCTACGGCAATGCCGGCTTCATGCGCGAGCAAGTCTGCAAGTACATGTGCCCTTATGCCCGTTTTCAGAGTGCCATGTTTGACATGGACACGCTGGTTATCGCCTATGACGAAGAACGCGGCGATCCCCGCGGGGCGCGCCGGCGCGGTACCGATCTAAAGGACTCGGGTCTCGGCTCTTGCATCGACTGCACTATGTGTGTGCAAGTCTGCCCGACTGGAATCGATATTCGTGAGGGATTGCAATATGAGTGCATTGGTTGTGCTGCCTGCATAGATGCCTGCGATCAGATTATGGACAAGATGAGTTATCCGCGTGGCCTGATTCGTTACAGCACCGAGAATGCGATACTGCACAAAACCTACAGCCTCATTCGACCACGCACGATCATTTACAGCCTGGTCCTGGCGGTACTCGTGGCCGTAATGGTGTCCTCGATCATACTTCGCAAACCGGTCATTCTGGATGTCCTGCGCGATCGCAATGCACTTTATCGGGATGTCGGCAGACAGGGTATCGCGAACAGTTATACGCTGCGAATCGTGAACAAGCACAACATCAATCACGAGTATGTATTGAGTGTCAGCGGGATTGAGGGAATCGCAATTCAAAGTAAAACACGTGTGACGGTTCCGGCCGAAACCGTATTTACGCTGCCCACATCCGTGACGGCGCCCCACGAGAGTGCCGTTGGCGGAAATACCATCGAGTTCATCCTGGAGAGTGTCGATGGCAGCATCCATATCGTAGAAGAAAGTCGCTTTCGCGGCCCATCGGGAGATTATTGATATGCCAGCAAATACCAGCATCGAAGACGAGCCCTGGTTCCGGAATCCGTGGGTATGGCTGGTGATCGCGATACCGTCGCTGACGGTCGTTGGCTGCATCATCACAATCTATCTGGCGCTGGCGAATCCGGATCACCTGGTGAGCGACTCAGATTTCGAGAAACAATCCCGGACTACGCAGGGGCGTTAGGACCTTGGTGCAAAGCCGGAACCAGCATTGGTCGCGCGCCAGGTCGTGCTCCGACAG
>CAYUOY010000021.1:0-35812 GCA_964446495.1 uncultured Woeseiaceae bacterium | reverse complement strand
TTGCCGCAAGATCGCCTACCGCCAGAATTCGATCGCCACGGATACGAACGCCGCCTTCATATCCGGGAGCACCGCTGCCGTCAATAATCAGCACGTTATCGATGAGCATTGTATCGACGGTTACTTCTCGAGGCGCCGGATTATTCGCGGGGCAGGCAACAACAAGAAAGCAGGCAGCGGTCAGTATGAATCGGTTAGACATTCGCTAACTGTAGCAGACTTTATCGCCGACCCATGATCGCTCACCGAGCGTGAATGACATCGGGCAGGAGGACGCTGTCCTGACACCGGGGGAACTGGCCGCTGGTGATGATGCGAGGAGTTTGCGTCTTCGCGGCTCGATTGATCGTAGCGCCTTACAGATACCATATCCGTTCTGTTTGACAGTTTATTTCGAGTATAATGCGACTATACATCGTTTTTTTCGAAGTAACTCCGGATCAGTGATCAACTATAAACATTTGCACTATTTCCTTGCAGTGGCGCAGGAGGGCGGCATTGCGCGGGCCAGCGAGCGGTTGCACGTAACACCACAGACCATCAGCGGGCAGCTAGGACTGCTTGAGGAAAATCTCGGCACGACTTTATTTCAGAAAGTCGGACGCAACCTGGAATTGACGGAAGCTGGCCGGTTTGCCCTTGGCTATGCCGAAGAAATCTTCTCACTCGGCGGTGGATTGGCAGAGGCCGTGCATCAACTACCGCCTGGCAGACCGCAACTATTTCGGGTTGGGGTAGTCAACGTTGTACCCAAATCGATGGCTCACCGAATGCTGGAACCGGCATTGCGCATGGATAAGGCTGTCCGAATGACTTGCCGGGAAGCCGACATGGATACCCTGTTGGCAGAGCTGGCTATTCACCGTCTGGATCTATTGCTGGCCGACCGACCGATCCCACCTACTGTCAGTACACGTGGTTATAGCCACAAACTCGGCGAATGTGCGATAAGTTTTTTTGCCACCCGAGAATTGAAGAAGACACTGAAAGGAGCTTTCCCGCAGTGCCTGGACGGCGCACCGATTCTATTGCCCAGCAGCGGCAATCAACTAAGATCCGGTATCGACCGGTGGCTGGACAAGCATCGAATACGTCCTAACATGGTTGCTGAATTTGATGACAGCGCACTAATGAAGGCGTTCGGACAGAAGGGAGTCGGCATTTTCGTTGCCCCTGCGGCAATCACCAGCGAAGTCGAGCGACAGTATCAGGTGACGGCGATCGGCAGGGTCAGTGAAATTAGAGAACGATTCTTTGCTATTTCAGTTGAGCGGCGTGTCTCGCACCCTGTGGTAGCCACGGTGGTAGCGGCCGCTCGTACGTTGTTGTTCGCCGACGAATAGTGGCGGGCCCATCAAGATAGATCGGTTTAGAACCAGCACGACGTTTAGCTTCGCCCAGATTGTTGCTGCCTGGTGCGGTGCTCGTACGACCACCACAGAGCAGGATCAACAGATTGGCGTGCAGGAAAACTTCTGGATCGTTGGCGACAGCTGAAGCGTGCTGAAAAGTGCCTGAAGGTCGGATTTCCCGGTGTCAGAGACTCCAGAAAATCGCAATGGTCACATTTTGATTCGTCCGGCTTCCAGCGGGACCAAGATCGATGTAATTGTTCAGGTAACCACCCTCCACCCGTACCGTGGACGCCATTTTCCATGCGAGGCCAAGCATCGCCCGATTTTGACCGAAACCACTACGCTGCCCCCAATCGGTATTGTTGAGACCGAAAAACGTTTCGTTCGCCGCCACGATGGAAAAGTTTGTCTGCGATATTGGCCTCGCCCAACGCCAGAATTGACGAAGCCTCCACCCGGTGTCGCTACCAATATCACGGTAACGCTGTTCGATGCGCGTGCGTCCCGAGAGTCGACCACCGAGTATTTGCGCCACCGGATAGCTCGCCTGTTGCCAGATACGTTCTTCTTTCACGTCAGGGCCATCTCGATGCGCGACCACACGCGCGTAACCCAGCCAGAGATCCAGATATTCTGTCGCGCGCCAACCGATACCGGGCCGGCTGATCGTCGTAGCCAGCTCACTCACGTTGTCGCCGAATCGGGCATGCCCATCGAACCACAGCAAGAACTTGCTCTCATCACCGGCTGGACCGCTAATCGCGACGGCGGTCCAGGCCTGATCTACGTCAGCGCCAGCATCGTGGGTCAACACAAGTAGGCTGAGAATAGCGGCGATAATGAGGTGTTTTGCTGGTGCCATTTTGAGCCTGTTTGTCGAAGTAGGAGAAAAGCTGTTGGGTGGCCGTTGGCCGGACAAATTTACTGTTCAATTTTCGGTAGCAATAGCAGCGCTGCCGCGAATTCGCGAATATCGTCCGACCCGGTCATTTCAAAACATTGTGGAATTTCATCCGTTATTCTCAACTGACTGACATCCTGCCTGGCACGGCAATATCGTACGCTCCGGATGATCTGCGCCGAAGAACAGATAGACAGGGTCTGGCTCGAACGGGTGGTGAGGCCAGGGAGCTCAGCGAACCGGTACCAGTAGAAAGGAGTTTCACGTGGTAACAATCCCGTCATCCGAAGGCCTTTCGAGTAGATGATTGTAGGGAATTCTGAGTCACCCAACATTTCGCAAAAAGCGATGAATCAGTTCGTTTTAACCGATGGATTCATGCAGGAGAATGACGCACGCGAGCAACTCTTTCCAGCAACTGACATGAAGACGGACAGCGAAGAGGAAAACCTGGCTTATCTGTGGCGATCGCTGGAGATTCAGGGCAAAAAGTCACTCGATCTGGTTCAGTTTCAGCGGCTTGCGGATTTTAACGAACAGTGGCAACGACTGTGAAGATGGAGGGAAAAGGGTTTGACTCGCCTACTCACGAATAAACTTGATTAGCACTTCTGCAATCTCTGGTCCTTTATCTTCCTGCAAGAAATGGCCGGCGTTTCTTATTTTCACGTGCTCGCGATTCCTGGCGCCCGGAACCGCCTCTTGAAAATACGTCTCGCCGCCACGTGTGACCGGGTCTCGATTGCTGAAAGTCGTAAGAAACGGTTTCTGCCACTGCCCCAACACCGACCATGCAGCACGATTGGCCTCGCTGGCCGGATCATCGGGTGTTGCCGGCACCAGGTTCGGAAAAGCGCGAGACCCGGCTTTGTACTTTGCCGAAGGGAACGGAGCATCGTACGCAGCGACTATTTCGTCGCTCAGTTCAGTAATCGTCGCCTTCTGAATGATCTTGCCGATCGGAAACCACGGGCTGTAGCGAGCAAATGCACGCCAGATTTTGAAGACCCCTGGCATTTCCTGATCGCCCGTTGGCAAAGCCCCGTTGCCGATCGCGATACGTGCAAAGCGATGCTCGTTCTCTGCAGCGACGCGCAGACCTATCAATGAACCCCAATCCTGACAAAACAACGTGACGCTATTGAGGTCGAGCGCCTCGATGAATCCTGTCATCCATGAGACGTGACCGGCATAGGTGTAGTCGCTTTTCTTCGTTGGCTTGTCTGACTTGCCAAAGCCGATCAGGTCGGGCGCAATTACACGGAATCCGGCGTCGCGGAGCGGCGGAATCATGGTGCGATACAGGAATGACCAGCTCGGCTCACCGTGCAATAACAAGACGACGGCACCATCGCGCGGACCTTCGTCGACGTAGTGCATACGCAGGCCGTCAACGTCGAGGTAATTGGCATCGAAGTCATAGCCAGGGAGGTTTTGAAAGCGTGAATCGGGTGTGCGTAGTGCGGTCATAGAGCCTCTCAATATATTATCCATCGGCGAAGTCGAACGTAAAAAGACATGGCCCGTCGCCCTAACCTGACTAGCACCCTGTTGAAAATACGGGTTTTCGCCGGGCTGCTAGCTGCGTAGCCGATAGCCAGTCTTGAAGATCCAGCGCACCACCAGCAAACAAAGCACCAGGAATCCGAGTGTGACGCTCAGGCTCAGAACCGCACTGACGTCACCATTTTCATAGAAGCTCCAGCGAAATCCGCTGATCAAATAGACTACCGGATTAAACAGGCTGATGGTCTGCCATACCGGCGGCAACATACTGATCGAATAGAATGTTCCGCCAAGAAAGGTGAGCGGCATAATGATCAGCACCGGCACGATTGTCAGCTTTTCCCAGCCCGTCGCCCAGATCCCGAGAATAAAGCCAAACAGGCAAAAGGAGATACACGTCAGCAGCAGGAATACGACCATAATGACCGGGTGCATGATCTCGATATCGACAAACAGGCTCGCGGTCGCGAGAATGATTGCGGCAACAATCATCGACTTGGTGGCCGCGGCACCTACATAACCGAGTACCACTTCGCCGTAAGACACGGGTGCCGACAACACTTCGAATATCGTGCCAGTGAACTTTGGAAAATATATGGCGAAGGACGAATTTGAAATACTTTCTGTCATCACGGCCAACATGATCAGGCCGGGAACGATGAAGGAACCGTAACTGATCCCATCGATCTCGGTTATCCGTGACCCGATCGCCGAGCCGAAAATGACGAAATATAACGACGTCGACAGAACTGGTGCAACAACGCTTTGCACGACTGTGCGACGCATGCGTGCCATCTCATAGCGATAGATCGCCTTGACTGCGTGAACATTCATCGGTCCTGATGCACCAGATCGACAAAAATATCTTCCAACGAGCTTTGCGATGTCTGTAAATCAGCGAAATGAATGCCCGCCTCATTGAGCCCACCCAGTAATTCCGTGATACCGGTTCGTTCGCGCTGTGTGTCGTAAGTGTATTTGAGTTCGCGGCGATCCTCACTGAGTTCAAGCCTGTATTCGCCCAGTGATACCGGAATCTCGGCAAGCGGTTCATTCAGATTTAGGACCAACTCTTTCTTGCCCATTTCACGCATCAGTTTTTCTTTGTCTTCGACCAGAATAATCTCGCCGTCATTGATTACGCCTACCCGGTCGGCCAATTGTTCGGCCTCTTCTATGTAATGAGTCGTTAGAATGACAGTGACGCCCTGGTCCCGAAGCGCGGCAACTACATTCCACATATCCTGGCGCAACTCGACATCGACGCCGGCGGTTGGTTCGTCCAGAAACAATACTTCCGGTTCGTGCGCGAGCGCCTTGGCTATTAAGACGCGGCGTTTCATACCGCCAGACAGTTCCATGCTGATCGTGTCTTTTCTGTCCCACAGAGAAAGTGACTTCAGCACCCTTTCGATATGTTTCGGATTGGCGGGTTTACCGAACAGACCCCGACTGAAATTGCTTGTATTCCAGACCGACTCGAAGGATTCGCTGCACAACTCCTGCGGCACGAGCCCGATCATGGAACGGGTGATCCGATAGTCGCTCTTGATGTTGTGTCCATCGACATAGGCGTCGCCGGAGGTGGCATTCACGATGCCGCAGACGATATTGATCAGTGTCGTCTTGCCAGCACCGTTAGGGCCGAGCAGCGCAAATATCTCGCCACGCTCGATGTCCAGATTAATATTCTTGAGAGCCTCAAACCCACCGGCATAGATCTTGGTGAGGCCCTGCATTGAAATCATTGGCTGCATGTCGTGATGATACGATGCTTTTGGCTTTGGTGACTAGTTCCCATACTCCTCCCGGAACAAAGATGCACTATTTCGGCAATTTTCCACTGTCAGTCGAACGTGAAGCACACACCGAAACTGTAAACGCTGCCGTCGAAATCGATTTCTACATTCAGTTTGATTTTGGCGGAGCTGGTGAGACTGTAGGCCGGGCACGCTGAGCGTGATCCGGCTCAGATCGCCCCTAACTGTTGGACTGTTCTGACTCATCCGTTTGTATCGGTTTTGCAAACCACTTCATGTCGCATACATTGTCGCCATGTGACAAAGTATGTTCGCGTTCGTAGTCGCCTCCCTCTGTCAGGTAGCCCGGTAAAGAAAAGTCATACAGACACCAACTGTTGCGGAAAAAGTCCATTTCCTCCTGGCTTCCTGCAATTTTCATGAATTGATGAACCACGCATTGCGTAAAGTCCATGGACAGATGATCCGGCATAGTACGCACTTCGTACTGATACCCTTTTTGGTCCGGGCTAAACGGGAACCTGCAAAGCATTCTCAGCGTAACGTTCAACCTCTTCTGAGGCTCTCTTGCTGCCAGACCCGCAAGCAACCAAAACAGTTGTGCACCAGAGATGTATAGTTTCCAGGTAACATCAGCAACCAATAACGTCGCATATCGATGCGTCACGCCTTCACTGCGTAACGCTCTGTAACCACCGAGACTTAAAATTCCGGAAAAAACCATGAGACGGTTTCCGTAGCTCTTGTACTTCGTCAAATCTGTATTTCGCATCAACGCTTGTCGTTCGTCTACAACCTTTCGATAGAGAACCCTGAGCTGGCGTTTCGAGTAACGTCCCCGTTTGGGTTTATCAACAGATACATAACGCCCCATCAACACCCTGAAAAAGGCCCAGCGAAACAGGACAGACGTGAATAGTTTCATATTCCTTACCCAACGTTCGGAGGATCACCTCACGTAGACAAACAACCGGGGGCAGAGCGAAACCGGGTCGAGTGAAGTGATTTCAGCTTCGATCCTGTGCCCGGTATGGAACCGGTGAAGCGCACGATACAACGCAGTCTAGCAACTGGCGCATTACACTTCGGTTGGACGACTTTCATGCACATGCACGTCGCGCTGGGGAAACGGGATAGAAATACCGGCTTTGTCCAATCCCAGCTTTACAGCTCGCGTGACGTCCCAGTAAACATCCCAATAATCTTCCGTCCTGACCCACGGCCTGACTAAGAAATTAACCGAAGAATCAGCATACCGGATGCGAAGTTTGACAAAGCATCCTGCATCGCGAAACCGATGGTTTTTTGCAGTGCGGCCGCGGTCAGCTTGACTCTCGCACCGACACGCTCAAGTTCTTCGAACGCCGTGTCCGGCAATCTGAGCAGGTCTTTTTCAATGAGTTGCCGCGATGGGCACAGTCTGGCGGGTTTCAGTGCGGTGTTCAAGTTCCCGTCGCTGCTCGACTTGACGGCAGCGACCTCTCATCTTGGAGCACACAGCATGCGTGTTTTCCGCCAGGGGACTGGAGTGGATCAACGCAGAGGCGGTTACCGAGGGTGCCGACTGGTCTGAAACAGCCATTGGCGGGAAAGCGGGCAAGTAAGGGCCGGATCTCAGGACACTGCCGTCATTTGGAGAAGATTCCGGGGTGCTCAGCGTAAAAACGGACTAAACTGACTGCCAATTGTGGTCGCCGTGACGCAACAGGGCGACTATTTATCTCATATTCATCTTGGACGTTCGGGACGCGTGAATGCGACCACCGAACCGAGTTTCGTAAGCTGCTCAGTCGGCAACCAGGTGCAAGAATAGCGGTATTTCGCCTATATTGTGCAAATTCACTATAATCTGAATCCGACCGACTCTGGAGATTACTGGAACGTCGGGCGGGTCAAATTGCCGTAAAGAAGGAGTCGGTTAGTGCTGTTCTTTCAAAAACTTTTATTCCTCCTCACTCTTTTTGGTGTTGTTTCTGCAAACGCCGATCGCGATGCGTTGCCATTGTTTGCATCGGATGACGTACTTAATATTACTTTTGAAGTACCGATGCAGACAATAATTGCGAAGGCCGAAAGAAAACCGGAAGTCGACGGCCTGCTACACTACACGGAAGACGACGGCCGGGCCGTAACGCTGCAAATCAAAATGAACACGCGAGGCAAATCCAGGCTGGAGTATTGCAGTTTCCCGCCACTTAAAATCAACCTCAAACGCAAAGAAACCAAAGGCACGCTTTTCGCGGGCCAGAACAAGTTAAAAGTTGTCACTCGCTGTCGATCTCGCGATGAGTTCGAACGATATTTGTTGCAGGAATTTAGTGTCTATGGAGCGTTCAATGTGCTCTCGGGCCGTTCTTTTCGCGTGCGGATGCTGAACGTTACCTATCACGATTCCAGTGGGAAGCGCGAAGACGAAATACAAAAAGCCTTCTTTATCGAAACCGATCAAGAGGTGGCGGCGCGCTACGGCATGGAGGAGCTGAGTCTGAAAACAGTTAAATACTCCAAGCTTGATCCCGCGCATACCAGCAAGCTTACATTGTTTCAGTATCTCATCGGCAATACTGACTGGTCGCTGCTGCGGAGTCCACTCAACGAAGATTGCTGTCACAACAGTAAACTGATCGCTGCGCCGGGAGCAGAAAATGGTTGGATTGCACTGCCATATGATTTCGACCAGGCCGGGCTGATCAATACGCGCTATGCAGAGCCAGCAGAGAGTTTGAAAATTCGTTCAGTTCGACAAAGAGTGTACCGTGGCCGTTGCAGCAACCTCAAACAACTCGAGGCGACGATGGCGATATTCAATGAGCGCCGCGCGGCAATCGAAGCCGCGCTGTTACCAATCGCGCTTGAGGGCAAGCACAGAGAGAAAGCGGCCCGGTACATCGCAGAATTCTACGAAACAATCAACGACCCCGAAAAGTTGAAGAGGAACATTTTGGATAAATGTCTTGGTTGACGATCATAGTTACCCGGTGGACTTATTTAATGGTACCAAGACGGCCACTGACATATAGTTGGGGAACCCGTGCCAGGGTACCCGTTCGCAAACAATCTGCCGAGGAAACCATGCGCCTTCAATTGATCACTGTCTCCCTGATTTTTTCAGCGCTCACGCTGTCACTCAACGTCTCCGCGCAAGATGGCGAGACCTCAGAAATTCGCTCGCTGATGGAGTCTGTTGCCGCACTCATTCAGGCAGGAGACCTCGATCCGTTGGGCGAGATCTATGCGCCAGGCAAGGGTATCCATATCATCGAGGGCGCTGGGGTGAATCATGGCTGGGAAGACTACCGTGATCATCACCTGCGGCCAGAAATGGAAGCGCTCAGTAATATTGAATATCGATACTTCGCGATTGAACCGCAGGTAAGAGGTGACCTGGCTTACACCTCGTTCCGCTACGAACTTGCTGCGGATACGGAGCAAGGACCAATCGCAGTAGAAGGCCGCGGAACAGCGATTCTTGAGAGGATGGAAGGTAAATGGAGGATCGTCCACTCTCACACCTCAGGACGGAAGAAAGAGTCGGCAGCTCAGCCTCATTGACAGGGCGTCGTGTGAAGCTTGCCTTCATATTTCCGACAACTCATTGCCAGCCGGAGAGCGATTTGTTGTCGTCGATGCCGATAAGAAGATCATTCAATGGCTAATGCGATCCGCGCCAACCCGGCGGGTGAATCTGCGCCTAAAAGGAGCTACGCCGAATTTTGTGCTTGCCCCTAGTAAGCGAAATCATTCACTGTAAATGACCAGGTGACCCGCGCATAAAAGTCGAAGCGATCGCGATCCGGATCTTCGAGTAATCTTTGCTTTAATTCGTCACGCCATCGTCCGCGCACGTCCAGTGTCAATCGATCCGTCGGCCGCCACATATAACGCACCTCCAGCAATTGCTCATTGCCGGAATATTGTGGTGACACTAACCAGCCAGCGTCAGTTTGTGCGAAATTAATGCCAATACTGTGATTTGGTAGAAACTCCATGATACTCGCCGTGACATTCCAGGCCAGGCCGCTGGCGTCTCCCGTTCCGATGATGCCGGCAGCCGTTTTGTCGGGTGTCGCAGGCGCATAGCCTACCTCAGATGAAAAACGCAACCGCCAACCTTCCGATCGTGCTGGCCAACGCGCTGCTGTACGCGCAACAAATGCCCAGTAATCCTCCACCCGTCCACCTTCAATGCCGCTTTTGTTCAGCGCGGACGGCATGTAAGTAATATCCAGCGCGCGCTGCACCAGGTGACGTTTGGGCTGCACGTTTTCGAATGCAAGGAAGGTCGAAACTCTCGATTGGCTGTCTGAGAAATCCAACGGGAATCGTCGCACGTTGCTCGGACCGTTGGCTGAGTTGTATTGCAGTATCATGTTCGAGTTCCAGCCATTACGCGCTTTATAGGAAGTGTGTATTCCGTCGGTCCAATTGACCCGCAAATTGTTGCTGTCATTTCGATCGAGTGACTTTGCATATACGCCGCCGCGGGCAACGAATTTGGTTTCCATTCGGCCGACCGCGACATTGAATTTCTCGGTTCGAAACCACTGGAAAAACAACGAGTCAATAGTGATCTGACCGTCGTCAAGCCCCGCTGGCGTGGGAATTTCCGGCTGCAAGATAAAGTCGGGACTACATTCTATCGCGGAGCAAATGCCTGACACCCGGCCGACCGCTCTGGTTCGTTCCGAGATGCCCCAGACAGACCGAAGCCGCCAACGGGCACGCAAATGCCCGGCGTCACCGGATATTATGCCCTGAAAGTCCTCACCGGTGAAAATGAAGCCCAGGCGCAAATCTCCGTCCAGGACAATACCTCGCTGCTCTTCGGCAACGTCGATGGATCCCTGAACATCTATCTCCGGTTCCTCAAGTTCCTCAAACTCTTCAAACTCTTCAAACTCTTCAAGGTCTTCAAGGTCTTCAAGGTCTTCAAGGTCTTCAAGGTCTTCAAGGTCTTCAAGTTTCGAAGGTTCTACCGGTTCCACAAGTTCCGCAATCGGCTCTTCATCCGCTGCCTGGCCGAACGCCGGGTGGATCATGGAGCGGCCCGTCAACGCGACCGCAAATGCTGTGAATAATAAGGACCGGGGTCTTTTCTTCACCATTGCCATCGTTTGAGTAGTTGCACCAAGGCCCACTGGCATCCTGTAGTTTGCATTGCGCGGGTTCAAGAACATAGCCAATAGATCGAAACAAGAAAATTCGGATTCGTGCCAGTCGTTCCCGGCGCCGGATTCGATAAGCTGATTTTAATGACGATGCGGGGATTATCAACATGATATCCGGCCATGTTGTTTCATTATTGGCTGTTGTTATTGCCATTATTGGGAAACTGTATCCGGCCCATTTATTGCGTACCGCATCCCGCACGTACTGGGCAATGCGTCCCTGACGCAAACACGCGCAGTGGATTACGATGCACTGCGAGAGATCGCTGGTACAGGGCAAAATATTCAGGATGAGCCGTTAGCCGGGTTGGTGCGGTCGAACTGAATAGTTTGTGGCCTCAAGTCGGGACCGCTGATTGTCAGGCTCAAGAACAGCGCTCAGGGCGGATCGTTCCGTCCGGATTGCAGTTGTTCGATCATTGCGCGGTCATTTGCGGCTTTGTCGAGATACCCCAACGATTTGTACGAGGAACTTCGAATCGAATACGCCGCCGCAAATTCGGGGTCGAGTCGAATGGCGTCGTTGCAGTCGCTAACCGCTGCCTCATAGTTCTGAAGCGCGTAATATGAAACGGCCCGTTTGTAATAAACATTGGCGTCCTGAGGTTCCAGTCGCAGTACTTCTTCGTAGTCCTTAATGGCGGCCTGATAGTCTCCAAGAGCGTGGTACGAAGCACCCCTTTGCCGGTATGCAAATGCCGGGGTGTCGACACCAAGCCGAATGGCTTCGGCGTAATTCTGAATGGCTGCAGCATGGTCTCCGAACCCGGCGAGCGAAATGCCTTCTCTAAGGGCTCTCGTTGCATCGATCTTTCGTTTGCCTTCGGCATCGGCCACCGCCTTTTGCTTCGCCGCGGCCTGCGCTTGTGCGGCGCGTTTGCTTTCCTCTATGGCATCGGCTGCCCGTTTCGCTTCTGCTTCTACTTCTGCTGCCGCTTCTTCTTCCGCCGCAAGCTTGGCGTCGGCATCGGCATCGGCATCGGCATCGGCGTTCAGTATGGCTTGGACAGCCGCCAGGAGTTTGGCATCAGCCTGCGGATCCGCCGCAGGACCCGCATCGGGATCGGCTACGGCTGTGGTGGGAGGGGTCTCATTCAGAACATCGGTCTTATCATTCGCTTCCGCAAGCGCATTCGCGTCGCGGTCAGCCTGAGCAATAGCATCAGCTTCACGTTGGGCTGCCGCAATGGCATCGGCTTCCCGCATTGCTTCCGCATCGGCCGCTGCTTTCTGAATCGATGCCAACGCCGCGTTCGTTGTCCGAATCTGTTCCTGGTACTTCACATAGACGAATGACCCAGCGCCGGCCGCGAGAAGAAAACCGACGAATAGGAGCAATGTTCGTACCGCACCTCCTTTTTTGCGCGCGTCAGGCGCGGTTCCCAACTCCGCCTGCTTACGCTTCTTGTCATCCTCCTCAAGTCGCACGTCGACTTCAGCAAAATCGCTTTTCGCCGTGTCAGCATCGCGTTTCGGATTGACCTCTGCGAGCGTTTGACCTTGATCCGGTTTCTCGGTAGGACCCGCAGGCGATACAGTAGCGGGCAGGTTTTCACTCTGCTCTTTCGCCCGAATCAAGCGCAGGTGCTTGTTCAGGTTATAGATGAGCCGATCCATATCGGTATGAAAATCGGGGGCAGGCCTGATTTGGGTTCCATTGCGAAACGCGAGGTTTTGCAGGGACTCCGGTAATTCATCTTCTGTCGGCATCTTTGAACCCGCGACCAACAGAGGAATAACCGGAATGTTTCGCTGCAGCGCAGATTCGATTTCAATTCGCACGAAATCGGCTGGATCATGCAGCCGGAGCTGGCCGTCTTTGTTTTTGACCGATATCCAGTTGTCCCCGATCACCGCCAGGAGAATGTGGCACTTGGCGACCGTATCATCGAGAACGGTACGGAAATCGACGCCCAGCGCCAGACTGTCTACATCGGTAAACACGGCCTCATTGCCAAACTCCTTGCGCAGCCGGTCATTGATATGACCAGTGACATAGGCCGCATCGTCGCGGCGATAGGAGATGAAGATCTGGTCGGGCATACTTGCTCCGAATATTATTATTATTCTTACATTATAGTATTTTCGCGGCCAAAATCGCCAGAAATCAGTATAAACCAGACGTCTCGGGAGAGCGCACAGGCGTGTCTTCTCTGCAGCGACTGACTGTATGCCGGTTGCGGCGCTCTGGTTCGATCCCAATCGATCCAGAAATGGTTCGATGGACGGATAGTTTCTGAGAAGCGTCATCGTGTCAACGCTGTTACCGCGCGCGAGCAGGGTCTCGCGAATAGGGTCACCGTTCTCCTGAATCCGTTTTGTGCTGTCAGCGTCGAGCACCTGGCTCCAGAGGTAGGAATAGCAACCGGCCCCATTATTGCGTACGCCGCGTCCCACCCAGGATAAGTACGCCGTCGCCCCGCATCAATTTCGCCCGTGCATCCAGATCATTCTCCTAAGTACCGTATTGCTGTACTGCGGCACGGACATTCCACCTCAACGACTCTTGCGCTATTCCCCACTATTGGGAAAGCCTCATTGGCATAAGGTGTTGGAGTGTTTCAATAATCTGCTTTTTCATTGGTGTAGACTTCTGTTATCAGCATTATGTCAATTCTCGCAAGATCGAAAGAAAAGAAATCTTAGGCTGGTCCCACAAAGTCACGCAGGGGTGATCAATATGACTCGACCGTGTAATGGCGAAACCACTTCGCGAAAACCAGCTTTTTACCTGACTTTTCTGTCGATGCTGGTTCCGCATGTTGGCCAGGCCGAGATTTCCAATCAAGCCCTGCTGGATTTTGAATGGCAGGGAATCTCACTCCAGTTATCGGCGCCAGAATTACACGAAAAGCTGACAGGTGACGGCTATACACTTTCGAGTACGCAAGTGGCTCAGAAAAAGAACCGAACGATTTTTACCTACAAACGAACTTCAGATATCGGCACTTTCCAGGTGAAAATTTCAGAACGCGAGGGTCGGGTATTTAGGATTGTGTATGCGGAGAATCGCCTGGGAAAAAAGAACGTTATTGAGGATCAAGCTATTGTTGATCTCTACAATTCCCTCCAGCAGGACCTGGGTATAGATGACAGCAATTGCCAGGTGGGGAAGAAAATCGGTGGCAAGTGTCAGGAATATAGCGAATCGGCCCG
Organism: uncultured Woeseiaceae bacterium; assembly: GCA_964446495.1. Classification (GTDB taxonomy): domain Bacteria; phylum Pseudomonadota; class Gammaproteobacteria; order Steroidobacterales; family Woeseiaceae; genus JAADHU01. The sequence goes on along the minus strand of CAYUOY010000021.1, from coordinate 21,966 downwards.
TCACAAAATCGACGTGAGTTTCAAGGTTGCCGCAAAATCCGTGAACCTGTCTATAGCTTCCAGGCCTATCGACGCCGCGACCGTCGCCAGCAATGACGCTTTTGTCGCCGCACTAACACCGGCCTATAGTTGTTACGCCGATGTCGATATCCAGGATAAAGAAGCGTTATACCAATGCATTCAAAATTCATATGGCATATTTACGGATTTGGGGGCACAGAGGAATCGTATATCTGTCAACCACCGCATTATCAACCTGGCTAACCCAGCACTGACCTGCGCTGACTTATCTGATTTCTTTCATGTTGCACGCTTTTTTGCGGTCACGGCGTATGCCAACCAGCAAGAATATCGGTCGCTGTACTATCGCACCATTAAGTCAGCTACGACAATTGCAAACAAAAACGGCAAGGCGGAAAACCCTTTCAAAGGTGACACACCCATTCCGGATTGTGAAACTTTCGCAAAGGTCATAGAGCTTTCGATCGGCGAACCGCCCTATTGGGCTCAATGTATCAGCCATAATGACGGCGAAGAGTTTTTTCGCAATTGTGTTGCTGGAGTGGCACCAGTACTGGTCAATAACGCTCGCCTGACACTACCCTCATGTACAGAACTACAACGCGCTTACCGCGACGGCGTCGCCAGTGCACAAGCAGTACGGATTAATACAGATAATATTGCCGTAGATGATTGCAAAACGATAATGACAGCGGCGAAAAATGCCCGCGGACCTCTGCCGCTTTTTCTGCAAGCTTGCGATGACTACGTAGCGGAACAGTCCACGCAACATCTACAGGCTTGCGTTAACTCAGATAGAGAGCTGTTGCTGCTTCGTGGTTGCCAGGATGTACGCAATGCTTATGAGCACAAACTGATTAAAGCAAACGGCTACCGCCCTGACGGCTACATACCCATCACCTGCGAACAGGCAGCGCCGATACTTGTGAACGCCGAAGCGGCACGAGAAAGAAAACGCATAGAGGCGGAGAAACGTGCCATCGCCATAGCGGAACATCGGAGAAAAATGGAGCAGGCACGAAGAGAATACGTAGAAAGTATTCAAGCCTCAATGGATGCCAGATATTCCGATACTCCTGAGGGGGCTGCTACGCGCACTTCTGCCCTGGAAAAACAATTGATTAAAAGCGGGGGCCGAAGCCCTTCCAGCTGTGCCGATCAGAATTTTGTCGGTATGTATTGCCCGCCAACGACTGAGGAAATTCGACTGGCAATGATGCGGCGCCATGTCGATAAGACAGGTTTTGATCACATCAACGGGCACCTGCTGCATGGTCAACAGGACACAGCGCTCACGATTCTATTTGCGATGAGTGGACAACCGGGTCGCGCGTCAATAGGAATTGAGTTGCAGTACGAGGATGCTCGCTTGTTGTACGACTGTGAGCGAGAAGAACAACATTATAATTGCTATTTTCAGCTACCAATTAAGATTCGTTATGACCAGTTGACGCAGGAAAGCATGGACAGCTTTGAAAGTGCCTTTGGGGGCAGCTCGGCGCCTGACTTTAATGACATATATTTCGCGCTGATGGATTCATCAGGAGCAACGGAGGACTTCTATTACGAGTTCAGGTTGGCTCCTTCCGGGTTATGGCAGGCAAAGCCCACTCAGGAACAAATTCTGGATAACATTGAATCGGAGCTACGATCGCTGCGGTAGGCAGTATGATTCAGCCTGAACCGAAGATGACCTGTCGGATTCAATCAATACATTGCCCCACGCCCGTAAAAAAACCTGGCAGTATCCCCCCGCTATTTCGACCAGGACCGCTCGCCGCAATTTGGAATTAATCTTTAGTGCCGGCCCCTTTTCTTATTGTGTTATTCGCAACAGAACTCTCAAGTCGACCAGAAGTGAGCAAACAATACGCAGGCGATTAGCCACACCGAACCGATCGCGTGAATAGCAAGCGTCGATTCGATCGCGCGCGTCATTCCTTCGCGATCTTCGATGCCTCGTTCTACGGCTGCCGCGGCTTTGAAAGCTATCAACAGCAAAGCGATCGGTAGCAACGGTGCCGCTATCGGCAGTAATTGCACTGCTGTCAGTTGCATGACGGCAGCAACCGCAATCAGGTGAATAATAAAATAGAGGCGTGAGGTGCCGACCAACCCGAGTCGTACTGGCAATGTTCGTTTTCCCGTCGCACCATCTGCCTTGATATCCGGAACTCCATTGATCAGCAGGATCGCCGCCACCCACGCACTGACCGGTACTGAATAAACAAAAACGGCGTTGTCCAGCGTGGCGCTCTGCAACCACGCAGCTCCGGTCACAGGAATTACACCAAAAGCGATCGCTACAGCAAACTCACCCAGGCCCAGTGCGCTCAATTTAAGAGGACCCACTGAATAAAGAATACCGAGGATTACACCAGCCAGGCCGAATACCAGGATCATGGGTCCTTTCGCCAACAACAGGAGAAGTCCCGCCATACCCGCAACGGCCAGCAGGCTGATACCGAGTCTGGCCATGGCGAAGGTGTCCATGATCCCGACCTGAATGAATTGCGAGCCGCCGGTGTATGGATAGATTCGCTCGGAATTCTGCCGATCCGTTCCCCCTGAATCATCGCCGACGTCGTTGATGACGTTGCTGCCGGCGTGAACGCAGACGGTCGCCAGCAGAGCCAGCGCAAACACCGTTGCATCGAATTGACCCGAAACCTTTACACCCCAGGCAGTACCGACGAAAACTGGCAGCACAGATGCGGGGAAAAACTTCGGTCGTGTTGCGTGAAACAGGCGTTTCGCAATTCTGACGGGTGGATTGCCGGCAAATTCTGCCAAGAGCGGAGTCGCAGGACGTGCAGTGGTTACAGGCACGATGGTCCTCGAGTCATAGCGATCACCAAAGACACGGCGGGTACGCATAACGACATCCGGATTGTGAGTTATACCGAGATCTCAATATCGTGCCGGTGTCCATTGATGATGGTCAGGCGCGTTTTGGTGCCGACAAGTACCAGTGGTGCGACCATAAAACAGCGATCCCGAACAGTCGCCCGGTATCTAACTCGACCACTTTCGGGTTGCTTTGTCTCGTGCTCATCACCATGTCCTCCGCGAGCAGCGCACAACATCTGCAGCATCAAGGTACTCGCAGGGGGCGGCCAGAAGAATAGGTAAATGCCGAGATTACGAAGCATCAATACCTGTTCTACAGTTAAATTGAATGAGCCTGATGTTCCTTCATGAACGATGAAGAATAGCGGACTCTGAGCAACTATGTCTCTGTTGACGAAAATCCTCCTGGTGATACTGCTGCTGCTTGTAGCGACGGTAGCTGTCGCATTGAGTAGTGATCGTCCGTACGCCGATCCCGTAGCCCCGGTCATTCTAGGTGTCACCGGCATCTTGTTTTTTGCCGTGTTGGGCCGTTTCGCCGCACGTAAACTGGGGCAACCATCGGTACTCGGCGAGCTTCTTATGGGCGTCGCGCTGGGAACCATCGGCTACCTGTTTAGCGTGGAATTTCTCCTTGTATTGCGTGAAGTTCCGGCGATTTTTGATATCGTTGAGATGTCATTGACAGGCGGATCAGTGGAGCAAGCTGCAGTTGAGGCGCTGGGACCTGAGGATGCAGCCACTATTCTCAATATCCTGCATGGCCCGGGCGGTGCGGAGCTCACCCGAGTGGCCCATACGGTCGATGTGTTCTCCCGTTACGGCGTCATTTTCCTGCTGTTCCTGGTGGGTCTCGAAACCAGCGTCAAAGAGATGCGGAAAGTTGGTGGCGAGTCATTGAGAGTGGCGCTGCTGGGCGTGATCATGCCATTCGTGCTTGGATTCATGACGGCGCGTGTGTTTATGCCGGAGCTATCCGTAAATGTCGAATTGTTCGTCGCCGCAACGCTGGGTGCGACGAGCATAGGCATAACAGCAAGCGTTCTTCAGGATCTCGGCAAAGTGCAGGCACACGAATCCCGAGTCATTATGGGCGCAGCTATCATTGATGATGTACTGGGCCTGGTCATGCTGGCGATTGTCTCCGGAATAATCGTGTCGGGTGCTTTTGAGCTGGGCAGTGCACTGCAAACAGTGGCATTGGCGGCCGTATTCCTGATAACAGCATTTATGCTTGGACCGCACTTTCTGCGCATCTCCATCAAGGCTTTGGATCACCTTGATATTGTCGAGGCCAAGATGTTCGTCTCTTTTCTGTTTGTCATGGCTCTGGCCTGGCTGGCAAATCTGGTGGGTCTCGCCACTATCGTCGGCGCATTCGCCGCAGGTGTGATTCTGCATGATGGCTATTTTCAAAAGTGGGGAAACGTCAAGGAACACCGATACACGATCCGCGATCTGATCTCACCGCTTGAAGTGATCCTGGTGCCTATCTTCTTCGTACTGATGGGTATCCAGGTCAAGCTGGAGACGTTCCTTGATCCGCACGTAATCATCATGGGACTCGGCCTGATCGTCGCCGCCGTGATCGGTAAACTGCTGTGCGGGCTGGGTGCCGCGCGAGGTAGCAACCGTCTCGCTGTTGGTATGGGCATGGTACCCCGCGGCGAGGTCGGGCTGATTTTCGCATCCATCGGCAAGAGCCTTGGTGTGTTCAGCGATGAACTGTTCTCCGCGCTCGTGATGATGGTCATTGTGACCACGTTGATGACCCCGCCGTTGCTCAAAGCAACTTTCGCGCGTGTCAGACCGGGGTGACTCCGTTCAACGTTAGATACGGCCGCTTAGGCCAGGGCATCGGGTAACTTACCACCCTCTTATACTTGTATATACGTATGCGCGTCGCTTGAGGTTTGTACTAGACTGCAAATTGTGGGGCGGTATGCACTTGTTTTTCGTCCCACCCATCAGACAGTCGGCAAGGGCAGTTTGTGGGGGCTCTGCCCGCGACCGGATTCCAGCAGGCATCATGTCGAGGGAGTACAAGGCAGATGGGTAGTCAACAGACCTTTTACGAGGCCATGCGCGAGCATGGCGTTACGCGCCGCAGTTTTGTGAAGTTCTGCAGCCTTACTGCAGCAGGGCTCGGGCTTGCTCCCGAGTTCGCAGGCACGATCGCACATGCACTCGAAACCAAACCTCGTACGCCGGTAATATGGCTGCACGGCCTCGAATGCACCTGTTGCACCGAATCTTTTATCCGCTCCGGCCACCCGTTGGCGGGCGACGTGATCCTCTCGATGCTTTCGCTGGATTACGATGACACAATAATGGCCGCTGCTGGCCACCAGGCAGAGGAAATTCTCGAACAAACCATCGCCAAATACGACGGCAACTACATCCTCGCCTGTGAGGGCAATCCGCCTTTGAACGAGGATGGCATGTACTGCATCCAGGCCGGCAAACCGTATGTGGAGAAACTGCGCCGCATGGCAGCTCACAGCAAAGCCATCATTGCCTGGGGATCATGTGCTTCCTGGGGATGCGTACAGGCCGCACATCCGAATCCAACCCGAGCGGTGCCAATTCACAAGGTCATTACCGACAAGCCGATTATCAAGGTGCCCGGCTGCCCGCCCATTGCCGAAGTCATGACTGGTGTCATTACCTATATGCTGACATTCGACCGCTTCCCGGAACTGGATCGTCAGGGCCGGCCGAAGATGTTTTATGGCCAGCGCCTGCACGACAAGTGCTACCGGCGAGCGCATTTCGATGCCGGTCAGTTCGTCGAGCGTTTCGATGACGAGGGAGCACGCAAAGGTTACTGCCTGTACAAGATGGGCTGCAAGGGGCCGACGACATACAACGCCTGTTCGACTGTTGAGTGGAACGGTGGCCTGTCCTGGCCGGTGAAGTCCGGCCACGGCTGCCTTGGCTGCGCCGAAGACAATTTCTGGGATCGAGGTTCCTTCTATAACTCTGTGACCGACCTCAATGTCGCTGGTCGGGTCGAGTCCACCGCGAACAAGGTTGGCGGAATCCTCGCCGGTGCTGCCGCGCTGGGTGTCGCGGCACACGCTGCAGCGTCGGTCATCAGCCATTCGCGAGACAGCAACAGGGGAGGAGTCAGCCATGACTGAGTCAATAACCGCCAATGGTTTTGCACTCGATACCAGCGGACAGCGCATCGTGGTAGACCCGATTTGTCGTATCGAGGGCCATCTTCGCATCGAAGTTAATGTCGATGAGAACAACGTAATTCGCAACGCGGTCTCCACCGGCAACATGTGGCGGGGTCTCGAGATTATCCTCAAAGGACGCGATCCGCGTGATGCCTGGGCGTTTACCGAACGAATTTGTGGCGTTTGCACCGGCGTGCATGCCCTGACTTCGGTACGTGCGGTCGAAGATGCCCTTGGTATTCAGATCCCGACTAATGCCAACCACATCCGCAACCTGATGATGCTGGCGCAGTACACCCAGGATCACCTGGTACATTTTTATCACCTGCACGCGCTCGACTGGGTCGACGTTGTCAGCGCTCTGAAAGCTGACCCCAAGGCAACCTCAGCGTTGCAGCAAAGCATTTCACGCTGGCCGAAGTCCTCGCCGGGCTATTTTCGCGATACCCAGGCGCGTCTGACGCGCTTCGTCGAGTCCGGTCAGCTCGGGCCGTTCTCAAATGCTTACTGGGGAAGCCCGGCCTACAAGTTGCCGCCCGAGGCCAACCTGATGGCAGTCACCCATTATCTCGAGGCACTCGACTTCCAGCGCGAGATCGTAAAGATCCATACGATTTTCGGTGGTCGCAACCCGCATCCAAACTGGGTCGTGGGTGGCATGCCTTGTTCCTTCAGTCTCGACGGAACCGGTGGCATCAATATGGAATCGCTCAACCTGGTATCGTCCATCATCGATCGCTCCATTGAGTTTATCGACCAGGTCTATATCCCCGATCTCAAAGCTATAGCGTCGTTCTACACCGACTGGAACTACGGCGGCGGCCTGTCGAGCAAGAACCTGCTGGCGTACGGCGATTTTCCGATCGTCGCGAACGATTGGTCAAATGAAAACATGATGCTGCCGGGCGGCGCCATCGTCGACGGTGACCTGTCCAACGTGCACGATGTGGACGTGCGTGATCCCGAACAGGTCCAGGAGTTCGTGAATCATTCCTGGTACAAGTACCCGGACGAGACCAAGGGCCTGCATCCCTGGGACGGCATTACCGAATCGCATTTCGAACTCGGCCCCAACACCAAGGGCAGTAAGACCAACATCGAAGAGATTGATGAAAACGCCAAGTATTCTTTCGTCAAGGCACCGCGCTGGCGCGGCAATGCGATGGAGGTCGGCCCGCTGGCGCGTTACGTCGTGGCCTATGCGCGTGGCCGCGAAGACATTAAGGACCAGGTTGACGGCCTGCTACACGATCTCGGTCTGCCGCTAACGGCACTCTTCTCCACGCTCGGTCGCACGGCTGCCCGCGGCCTTGAGTGTTCCTGGGCCGCGCACAATATGCGTGTCGTATACGACAACATGCTTGCCAATCTGAAAGCTGGTGATACGGCCACGGCAAATATGGACATGTGGGAACCGACAAGCTGGCCGAGCGATGTGAAGGGCGTCGGATTCTCCGAGGCCCCACGTGGTGCTTTGGGACACTGGTTGCACATCAAGAATACGAGGATTGAAAATTACCAGGCGGTGGTTCCGACCACGTGGAACGCATCACCCCGTGATCCGGCTGGCAATATCGGCGCCTACGAGGCCGCGTTGCTGGGGACGCCGATGGCGAATCCGGAACAGCCACTGGAGATCTTGCGCACACTCCACAGTTTCGATCCCTGCCTGGCGTGTTCAACCCATGTCATGGCGCCGGATGGCCAGCAACTGACAACTGTGAAAGTTCGCTAACAGGAGGGCAGTGACATGAGCAGCAATGTGGCGAGTGGTCCTCACGATCCGGCCAACCTGAAACCTGTCTATGTGTTTGAGGCGCCGGTGCGCATCTGGCACTGGCTTCACACCATCAGTTTCCTGGTGCTTGCGGCGACCGGTTACCTGATCGCAAATCCCCTGTCGTCCGTGGGCGGAGAGGCGAGCAATCATTTCTTCATGGGCAACATGCGACTGATCCATTTCATTTCGGCCTATGTTTTTGCGATCGGTTTTGCGGTGCGAATTTACTGGGCGCTGGTGGGCAATAAGTTTGCCCGCGAAATCTTCTACCTGCCGGTGTGGAAATCCGAGTGGTGGAAAAACCTGTGGTATGAGATTCGCTTTTACCTTTTCCTGGAACGCAAACAGCGCAAGACGTTGGGCCACAATGCACTCGCACAGGCGGCGATGTTTTTCCTGAACACGCTGATGACGATATTCATGATCGTCACAGGGTTTGCGCTCTATGGCGAGGGCCTGGGTGCGGGTAGTTGGGCAGACAAAGGGTTTGGCTGGATCATACCGGTGCTGGGCGGTGGTGAGGCGACCCACAACTGGCACGGCATGGTGATGTGGATCATGCTGGCGTTCATCGTCATTCATATTTACATGGCAATACGCGCCGACCTGGTTGGCAGGCAAAGCAGTGTTAGTGCGATTATCAGTGGTTGGCGCCTGTTCAGGGACGATCGGCCGTGATAGCCACGGACAGGGATGTTGACACGCTGATCCTGGGGATCGGCAACATACTTTGGGCCGATGAAGGCTTCGGTGTGCGTTGCGTCGAGGCACTGAATGCGCGCTACGAGTTTGACGACAATGTTCGGTTGATGGATGGCGGTACCCAGGGTCTGTTTCTCCTGCCATGGGTCAGCAGCGTGTCACGGTTGCTCATTTTCGATGCTATCGACTTCGGCCTTCGCCCGGGCGAATTTCGCATTATCCGGGATGATGACGTGCCACAGTACATGGGTGCCAAGAAGATGAGCATGCATCAGACCGGCTTCCAGGAAGTACTGGCATCGGCCTGTTTGTTGCGAGAGGGACCGCAGCAACGCGCACTTATCGGCGTGCAGCCGGAGCGACTGGATGATTTCGGTGGCAGCCTGAGAGATGCAACACGCAGGCGAATACCGCAAGCGATCACCAGCGCCTGTGAGTTGCTCAGCGAGTGGGGCGTGTTGATGCGCGAACGGACGACATCCCTGGAAGTAGCCGAGTTGATCGGTCCACAGGAACTGGATATGCCGCGATACGAACTCGAGCGACCGCTATGACACACCCACTCATTCAACGCCTGTTTGATGAATACGATTATCCCGAGATAACGATCGAGACACATGATGAGTTCATCAGGCAGCCAGGCATCGTGGTGCTGTTTCTCGCCGGGGATGCGAAAACCGTTCGCGACACCACCGATGTTGCGGTCGTGCTGCCCGAACTTGTCAAGACATACCAGGGCCGGTTGATACCCGGTGTCGTGGCGGTCGACGCCGAGCGTGAATTGCATCGTCGCTATGGATGCGCGGCATGGCCGGCACTGGTGTTCCTGCGTGACGGTGGCTATCTGGGTGCGATCACTCGCATACAAAACTGGTCGGAGTATCTGCGCGACATCAGAGTGTTAATCGAATCGGATGTCAGGCGGCCACCGGGATTCAGGATCCCGGTAGTCAGCGCCTGAATAACCAGCCCAGGGGACAGAAAAGATGAAGACCCTCGAAAGCATCCCGGTAAGAGTGACGGGACCCGGCAGTCAGTTTCGGGAGGCGGAGGCCGAACGCCTGGAGTTCGTTGCGCTGCCGAAAGAGATGAGCAGCTATAGTGCTCCGAATCTGCCAGAGCCCGAGCAAGTGCAACACTTGCAGGGTGCGAAAGCAGTGACCGGCTGGCTGAGCCAGGCGCTCACAGAATACCGTGTCGGTGGCAAGCCGATGATTGCCGATATCTCAGGCCTGGACTCAAAAAATCGTGATCTGGTTAACCAGATTCTCGGTGAGGGTGAGGTCAGCTTGAAATACAGCGATGCGAATACCGAGGTGCGGATGCAGGAATCCGTGCTGGCAGGTATATGGCGTACTTTCTATTTTGATGCCGCTGGTCAGATCACACGTGATTTTATCGAAGTATGCGACGTCCCGGTGCTGGCGCGACGCGCTCCGGACGCGGCTTCGGTAGAAGACCTGATGCGGGATACTGCACCGGATGATGTGATGAACGCCCTGCCGATACTGACTGAGCTGCAGGAGCATGCGGCCGCCTGGCGATCGGGCGATCCTTCGCACGTCATCAACCTCACGCTGTTGCCGCTGTCGGACGGTGACAGTCAATTCCTGGATGAAATACTCGGTGAGGGACCCGTGCAAACCCTGTCACGCGGCTATGGTGACTGCAATATCACCAGTACAGTCTATCCAGGCATCTGGTGGGTGCGCTACACCAATTCCATGGGTACACCGATACTCAACACCCTGGAAATCACAGAGGTCCCGGAAGTCGCCTGTGCTGCCCAGGAAGACCTGGACGATTCACGAAAAAGGTACCGCGAACTGCTGGAGCCTTACTGGACCGAGCTGGCATGAATCAGTTTGCTGCATCGGCCAGGATCAGCGACAGCACCCGGCTGGAATGCCGTATTTGCTGGCATGTTTATGATCCGGCGGAAGGAGATGAAATCGACCAGGTACCTCCAGGGACACCGTTCTCGGCCCTGCCGGAGTTTTGGCGCTGCCCGCAATGTGATTCAGAGAAGGACAAGTTCCTGGCACTGCCGGAGGCTTAAGAAATGCATCCAACAGTAAGCAAGCTGTTGGCAACGTATCGTGAAACGGTACAACCAAGAATGTGTGGATTGCCAATGTACAACGCGGAGCTGCAGATCGAGGCAGTCGGGTTCGCGTTGCGCGACGGCCACCTGAGTGGCGTGTTGCTCACACCCTGGTGCATGAACCTTGTGGTATTTCCGGATGAAAGTGACGAATGGCACAAGTTGCCACCCGAAAAAACGGTTGACGTGGCGTTTCCTTCCGGTCATCACAGCTGCCTGTTGAGTTCGGTCGAGGGTATTGTGCCGCACCTGACCCTGCCCTTGTTTACGACGGTGCAGGATTTTGCCGACCGGGACACTGCACACCAGGTTGCCGAGGAGACGCTCCGATTGTTGTACCTGGATACATCGGACGGTCAAGTTGTCTCGCAGGGTGGCGGCTGGTCGGGGCGCACAATGAGTCGCCGGGATCTGTTGGGTCCTTGACGGGTGAAACGGTAATGCACGAGCTATCAATATGCACGGCGCTCATGGAGCAGGTCGAGCGTATCGCGCGGGAACACCAGGCCGGTTGCGTCGAACGGATCGTACTGCAGATTGGCCCACTATCGGGCGTGGAGGCACCGTTGCTGATGCGAGCATGGCCGCTGGCATCGACTGGCACGTTGGCGGAAGACGCAGAATTGCTTATCGAAACTGCGGCGGTAAGAGTCAGATGCACGCAGTGCGAAACGGTCTCGGAGGTGGCGCCAAACCGGTTGTTGTGTGCCGCCTGCGGCGATTTTCGTACACGCCTGGTGAGCGGCGATGAAATGCTGCTGGCCAATCTGGTGTTGGTACCATTGAACGCTCAGTTCGAGCGGACTATCAGCGACGTTTCGAGAGCCACCGCCCGATAACAAACAACGCTACGCTTCCCACCAGGAGCCCAACAGTAAATAACAAGTGGTGACCACCTATAAGCTGGTGCCGTAGCGTATCAGCCAAGCTGTGGTCATCGCCCAAAACATGGGCATTCACGAGGTTTGTTGCGCCGATCATCAGCAAAGCCACTGTTAGTTGTCGCATCGTACTTCCTCTGTCTAGTATTCACTTTGGCCAGGCCCTGCCCACCTGGATCGCGTGATCCGGCGTTTCAGGTGCTGGGTACGACCGCATCTCCCCAGTGCAATACGATAAACGTGTCTATCGACAGAGAAAATAAGCGTTACTACGTACAGTAAGTAGCCCGCAGATACACATATTATGAGCTGGCTGAAAATCGCGAATGGCAGGCTTTTCTGAAGCTGATCAAGGTGGGTTTTATGTGTCTTGCTGTCCCCATGCAGGTTAAGACGATGAACGAATTCCAATGCGTCTGCGAAGCGCGGGGAATAGAGCGAGAGGTCAGCTTGTTTCTCCTTCAGAGCGAAGAGGTCATGCCGGGTGACTTCGTCCTGGTACATGTAGGCTACGCCATCCAGAAGGTGACAGAGAGCGAAGCGGCTGAGTCCTGGGAACTGTTCGACGAGATACTGGCAAGCTGATGTGTGATACCTGCGGCTGCAATGTTACCGACGGCAATCGCCACCTCGTCGAGGCAGGTGGACACCTGGCACGGACCGAGTCCGGTGCAGAATCTGTAGTCGTACTGAAAGGCCTGCTGGATGCCAACGATCAACAGGCCGCTCACAATCGGGACCACTTCGACCGACACCAGGTGCTCGCAATCAATCTGATGTCGTCGCCGGGCGCGGGAAAAACGTCGTTACTCGAAGCCACCATCGATCTTCTGCGGGAAGATTTGAGAATAGGCGTCGTGGAAGGTGACCTGGCGACGGAAAACGATGCCGAACGCATCCGCGCCAAAGGAATTCCATCCGTGCAGATAAGCACCGGCAGCGCCTGTCATCTTGACGCCCACATGGTCCATGACGCATTGCATCAGATGAACCTGGTTGAACTCGATATCGTATTCATAGAAAACGTCGGCAATCTTGTATGTCCGGCCAGCTTCGACCTGGGGCAGCATCTCAATGTCACTTTACTGTCGTCTCCGGAAGGTGATGACAAGCCAGCCAAGTATCCCGTCATGTTTCGAGCGGCAGATCTCCTGTTGCTGACAAAGTCTGACCTCAATGAAGTGCTCGGGGACTTCGATCCTGAGCGCGCCGTCCAGTATTTGCGGGAGCTGGCAAACTCCGCGCCCGCCATCACCTTGTCAAGCCGCTCCGGAGCTGGCATGGAGTCATGGGTGACCTGGTTACGGCGACAGATGTCATGACACAGTCAGCCGAATTTTGGCTGGAGAAGCTGCGCGAACTTCCGCTCAACAGAACCATCAGGATCATGAACGTCTGTGGCGGACATGAGCGCTCGATCTCGCTTGCCGGCCTGAGAACGGCGATTCCCTCGAAAATAGAACTGGTTCCAGGCCCGGGCTGCCCGGTATGCATTTGTCCTGAAGAGGATGTCTACGAGGCGATTCAAATTGCCTTGCATGAAGATGTCATCCTTGTGGCATTCGGCGACATGCTACGTGTTCCGGTCAATGCGCCAAAAAGGGAGCCCAGATCCCTGGAGCAGGCCCGCGCTGCTGGCGGCGATATTCGACCTGTCGCGACGCCGGCCGAAGTGGTTCGTATCGCGAATGAGAACCCGAATCAGCGGGTGATATTTTTTGCTGCAGGTTTCGAAACGACAACAGCACCAGTTGCGGCCATGCTGGCAGAGGGCGTACCTGATAACTTACTGGTGCTGCTATCGGCGAGGTTGACCTGGCCAGCAGTTGCGATGTTGCTGGATTCAGGTGAGCCGGGATTCGATGCGCTGATCGCGCCCGGTCACGTATCGACAGTCATGGGGCCGGAGGAATGGGAGTTCGTTGTCGACAAACATAAAATTCCGTCTGCCATAGCGGGATTTCGTCCTGACACATTGCTGGCCGCGATATACTCGGTGGTTCGTCAACTGCTTGAGTGCAGGCCTGCTCTTGAAAACTGCTACCCGGAGGTTGTGCATCCTGGCGGCAACAAGACAGCGCGATCATGTCTGCAACAAGTATTGAAGGTCGAAGATGCGAACTGGCGAGGTATCGGCATCATCGCCGCATCCGGCTTCAGCTTGCGCGATGAGTATGCAGCGCAGGACGCACGCAAGCAGTTGCCATCATACGCGGACGATTCCCGTAAACGTGTCGGTGAAATGCCACCCGGCTGCGACTGTGCCAGCGTGGTTCTTGGCAAGAAGTACCCGAATCAATGCCGTTTGTACGGACTTGCATGCACACCGCGCAAACCGATCGGGCCCTGCATGGTATCGGATGAAGGTGCCTGCCGCATATGGTGGGCCGAAGGCTACCGTGACAACGAGTCCGAACACGGCAAATTGAGACGACTCGCAAGCTGAGTTGGTGAGATGTATTTCCGCAAAGCCGAAATACCTCCCGGAAACGAATTCGCCACCGGTGCGAGCGATACGTTAAAGACATTGCGAATCAGGTTGAGCGGTCACGTCCAGGGCGTGGGCTTCCGTCCGTTCGTTTATCGACTTGCGCTCCGGTATGGCGTGTGTGGAACGGTACAGAATCAACTGGGAGAAGTTGAAGTCATTGCCCAGAGCGATGCGACTTCTCTGCGTAACTTCCAACGGGATCTTTTGGACGAAGCGCCGCCCCTGTCGCGGCCGGATATTACATCCGTTGACCCTGTCGTCGCCGGCACATTCAAATCATTTAAGATCGCGGTGAGTTCGATTCAGTCGACCACGCGAATTTTTGTCCCACCCGATTATTTCACCTGCCCGGACTGTATGCAGGAACTGCAGGATCCAGGTGACAGGCGGTACCATTACCCGTTTATTAATTGCACACAATGCGGCCCACGTTACACGTTGATACGCGCATTGCCTTATGACCGGGCGAATACCAGCATGGCCAGGTTCCCGCTTTGTCCGGCGTGTCGCGAAGAGTATGAAGATCCGTCTGACAGAAGATTTCATGCAGAACCGCTTGCCTGTCCAGACTGTGGTCCACAAATAGGCCTTGTAACAATTGACAGCAATGAGGTAGTTGAGCGCGATGCTGCGCTGGAAAGTGCCCTGGGTAGATTGCGCCAGGGCGAGGTGCTTGCCGTCAAAGGCATCGGCGGTTATCACCTCTTGTGCGATGCGAGCAACGCCGATGCCGTGGAAAGACTCCGGCAGCGAAAAAATCGTCCGGACAAACCCCTGGCCGTCATGTTTCCGATGAAGGGTGACGACGCTCTCGATGGTGTGCGTGAGGCAGTTCACCTGTCGTCGCATGAAGCCAGGCTTCTGGGTGGGCCAATCCGGCCAATTGTTCTTACGAAGAAAAGATGCTCAACCGGTCTGGCGGAAAACCTGGCGCCAGGACTGACGGAGCTCGGCGTGTTTCTGCCCTATAGCCCTTTGCATCAATTGTTGCTGGAGGGTTTCGCGGCTCCCCTGGTTGCAACATCCGGCAATCTCAGTGGAGAGCCGGTGTTGACCGGGAGAGATGAAGCGACGCGGCGACTTGGTAAAGTGGCAGATGCCTTCCTGCATCACAACAGGCAGATTGTGCGGCCAGCCGACGATTCGGTGTTCCGTCAGATAGGGAGTTCAATGCGCCCATTACGCCTGGGCCGTGGTTCTGCGCCGCTCGAAATGCGATTGCCGTGGCAACAACGCCAGCCGGTGCTTGCTGTCGGCGGACAAATGAAAACAACGGTTACGCTGAGTTGGAACGACCGCGTGGTCGTGTCTCCACACGTGGGTGAAATGGATAGCCCGCGCAGCCTGGCAGTTTTCGAACAGGTGGCCGAGGATTTGCAGGCACTTTATGGAGTTCGCGCCGAAAGAATCGTCTGCGATGCACATCGTGCTTACACGACGCATCGTTGGGCAAGGGAGCAAGAACTTCCGGTGGAAACAGTCTGGCATCATCGTGCACATGCATCCGCCCTGGTAGCAGAAGTCGCAGCCTCGGGTTCCTGGCTGGTGTTTACCTGGGACGGAACCGGTATGGGAGAAGACGGATCACTATGGGGCGGCGAGGCGCTACTGGGTGAGCCGGGTTACTGGCACCGCGTCTGCAGTTTGCGGCCATTTCGTCTGCCTGGTGGTGAACGTGCCGGAAGGGAGCCGTGGCGAAGTGCCGCAGCACTGCATTGGGAGGCCGACCGGGAGTGGCCGGACTGTCCGGATCCGGACGGGCTGGCGCAATCAGCATGGCAACAGGGGCTGAATTGCCCAACAACCAGTGCGGCAGGCAGGCTGTTCGATGCGGCGGCGGCGCTGGTCTGCGGAATGCACTATTCAAGTTTCGAAGCGCAGGGTCCGATGCAACTCGAATCGCTGTGCGGGGATATAGGCAGGCCCATCGCGCTACCACTGAGCAATGACCACAATGGTATATTGCGGGCTGACTGGGAACCGTTGCTTGCGGAGCTTTGCAACACTAGCCTTGCGGCGGCCCGCCGAGCGGAGTTATTTCATACCAGTATGGCGACAGCATTACTCGAGCAGGCGAGACAGGTTCGTGCGACACAGCATGTCGACCATGTCGGATTAACCGGTGGCGTATTTCAGAACAGGGTGCTAACGGAACAGACCATCGTACTGTTGGAAGCGGACGGTTTTGACGTATATTTCGGTAGTCAATTGCCGTGCAACGATGCCGCACTCGGCCTGGGACAGGCGGCAGAACTCGCTGCCCGCGAACTGGATAGCTGATGGAAGACGACAGAATAACGCTTGCGCACGGTAATGGCGGCCGCTTCATGCGTGAACTGATAGAAGAAGTGTTTGCACGCCATCTTTCTAATGCCGCTCTGGATGTTGAAGCAGACGCCGTGCCGTTATCGCTAAACGGCGGTGAGATCATGATTACGACCGATGGTTTTACGGTGCAGCCGCTGGAGTTTCCTGGCGGCGATATTGGGTCCCTGGCAATCCACGGAACAACAAACGATCTCGCCGTTGCGGGTGCACGACCTTTATACCTGACTCTGAATGCGTTCATCGAGGAAGGCCTCGAGGTTGTCGTGCTTGATCGAATTGTGCAAAGCATGGCGAAGGCAGCAAAAGATATTGGCGTCACCGTGGTTGCCGGCGACACGAAAGTGTTGAGACGAGGTGAGGGTGGTGGACTTTATCTGGCGACTACCGGCGTTGGTGTCCGCCTGCCTGGACAGCCACCAGCCATGCACCGGATTCAGGTTGGAGATGTGATTCTGATCAGTGGTTCAGTCGGCGATCACGGTACAGCAGTAATGCTCGCCCGGGAGGACTTCGGATTGCGTGGCGACTTACGTTCAGATGCGGCCAGTGTTCTTGAGCTGACCGAATCCCTGATGGCATTTGATGGCCTGCGATTCATGCGTGATCCGACACGTGGTGGCATTGCCTCTGTCGCTCACGAAATCCTGCGGGCTACTGGACTGGGTGTCCGCCTTGCGGCAACTATTCCGGTAAAAGAGCAAGTCCAGTCTGTCTGCGACATGCTCGGTTATGACCCTTATTACCTCGCCTGCGAAGGTCGTGTCCTTGCAGTCGTTTCCAGTGACGAGGCCGATGCCGCGCTGGATGCATGGAAATCTCTGCCAACAGGCCGGGATGCTGCGAAAGCCGGAAGGATCACGGGCGCCGGCAAGCGAGTCATTCTCGAAACCGCGTTAGGCGGTGAACGTTTTCTCCAAGAACTCGAAGACGATCCGTTGCCGCGCATCTGCTGACAGGTTCGGTCAGGTATGGCTGGTCGGCCAGGGCACGATGTCTGCGGCTCCCATGGCATCTGGCTGGCGTGCGATTTCCCTGCCACAACGCAAGAGTACGAGGCGTCGTGGCAAGCCCAGGATTTCTGGTCCAGTCATCCTGTCAGGGTTTTCGGTTGTTGTTTCAAGTTTCCTTTTATCCATCGCTGTAGAAATTATTCCGGAATCAAGCGAGCCATGCGGCCGGACCGTATTGTACTCTTCGAGCCTTATTCTCAGGCCGGATTTCACCTTATAGCACTGTCCGGTTTTCCGCGGTCACCTCTCCAGCTCTATGACTTACGTCACGCTGGTGAGCGGTTGTGTTAGATTCTATTTATTCGACAAGCACGGCACGATAAACAACGGCGAAGCGATGAAAGATACCCGTTCGGAAAGCACCTCGGCTACGGAGTGGTGGGCAGAAACGCACGCGGTCGAGAATATGCCACCGCCATTGGCGGACTACAATCTGCTGACCAGCGACGCTGCGCTGAAAGAGGCTGTTCTGCGATCGGGAGCGGAGTGGGCAGAAGCGGAGTTAGCCGAATTCGGTCGGTATGCGGGAACGCAGGAATCGATTGCGCTGGGCTTTCAGGCGAACCAACACAGGCCGGAATTCTTCAGCCATAGTCCCGAGGGTGTGCGAATTGACGAAATTCGCTATCACCCTGCTTACCATCGCCTGATGCAGATCTCGATTGAAAACGGATTACATTCGTCGCACTGGACCGATCCCGGTCCGGGTGCCCAGGTGGCGCGGGCAGCAAAATTCTATATGCAGGCACAGGTTGAGGCCGGTCATGGTTGTCCCATTACCATGACATCGGCCGCGATCCCGGCTTTGCGGCGCCAGCAGACGCTTTTCGAGCAATGGGCGCCAAGAATTCTGGCGCGAACCTACGAGCCCGGGAATCGGTCCCATACTGAGAAAAATGGCGTCACCATCGGCATGGCGATGACGGAGAAGCAGGGAGGCTCGGATGTGCGCAGCAATAGCACCATCGCTCATCCTGTCGGCCAGGGCGGGCCGGGGGAAGCTCATGAATTAGTCGGCCACAAGTACTTCGTTTCAGCCCCCATGAGCGACGCGTTTCTCGTCCTTGCCCAGTCGCCCGGAGGGCTTTCCTGCTTTCTGTTGCCGCGTTGGCATCCTGACGGCGGCAGAAACGCGATGCAGATCCAGCGGCTCAAGGACAAAATGGGCAATGTTTCGAATGCGTCCAGTGAGGTTGAACTGCGCGGCGCACTCGCCTGGATGGTGGGCGAAGAAGGTCGAGGCGTGCGCACGATCATCGACATGGTCGCCATGACACGTTTTGACTGCATGGTTGGATCGTCGGCAGGTATGCGGCAAGCGGTCGCACAGGCCATACACCACTGCGACAACCGCGAGGCTTTCGGCAAGCGCTTGTCTGATCAGGCGTTGATGCAGAACGTGCTCGCGGATCTTGCGATCGAACAGGAAGCGGCGTTGCTCCTGACCATGCGAATCGCGAGTGCTTTGGATCACCGGGACCAGGAAGCAGAGAATCTGCTGGTACGAATCGGGACTTCGGTTGGCAAGTACTGGATATGCAAACGCACCCCAGGACACGCCTACGAAGCGATGGAATGTATTGGCGGCAGCGGCGTCATGGAAGAGCGCATCATGGCGCGGTTATTTCGGGAGTCGCCGATCAATGCAATTTGGGAGGGCAGTGGCAATGTTCAGTGCCTCGATATGCTGCGTGCGATGAATCGTGAAACCGGATCGCTCGATGCCTACCTGGCGGAAGTGGAACTCGGGCGAGGCGGAGACCGCCGTCTGGATCGCTTTATCGATTCATTGGCCGGCGAATTCGTGGAAACCGATACGGTTGAGTACCGGGCTCGACGGATTGTCGAGAAAATGGCGCTGGCACTACAGGGATCGCTGTTGGTGCGGTACGCGGACCACGCGGTTGCGGACGGTTTCTGTGGCTCTCGCCTCACGGATGAAAACTCAGGATGGCTGTACGGTTCGTTGCCGGTAGGTGTGGACTGCGGAACAATTATTCGTCGTGCTTCACCGGGTATTCGTTAACAATCACTCTCCTTTTTTGTAGATTGCGATGCTGGGGTCCAATGCCGGGGTCAGAGTAAAAAGCTGGAATACAGAAGGGGCTTTTTTTAACCACGACCAGGCATGTATCGAGCCTGTCTAGAAATAGACTCAATTTGTTGAGGATTCCTGGATGCATATCAAAGCAACTCAGAAACCGACGGTCCCGACCACTCATGAGATATTCTGGCTGGCTGCATCCTGAGCATGTCATCAACGAAAACGCTGCTTAAAGGTCTCGGCCTGCTCGAAGCGACGACGCTGGTTGTTGGTGGCATTATTGGTACAACGATTTTTCTGATAACGAGCCGTATCGCCGAACTCGTTGGCAGCCCGCTACTTGTCTTCGTCACCTGGATAGTCGCAGGGTTACTGGCCGGTGCGGCAGCATTGTGTTTCGCGGAGCTTTCCGCCGCAATCCCGGAAACCGGTGGCACCTACGTGTTTCTCAGGCGTGCCTATAACTCTGAGCTCATTTCATTCTCTTTTGCCTGGATGATTTGTTTTGCCTACGGGACAGGCGCGATTGCCGTCGTTGCCATCATGGCTGCCACTTTCCTGGCTCCCGTCCTGGACAGGGTTGGCGTCGATATTGCTGCATACATCAACGAGGCAGCGGTGATACTGATCATTCTACTGACGCTGCTGAATTCTCGCGGTATCAGGCACGGCGGAATGACACAAAACATCCTCACGGCACTGAAGGTCGGATTGTTGCTCATTGTGATTCTGGTTCCGCTCTTTCTGCTCGAGGTACACCCGGCACAACTTGTGCAAGGCGGGTTCGGTAACACCGGTGCCGGGGCAACGCTTAAGAATATCGGCGAAGCAATGATTCTTTGTTTGTTCTCGTTCAGTGGGGCCTATTTCGTCACGCACGTTGCAGAGGAAGTACGTGAGCCGCGCAAAAATATTCCGCGCGCAATAATCGCAGGGTTCCTGATTGTCTTCGGGCTCTATCTGACAATTAACGTTACCTACATGTCGACTATGTCTTTCGCAGACGTACAGTCGTCGGAACACATTGCCAGTGATGTTATGGCACGTGCCCTCGGTCCGAATGGCGCCGTAGTAACAGCATTCGTGATCTTCTGTTCTGCGGTAGGTGTGTTGAATGCACAACTCCTGAACTATCCGCGAATCGTATTTGCGTTAGCTCGTGACGGTTATTTTTTTCGGCGAATCGCGGAGATCAATGAGCACAGTCGTACGCCGTCCAATGCGATCATGCTCGTGGGATTTTTGTCCTCCATCTTTGCGCTGAGCGGGGGCTACGTAGAAATACTGGGTTACATTGCTTTCGTCATACATTTTTTCGTGTGTCTCGCCGTACTGGCCGTTATCGTGTTACGCATTCGCGAACCGGAATTGCCCCGACCTTTCAAGGTGTGGGGATACCCGTTCACCCCTGTTGCGTTCCTGCTTGTATCGGTTGTCTATCTCTACAATCTCGTCGTTAGCAAACCCTTTGCTGTGCTGACTGGTATCGGCATCGTCCTGGTCGGCGTGCCGTTTTTCTTCTATTGGCGCAGAGTCTCATTTGGGCTCAGTACCGGGGAACAAATTGAACCCAGATAACAAACAGCAGTTCGTGCCAATAAGGAGTCCCGCGTAATCGTTGAGAACATGTGCGAGGAGCCAGGCTCTGTTTTCGTAGAAAGAGCGGGTGGAAGACTGTAAATCGGAGATTCGGATCAGAAGTTGTATTCGGCCCCATTGTCGCAGCGTCAGGCCAGCGCTTTGCCTTCGGCTTCCTTCAAACCCCACCTCGCGACGGCCATCCTTGCCACTCGGCGAACCGTTCCCCTGTCGGGCCGGTAGAGGACTTGCGCGTCCAAGTGAATGCGCCCTGCCGGGCGCACAGCAAGAAAGGGTGTGGCACCGCAGCGCCACACCCTGTTCAGGGTCTTACCTTTTTATTATTCGTCGTCAGCCGGGGGGAGATGCATGTGCGCAACGCCCTGACTCGAACTATCAATGTGTGACGTCCATTCTGCCCACACCTTGTCCCCTGCTTCCTCGCCACCCTCTTGCTTGGCCAGCGCCGCTCTCAATGCGGCGTTTTGGGGCGATTGGGCATATTCCAGCGTTCCGTAACCCTCTTCCAGGCGAATGTAGATGGTCGTATCCCAGGGGCCAGACTCCCAATCGAGGGCTACAAAATCTCTACCAGTGGAGTGTACCGCTGGAGCAATCTTCCCGTACAGGATCGCCCAGGCGTCTGCGTTATGACCTGGTTTGAAATTGAGATGCATTACGCGATAGTAATCTACGTTTTCACGTTTATGGTTTTCGTCTTGTGCTGATGCGGCATTCGGCAATGCCATGAGTCCTACAGCAATCGTTGCTGTCAGTGCGATTGTCACATTCCTGATCATTATCAATTCCCCTTATTATTGTTTGTGTTGCATATTAGCAATCAAGGGAGCAAGCACGGCTATATCGTTGCGCCAATGCGCAAGCAAGAAATTACCCAAGTTTCCCCCTCGGGTCGAGCCAGCAACGCTACCGGGGACGAGTGGCAAACGCAAATCGCGCGAATTTCAATGGGTGCCCTTAGATACTAATTT
>CAYUOY010000020.1:0-36013 GCA_964446495.1 uncultured Woeseiaceae bacterium | reverse complement strand
GGTGGGATTTGAACCCACGAAGGGCTACAAACCCTTGCTGGTTTTCAAGACCAGTGCATTCAACCGCTCTGCCACCTCTCCAGAGTAACGCGTGGCATTTTGCTTGCACGGCGGCGCGGATTCAAGCTGTGTTGCTATTAATCTGCGAAAATAGGTGCGAAAAATTCTGATTCGTGATTGAAATGGTAACGAACAACCGCCATATCAGCCCATCGCGACATGATTTAGAACCATCGTTGGCCGACCAGGTCCATAATCAGTATCCGGTTCGGGCCCGGACTAGCAGCCCAAAGGTGAGAAAATGATTGCTGGGAGATTTTTGGCGCGTTTTGGCGCATCGATTGTTGTTTTGGCGGCGACATTGGGATTGAGTGGCAATGCCCTGGTTCGAAGGGTTCTATACTCGCAAAGACTAAAACGAGCAGATGAAGTGAGACGAACGTGAATAAGCAATTCGGCAATAAGCCGTTCGGCGGTCAACAATTCCCGATGGGAAATCCACTGGCCAACGTCTTGGTCGTTATCGTGGGCACGCTGGTTATGGTGGCGTCGCTGGTTCTGGGCGTGGTCGCTTTTATCGCATTGGGCGGGCTGGTTCTGGTGCTGGCCGCCGTAATTGGCATTCGGCTGTGGTGGCTGAAGCGTAAAATGCGCAAACAATACGGTGCCGCGGTGAATGAACGCAGCGGGAAGTCGGCTCACATCGAAATTATCGAAGGCGAATATAAAGTGGTATCACGACCGAATAGCGATGATTCGGAGTCGAAATCGTAGTCAAATACGAGAAAAAACCGTAAGCTCATCCGCCATGAGCAAAGCCCCCACAAAGGCGGAACGCCGCAAGATGCGGCATCGTCGCCGTTTGCAAATCGTTGTTCTCTATACCGCAATCGCGATCGGGCTCGCGTGGTTTTTCGAGTCCCAGGCGACCACGACCATGATCTTCGTCCGGCATGCGGAACGGGCATTGGAGCCTGCGGACAATCCGGGTTTGAATGCGGACGGCCAGCGGCGGGTTAGCGAGTTAACCCGGCAACTGGTTGATGCGGATGTGGTTGCCGGCATCGATGCCATCTATTCGACGCCGTTTCGGCGCACGCTGGAAACGGCACAACCTTTGGCGACAGCGCTCGGCCTGGATATAAACCAGTACGACCCTGCAGATAATGAAGCGGTGCTCGCTGAGATTCTGAAACGGCACAAGGGCAAGATAATTTTGATTGTCGGCCACAGCGATACGGTGCCGACGCTGATAGCCGATCTGGGTGCCAGTAAGAAAGTGCCGGCGATAGCGCATTCCGAATACGACAATATCTATATCGTGTCCATTCCCTGGTTTGGCAAAACCAAGACCATCCGACTCCGCTATGGTGAACCTTACGATCCGGCGATGGATGCTGAGGATTCAGCGCCGATGCCGGCAATCGGGCAATAGCAGGCTCTCGATAGATAAAAATGGCCAGGCCAGTGCCGGGGCAACAGGGGCGAGCTATGTACAAGCAGGAAACACTGACCATAGAAACCGAGGGGCGCAGTGTGGTCGATTTTACGGGCCGTATACAAAAAATGGTCGGCGCGTCCGGAATTTCGTTGGGCATGTGCCATCTGTTGGTGCGTCATACCAGTGCGTCACTCATTATTTCAGAGAATGCAGATCCGGCGGTCCTGGGGGATCTCGAATCATTCATGTCGCAGCAGGTGCGTGATGGTGACCCGATGTTTACGCATACACAGGAAGGGCCCGACGACATGTCTGCGCACGTGCGCAGCATACTGACTCAGACCGATCTGAATGTGCCGATTAGCGACGGGAGTTGTGCGCTAGGCACCTGGCAAGGAATTTTTTTGTGGGAGCATCGGTACGCACCGCATTCACGCCAGGTGCTTGTAACAATGCACGGGGAATGAAAACGACTCTTATTGCTCCGGGAATCGGTCGTCCACCCGCATTCCGGCCGCTTCCCGGAGCATGATGGCCTTTTCTATGAAATCCTTGTGGCGATTGATCAGTACATCGGCCTGTATGGCGGCCTGAATCTTTTTGCCCTGATTAATCAGGTAGGTGACACGACGAACACCCACTCCGAACGGCCCGTCGACATCATACATCTTGATGGCAACTTTCTCGGTGTCGCTCAATAGCGTAAACGGCAAATCGTGTTCCTTACGAAATCGCATATGACTTGCACCGTCCTGCGGGCTGACGCCAATAACCTGTAAGCCAACTGATTCAATATCAGCGTGGACATCGCGTATCGAACAGGCTTCCCTGGTACAGCCGGGGGTAAAATCCGCCGGGTAAAAATAGAGAATCAAGGGGCCGTCCTGCAACAGCTCGGAAAGCGATACATCGTCTCCGTTTTCGTCGGGCAGGATAAATTCCGGGGCACTGGTTTCCGGTTTGAGCATTCGTTGACTCCAGTTACTGTTTATCGTTGTCGCGAAAGTCGACTTCCATGACGTCATATCCTGGCTTGGTCATGCCAAGTGCCAGATAGGTTGCCTGCGCACGCTTGTTGTCTCGCTCAACATACAATCGAATGCCACAACATTCTGGCTCTTGTCGGGCCAGTGCCTCAATGTGCCTGTAAAGCGTTGAGAATACGCCTCTGCGCCGCGTCGACTCAACGACGTAGACGCTTTGAATCCACCACATAAAGCCATTGCGCCAATCGCTCCATTCGTGCGTGACCATAATCTGTCCAACGATGGCGCCATCCAGTTCGGCAATCCAGTAACGGCCCTTGCCAGTACTGCCCAGTACCGCCTGGACGCCGCGACCAATGTGTGTGTCGTCCAGCGTTTTGTTTTCAGTCTCCAGCGCCATCGCAACATTGCCGGCGACGATTGCCTGTACATCGTCCCGCTGGGCATCTCGAACGAAGATAGTTTCGTGCACCAATGGCAAACTCTTGAAATTAGAATGTGCCTCAGTATACGGGATCGGCGTTGACACGATACAGGCTGACGAATCGACAATGGTCTCTGCTACCGCTTCGCGTTAAACTATCGCGACTGTTGCTAGCCCCGGTAGCTCAGCTGGATAGAGCGTCCGCCTCCTAAGCGGAAGGTCCCATGTTCGAATCATGGTCGGGGCGCCATCAACCCTTAAAATGCTTCACCGACGGAAACGTGCACAGCATCGCTGTCGACCGAGCGTGCGAAATCGATGCGCAGATTGACCCGTTTGGCCGGCAATACCATAAAGCGCACACCGATGCCGTAACTTGGAATGGCTTCTTTTTCACGAATTTCATTAAAGGAACTGCCGATGTAGCCGGCGCCGCCAAAGCCGACCAGGCCCCAGCGCTCATTCATTTGCCAGCGGGCCTCGATCTGGCCGGATGCGGATACTCTTCCCAGGTAGTCGGTGGCAGAAAAACCGCGTAGCTTGATCATACAGGCGTCCCATAATGGTGTTGGCCCAACTCGCCTGCATCCCTGGGCCTCCCAGGCAAGCACGACAGAATCCGATATTTCATGGTAGGAACGGAAAGCGGCACTGTAAGACTGGTAGGTCGCATCGCTGCCGATGGTCTCATCGTTAAACAACGCGTCCATCTTGAAGTATCTGCCACTGTGACTGCCAATAGGCATATCTCTTGAGTCATATTCAACGATGGCACCCAGACCGATCGATAGCAAATCAGAACTGGTGTCCAAACCGGAGGATGCCAAATCGGCTTCAATATTCTGTTTCGCATCAATCATCCGGGTAAAAAACCCGCCGTACCAGGTGCCCATCAGTTTCCGGGCGATCTTGGCGTACAAGAAACTTCCCTTGATGCGCCAGTCAAGGCTTTCTCCGGCCTGCGAGTCCTCTGGGGCAAGCAGCGATATTCGAAAATCGGCCGCACCGAGCGCGCCAGTGAATCGCCATTTGTTGCGATTCCAGTAGTTTTGCTGCGCAATGATCAGGGCTTTGCTGTCATTGCTTGTATACAGCCCGCCCGCTGCTGTAAGGGAGGCTGGTTGCACTTTCGCTTCTTCAGCAGACTGCGCGTAAAAATAGGCCGCGCCTACGACCAGGCCCGTCTCCAGAGTTGGATTGGAAATCGGAATGGGAACCACGACGAAATTTCCGCGTTGCAACTTCAGTTCAGTTTTATCTTCGCGAATATCGGGTGCGATTCCAGGACGAGTGTCAGTCTCAGCGTTCTGCGCATTGGCCAGTGACCCTGTGACTAACAACAAACACGTCAATGCACGGTTCCGCATCAAAAAGACCACCCTAACGATGTCACAATTCCGTAGTCAGTCTTGGTGGTCGTTTCGGTCGATGGCGGTTTACTGTCATAGGTTTCATAGAAGCTGAGATCCCAATACAAGTCCGAGAACAGTTCCCGACGAATATTCGCATCGAACTGGGCACGTGTGCGCCCGGAGTCCGTAATACTGGGAAAGACGGTGAGCTTGAGTGATATATCGACCGTAGGATCATTGAAAATGTAGCGTGAAAACTCCATACCAAGGAGTCCTTCGATATTTTGCTGCGCGGACTTGTCTCCTTGCAGCGATTCCGTCGTTGCAATCAGACCTGTAACAAGTGAGAGTTCTGACTTGTTGGTCTGAATCAGATAGCGGCCGATATCGGCACCCAGGCTGGTGCGCAATTCCAATGCCAGCTCGTCATTGCTTTCAAATCCAAGCAAGTAGCTATTGAACCAGCGATTGCTGCGAAACCGCGTCATCGCCATGTTCAGATCGGATCGTTGCGTATTGGCACCTTCTTTATCGCTCGTTTGAATGGCGCTGGTATTGATGGAAAATGCACGGATCGCGGTTCTATGCGAGGCGCGTGCAGAGAAATTTAGTTGTGCGATAGCGCTGGCCTTGGTGAAACTGTATCCAAAATTGGCGGAACCTTTGACTCGATCCCAAAACGAATCCTCGATTGGTGCGATTCGTACGATCTTTTTGCGCGGGAACGTTATGGTCTCATATGCGTTGGTCAGCATAAGATTTTTTGCATCATCTGTTTCCTGAATGTGCGCTACAATCCGCTCGCCATTGGCGCGTTCGAACTGGAATTGATAGTGACTCGTCACATGGACCACGTCCTCCCATTCGATTCGAACTTCGCCCATACTGTCCGTGCCAAGTCGCAGTATGCCGTGCTCAAGCTGTTTGATTTCGCCAGTGATTCGATCGCCGTTGACCAGCTCAACTACGTCGGTTTTGTCTCTGGCAAGAACGGGTTGAGTAGCGAGCGATACAAGGGTTAGCGTCAGGAAAAGTATCTGTTTCATTTTCTTGATTGGATCCAAATAATACAGTGGCAAGTAATTGCAATGTGCGGAGCATAGTCCGGTCCTGCCGTCGATGCTGCGGGCTCCGTGAATCGGCGCAACCAGGCGCGTTGCGCCGAATTCACTTATGTTGGTTGGCCCCGCTATTCCCCGACAGTGTTCGCTATCGCGGTCTTGCAGGCAGCACCTACTTCTTCCTCCTGGCGTTCGAGACAAGCGAGGATTCTGCCTTCACCAATCTTGGTCTCGCTACAAAGAGTCTGAATATCGGCCTGGCATTCTTTCGCGACATACGAAATAGCGGCCGATAGTTGCTCCAGCAGAGAGGCCGCTTGGTAAAGTGCATAGTCGCACTGACCGGAAATCTTGTCCTCATGCGCTGCCATGCAATGCAGCAAGCGACCGTTACCGGGTGTTACCTGACTGCAATAATTGTTGATGTCGCTTTCGCACTCGATGACCAAATGTTCAATCAGTGTGTCCTGGGCGAAAACCCTCGGAGTGATAGCCAATGCCATAGCCGCGGCCAGCCAAACGTACGTTTTCTTCATGTTGCTCTCCATTCTTGGGGGGGGTGATTGTTGTTCAGAAACTCGTTGTGTTTACAATGCTGCCAGGGGACCATCAGTTGCCGGAACTTCGGTAACTCGTTTGATGCTCGTATGCCTTCACGCACGCGGGCAGGTCATAAAACAGCGGCGGCCGATTGCCTGCGCGTTCTCCAAAACTTTCATAGGCCTGTTCGCAAGACTTGCTGTCTGGATACTCCTTGGTCCGTACGCATTCGGAGACCAGCTTGACTCTTGCCGCAACCAGTTTCTTTTGCCGGGCTGTTTCGCAATCGGCATCCAGTTCGGCCTGTACGGTAGCGGCTTCCTCAGTCATGTCGCCAGCCAGGCTTTGGGCGGCGATCGACATGACCAGCGCGATGAGTAAACAATGCGTTATTTGCATAGAACTTAGCCCATGTTGGTATTCAAAATATCATATTGAACGGGAATGTAGCGGCATTTGGAGAAAATTCCAATAACATCCGCCCCGGATTGCTCCTTCGCGGCGTACACGCGTTGAGGCCCGGCTCTCCAGAATGGTACCATCGGGCAGGTTCGCCCACGCCCAAAACCTTATATGAGGGTCATGTATGGCTGAAGGGCAAGTTACAGGCGAGAATCGTTATGCGTATGGTCAAGTACTTACAACCGTCATGAATATTAAGCGAAAAAGTCAATTGCTGTTGAGTCTGTTTCTGGCCGCGCTGACGCTGGGGCCGGTCACGGTTTCCAGCGCACAGGACATTGAAGAACCCGTTACCTCTCCTCCAGATACCGTTATCGATGCGCCAGAATCGCTGGAAAAAATCGATCAGCGTACGCCACTTAGCACGATGCAGGGTTTCATGCGATCTGCGGAGTACGGCGAATACGAGATTGCGGCGCAGTATCTCGATCTACGCTATCTACCCAAGGACATGAGCGAAACCGATGGAGCGATGCTGGCGGAAAAACTTTACATCGTCATCACACGTGCCATGTCGGTTGACTTTGGTGCATTCAGCGACCGACTGGAAGGTATCAGTGGAGACAGCCTGCCCGTATACCGGGATATTCTTGGCGAAATTCAAACAAACCGAGGCAAACTGGCACTTTATCTGCAACTCGTTCCGGGTGAAAACGAAATGCAGGTTTGGAAGATATCCAACTCGAGTGTGGCGCGAATTCCGCGGCTTTATGACGACTATGGCTATAGCCCGTTCGTTGAAAAAGTACGAAGCATGGCACCCGCGGGCTCTTTTCTTGGTACCGAATTTTTCAAATGGATCATCGCAGTTACTTTTGGAGTCGTCGCCGCAGCGACCTGGATTCTAGTCGTTTGGCTGTTTTTCCGGTTCGTAACCAAACGTATTTCGGTATTTTCTGGAAAATTCCGGCGGTACCTGACCCGCCCGATTCCTGCTGTCATTTTTGTCGGTGTTGGTTTTTACGTCCTCAGTAACCTCGGCTTGGGCATTACTGCGCAGCGAATTTCCCGGGGTGGCACTCTGGTTACTTTGGTGACGGTCTGGCTGCTATTCGCAACGGTTGACCTGCTTCGTGATATGTACGGGGAATTCCTGAACTCGCGACGTCGGGAGAGTGGCTTGATGCTGCTGCGCCCGGTTACGAGCACGATCAAGGCCGTTATTGCCATGCTGGCCCTTGTGATGTGGCTTGACAACATGGGCGTCAATATCACGGCACTGGTCGCCGGTCTTGGCGTCGGTGGTCTGGCCGTCGCACTGGTTTTGCAGAAGCCGCTTGAAGACATTATGGGTGCGATAACGCTGTATACGCAGCAACCAGTCAGTGTTGGCCAATTTTGTACCAGCGGTAATGTGACGGGCACTGTCGAAGAGATCAATCTCAGGACGACCCGAGTCCGCACGGTTAAGAATACGGTTGTTGTAATTCCAAATGCAGTATTCGCAACGGCAGTCATCGAAAATATCACGGAGCGGCAGCAAATTCTTCACAGGCAAACGGTTCGGCTTGCACTTGTTACGTCGGCAACAGTGCTGCAGTCAGTACTGGAGGGCTTGCGGGAAGTGCTGGCGACCGTCGAGACGGTCAATGCGGATTCGTCACGCGTGCGGCTGATCGGATTTGGGGAATTCTCAATCGATATCGAAGTATTTGCACATGTTGGTACGACTGTATGGACTGATTTCCTGGCCATAGCCGAGAACATAAATCTGGACACCGTGCGCGTGCTGGAACAGGCAGGTGCAAAATTGGCTGAGCCCCCGCGCTAACGGGAAGCATTGCCGTCGAATCATTGCAGAGAAACTGATGGGCGGAAAGAAGACGGTATTTTTGTGACCATTTTGATCGCGAATTTTCGGATGTTTCAATTAAGAAAAGTTGTTTCATACCAACTGTTCGCTTTCATAGCGACGAGTCTGCTCGCCGTATCGGCCATTGCCGATGTTGATCGTAAGCCGGATCCCTTGTTTCAAGATGAGGAAACACTGCAGGTGACGATTACGGCGCCAATGTCCACACTTATTGGCGATCGTCCAACAGAGGGCTACCTAAATGGCAGCTTTCAATACCAGGATACTACCGGCAACGTACAAACGCTGGATCTCAAAATTCGTACACGCGGGCATTTCCGGCTCGAAAATTGTGACTTTCCGCCACTGCGATTGAACTTCCGAAAATCGCAAACGAAGGGTACATTGTTCGAGAAACAGAACATATTGAAGCTTGTTACTCATTGCGACCGGCAAGCCCGGTATGAACAACTGGTGTTGAGGGAATACCTCGCCTACAAAGTATTCAATGCGGTCACGGAGCGTAGTTTTCGCGTTCGGCTTCTCAGAGTCACTTATGTTGACAGCGAAAACCATAAAAGAGACCGACAACGATATGCGTATGTTATCGAGCATAAGGATAGGTTGGCGAAACGACTTGCTATAAGAGAAATCAGCCTTGATGAATCGACAGTTGATGCGATACGACCGGAGCAACTGAACCTTACGTCAGTGCTGCAGTTCTTTCTGGGCAATACGGATTTCTCGCCGATTGCGGGTCCACCGGATAGCGATTGTTGTCACAACTACGTTTTGTTCCAGGACGGTACCGATCCGCTGCTTGCGATCCCGTACGATTTCGACCAATCCGGATTCATAAATGCGCCGTATGCCAGAGCCCATCCCCGGTTTCGGCTGCGGACGGTGCGCCAGCGCCTGTACCGGGGGCGTTGCGTTAACAATGCCAATGTTAACGATTCATTGCAGGTATTCAGAGACCAGCACGACGCCATCTATTCTCTGATTGAAAATCAGGAGGGGTTATCGGGCGGTACTCGCAAGAACCTCATTCGATATGTGGCCCAGTTCTATGAACTGATTTCAAATCCCGAAGATGTTCAGATGAAAATTATCGAACGCTGTATATGATTCCACCAAGTCATTCCCGGGTTCACCGGCAACAACGTCAGCGAAATTACAGGTGCGGTGGATTTCGAAATTCGCCCCAAAGCAAACCGCTGCGTTGGCAAGGACCGTGTGCTGCGGAATGACCGGCTCCCGGTAAAAAACTTGCAGTGGACCGGCGTACGTTCAATCCCCGCGCATTATTGATTGGGCGGGAATCCTTTGATAATGGCACCGACCGCCGCGTCAACGGTCGCATCGAGGTTTTCACGATCAGTGCTGCTGATTGACTTGGTGGCATTGCCGTGCCAGACCGGTTTGTGCCTTTTGATGTCGAAGATATCAATCGCCAGCATACCTTTGGTGTACTGACGCACTGTCGTCTGATTGCCACCGTAGTAACCGCCGTAATAGGCACCGCCCCAATGCCCCGGATAGCCGTAACCAGCTGACATTGAGGGATAGGAATCTACCTTGATTTCTTCACGAGACCCAACGGTGAATGCCACGACGAAATCGGCCGCTTCCGAGTCGTCTATTTTGGTGAAACCCTTTACAGCCAGGGCATTCGCCACGCTGTTCATTATTTTGGATTCAAGCAACGGATTGGGAATGCGATCGGTTGATCCAACGGTCATCGGGTTGGCGTTAATCCAGGTCCAGGTCTTGTAGCCACTGAAATCTTGTCCAGGGTCGCTGTCATAGAGCGCCTGGAAAGTTGACGCGCATCCGACCAGGGCGATGGATCCCAGTATGAATGTGGCCAAACGGACTGTATTTCGGGTCATTTCACTAATTCCTTGAATGAGGGCCTGCGAATTGACCGCTGATTCTAACTCATGCTCGAATAGCCTGTTGAGTTTTTTATCAGGGCAATGGGATATCGGCCGACCCTTTGGATCGTTGGTAGGCTTCGGAAAGTGTCGCATAAGTATTTGTGAGTTGAGTAACCCGCTCAGTTAGCGTGACTTGCTCCTCCTCCGGCAATTCAGCAATTGCAGCGACAATGCTGTGACTGGTCCAGAATGCGTTCTGGCGAACATACGCGCCATCTCTGATCGCGAAAACTTCCTGCAGGATTTTCAGGTCGTGTGGAATGTTGAACGACTCGGCCGTGTCCTGATAGGCAAACAGGTAATGAAAATTGTCGAAACCGGTCCAGGTTATCGCCGAGAGACACAAGGAGCAGGGCTCGTGGGTCGCGAGAAAAATGCAGTCCGCAGTAGGCGGACGGTCAGCCGATGGTAGTTCGTAAAATAGCTTGAGGGTATGCACCTCGCCGTGCCAGAGCGGATTCTGATTCTCGTTGTTGGTGCCGGCAACCACCAGCGCCAGGTCCTCTTTGTGCAATATCGCGGCTCCAAATACTTTATTGCCCGCAGCAACGCCTTTGCGCGTCAAGGGCACGATATCGTTCTGCATGACATCAAGAAGTCGCTCCAGCCGTTTCCCGTTCGTCGCCGGCATTATTGACGCTCGCGGCCTGGAAGGGCCAGATTCAGAAGTATGGATACGACGGCGCCCGGTATCAGTCCGGAACCGAGAATTGCCTTCGTACCTTCGGCTGCCTGCGCATATAAACCCGCCTGATCACGAAGGCCAATAGCGACAGCTAGTGACACACCAATGATCAGCATGTTGCGTTTGTTAAACGGAACGCTTGCGAGCATCTTGATGCCGGCGGCGGCAATCAGGCCGAACATGATGACCACGGCGCCGCCCAGCACAGCGTTGGGAATGGTGGTGACTACGGCACCCAGCTTGGGTACCAGGCCGGCCAGCACCAGGAAACCGCCACCGATGGCGACGACGTAGCGACTGGCAACACCGGTTAGAGCGATCAGCCCGACATTCTGGCTAAAACTGATTTGGGGAAACGCGTTGAATATGGCGGCGAAACTGCTGGCGAGGCCATCGGCAATAACACCACCGGATAGCTCCTTGTCGGTAGGTTCACGATTTGCCCCGCTGATGACAGTCCCGGTAATGTCGCCTATGGATTCCGCGCTCGTAACGATCGCCATCAGAACCATGGCGGCGATGGCCACCGGAACAAATTCAATGCCGATATGGAACGGAATGGGCGCCTGTATCCAACCGGCATTTTCGACCTTGGAGAAATCGACCATTCCCAATGGAATGGCGGCGATATATCCGACCACAATACCGATCAGCACGGCCATTTCGGCCAGAAAGCCCTTCGCGAACTGATTGAAGCCGACCGTGACGGTGAAAACGAGTGCGGCCAGCAGAAGATGACGAGTCGCGCCGAAGTCACTGGCACCGAATCCACCGCCAATGTAGGCAAATCCGACCGGCAACAGAATGATTCCGATCATGACGATGAACGTACCGGTAACCACGGGCGGGAACAGAAAGCGGATCCAGCGTAGACCGAACCCGACGGCGGCCATCGCCAGACCACCGCAAAAAGCCGCGCCGAGAACGGCGGGCAGGCCGTAAGTGACCGCGATGGGCAGCATGACAGGCACAAAACCGAAGCTGGTTCCCATGACAATCGGAACGCGTGCGCCGACAGGACCAAGTCCGAGTGCTTGTACCAGGGTGGCGATGCCAGCGACAAACATCGTCGCCTGCACCAGGAAAACGGTCTCTGCCGCTGGCAAATCAATAGCAGCCGCAATAATGAGAGGTACGCTGACATTGCCGACGAACATGGCCAGAACGTGCTGGAATCCCAACGGTACCGCCTCACTCAGTGGCGGCATGAAATTAACGTCTTGCAATTCCTGTCGGCTGTGTTGGAACCGGTCCGGTCCCCGCTCTTTTTCGTTTGCCATGGACTCCACGAATGGCTGATCTGGATGGCCCCAACTGTGCAGGTCTGTTGCGCAACCTAGCAAGATTAGCGGTGGGGGGGAACCAAAAGTCGCTTGGGCCGAGTTTGTACAAGCGCAAGGCATGCATCGCTACAGCGTTCAGTTTTGTCGTCAGATTCGAAAAAATTATTAATAGGTTCCATATACTTATCAGTTTTTCCCAGAATTGACACAATGTCGACCAGGTCATTGTTTTTGAACGATATCGTCGGTAGTCTCAGCAGTCTGATCATTACGGTGCCGTCATTGTGCGCATTTTTCTTCGTCCTCAACGGGAGTTGCTGCTCTCATTTAGCCTGACCCTGACCCTGACCCTGACCCTGGTCGGGGCATCGTTGGCGGACGAATTCAATGATGGTTTCGATGCCTATGCCCAAGGTGACTACGAAGCCTCATTTGCAACCTGGCTGCCGCTGGCCGAAAGCGGTGATTTGAGTTCAATGTATAACGTTGCCTTGATGTACGAACAGGGGCTGGGTGTCGCCGTGAGCAAAGAGCAAGCGGTGCGCTGGTATGTACGCCCAGCGGAGGCGGGCGATGTCTCTGCACAATTCAATCTTGCCTCGCTTTACGATTACGGCGACGGCGTTGCCGAAGACAACGTCAAGGCCATTCGCTGGTATACCGCGGCTGCGCGGCAGGCTGACGAACAGGCGCAGTTTAATCTGGGCGTTATGTACAGCAATGGTGAGGGCGTGAGTGCCGACTACGACATGGCCGTTCACTGGTATCGACTGAGTGCGGACCTGGGATACGTCGCGGCGCAATACAATCTGGGCTACATGTATCATGTCGGCCGCGGCATCGAACAGGACAAATCCGTGGCGATTGCCTGGTACGAACGCGCCGCCAGACAGAGCGACTCTGACGCACAGTTTGCGCTTGCGTTGATGTACGACGAGGGCGACGGAGTACCGGTAGATGAGGCAAGTGCCAGGTACTGGTATGAGCTTGCTGCTGAACAGGGGCATATCAAGGCACAGTTCAATTTCGCCATTATGCATGACCTGGGTCAAGGGTCGCCCGAGGACAACGTGGCGGCTATCCGCTGGTATACCGCGGCGGCTGAGCAGGGCCATCTGGGTGCGCAGGTCAATCTCGGCATCATGTTCGAGAACGGCGAGGGCGTTGCGGTCAGTATTTCGGATGCCATGAAATGGTATCGACGTGCAGCCGATCAGGGTTCGGCTGAGGCTCAGTATGCTGTCGCATTGCTCTTCGATAACGGTGCTGGAATGGTAGAGGACAATGTCGCTGCTGTGGCCTGGTATACGCTGGCGGCAGAGCAGGGCGATGCTGATGCACAAAATAATCTTGGCGCCATGTTCGATGCCGGCGAAGGCGTCAAAGAAGACGATGAAATTGCCTTGCGCTGGTATTCGCTGGCGGCCAACAATGGCAATTCGGTCGCGCAAAACAATCTGGGCACACTGTATCTTGCGGGTCGCGGTGCCGATGAGGACAAGGTGCAGGCTCACAAATGGTTTCTGATTGCCGAGAATCTGGGCAGCGCGGCGGGCAAGAAAAACCGGGTGGTCTCCGCTCGATCGATGGCGATGGCAGAGATTACTGAAGCCGAACAGCAAGCGAACAAGTGGCTGGCGGAGTTTGAAGACACCCGTTAAGCTTCGAGCTTGCGATTCGGATCGCTGCGTTTTGGGGAATATCTTTGCGAGAAAATAGCTCGGTCCCGTTTTTGGGATTGCTGGTGAACCCAACCAGCCGCCGCAACAGCAAGCACCTTGATTCGATCCGTCAGATTGCGGCCGACTGCCCGAGTGCCCAGCTCTGTGTTACCGAGTCGTCCGCGGAAGTATCGGCGGCGTTACGGAATCTCGCGGCGACACCTGTGGATATTCTCGCCATCAGTGGCGGGGATGGCACGGTATCACGCGTCCTGACCCATCTGATCGACGATGCGCCCTTCGAAACGATGCCACTCATCGCCATTCTTCCCGGTGGTACGGCCAATATGACGGCTGGCGATATTGGCTTGCGGGGCAGCGTCACAGAGACATTACGAAGGCTTCTCGACTGGCGGCAGGACAGATCGAGAGCCTCTCAAATCATCCGCCGAGCCATACTACGGGTCCAGCCCGGCACTGGGTTGTCGCCACACTACGGGTTGTTCTTTGGTGCTGGCGCTGTGGTTCAGGGGATTGAATATACCAATGAGAATATTCACTCCCGAGGCATGAAAAGTGAACTGAGTCTGGGGCTCGGGCTGGTCCGATCGATGTGGGGCATCGCGCGGCAGGATTCGCGGTTCATGAAGGCCACTCGAATGGCGATCGGCATCGACGCTGAAGCCGTTGCCGAAGCGACGGATATTACGCTGTTGGTGGTGAGTACGCTGCAACGGCTGTTTCTGAACATCCATCCTTTCTGGGGTGAAGTGAACGGCAAACTGTTGCATACGACGATCGTACAAAGCCCTGCGAAAAGACTGATCAGAAACCTGCCGGCCCTGTTACGTGGAAAACCGAATCATCATCTGTCTTCGGAATCAGGCTACCTGAGCTACAATCTCGATAGCATTAGCTTGAGTTTTGATGGGCCGTTTACGATGGACGGAGAGATTATGCACGCGCGGATTGATGCCGGACCCGTCACCGTCAGCAATGGCGGCGAACTGTCCTTCCTGCGCCTCTGACATGAGCGCAGAGAGCGACACAGGCGCGAGGCAAGCACTTGATACGCTCGTTGTGGCATTGCGACAGGCGCACGGTGCTTCTATTAACGCCGTTCTTTTCTATGGCTCCTGTTTGCGCAGTAATGATCCATTTGATGGAATCGTTGATCTGTATCTGATGACCGATTCTTATCGCGGCGTTTATCGCAGCCGGCTGCGAGCAGCCCTCAACTGGCTCTTGCCACCGAATGTATTCTATAAAGAATTAGCGGTGGGAGATCGCACTTTGCGGGTCAAGTACAACCTGCTGTCAACGTCGGGCCTGCATCGTGGCCTGTCGCACCGTCGTATACATTCCTATTTCTGGGGCCGGTTTTGCCAGCCCATGGAGATTCTGTGGGTGCGCGATGAGGGAGTCCGGGTGGACCTCGAACAAGGCCTGCAAACGGCGGCGCAAACGTTTTTGAATAAAGTTCTGCCCAGGGTTGCGCCGGCCGGTTCAGTGGTTGAGTTATGGGCGCAGGGTCTCGCGCTGAGCTATGCGGCAGAGTTGCGTACCGAAACATCCGGGCGCGGGCAGGAACTGGTCGCGTTGGCGCAAGAACACTACGAGGCCGTTACCAGGGCAGTGCTTCCGATGCTCCGTTATCCCATGACCATTTCCGATCGCGATGGCACCGCCGAGTACGTGGCCACAGTGGCCATTGTCAGCCGCTGGCTCAGTTACTGGGGCTGGCTGACGCGACGCATTCTCGGCAAGTTCCTCTCGGTCGCGCGGCTGCTAAAGGCGTTGTTCACCTTCGACGGTGGGCTGGACTATGCGGCCTGGAAGCTCGAACGCCATTCAGGACAGGTTATCGAAATCCCGGACCGGTTACGCAAATATCCCTTGATTTTCGTGTGGCCTATGTTGTGGACACTGTACCGACGCGGTGTCATTCGATGACCACGGCAAAGCTATAGTCCAACCACTTTTCTGCCGTCGAGTTTCGCACTTTTCAGAATCATTTTTTCCGCATCGTCGCCAGGTTCTTTGGTGATATCCACGCGTACCAGCAAAAAATCCCAATCCGGAGCAACCCAGATAACGACTTCGCGCTCATCATCGTCGCCCGCACGATTGAATTTAATGGTGCGAATATCGCCCATACGTATTTTCAGAGTCTCTTCGCCGATCCGGTCAATGGTATAAATTCGGTTTCGTACGCCATTGGTCACATTGTAATCGCCGTGTTCCATGTCGGGATTACGTATCAGGTCGAGACGCATTTTCGTCAGGTAACTGAGCTTGTCGTAAGCGGGATAGGCAATCGGGAGAGGCGCTCGCTCGGGTTCGAGCGAGTCCGTTACTGTGTTTTCAGTCCAGTCGAAAGACAGTTCCTTATCGTGCTTACGGCTGACCCCTTTACGCTTGTGTTCATGTGTAAGTGAGCTGAGCGTGCCATCATCCTCGAGCGTCATTACGCTGGTTTCGCGGACGCCAAACAGGAATCGTTTCGCTTCATTGGTGATGGTAATCCGAGATCCCTTAACCTGCAGGTTCCGCTTTACATGTACATTCATACCGTTGAGTTCAGTCTCATAGACTGCATCGTAGGGCTGCAACTCACCGGCTGTCGATGTAGCTGCGAAAAGCAGTGCCGCAATTGTCAGTGAACAGGTCGTTATTGTTTTCACTATGAAATTCCGCGTCGTCAATCTTATTGCCTATTTTGGCATACATGGTGTCACTAAGTTCATGCATTCGTGCACTTAATCAGTCAGGTGTACTAAGATAACGTCACTATCGATTGGCGGGAAACTCTTTAAATGACGCAGGATAAGACCAGGGAGTTGACGGTTCAGACTGTCTCCGGGCGCAGGCAACTCAAGGAGTTCGTGGCATTTCCACAGCGGCTTTACGCCGACGATCCCCACTGGATTGCACCACTGAATTTTGAGCAGTTACAGCGTTTTTCAGACAAGAACCCGTTTTTCGAGCATGCTCGCTGGCAAGCATGGGTAATTCGCCGCGGCACGCAAATTGTCGGTCGAATCAGTGCGCAAATTGATGACTTGTACAATGAAACTCAAGCCGAAAAGACGGGCTATTTCGGACTGATCGAGGCGGAGGATGATGCAGAGATTATCGCCTTGCTGTTCGAAACCGCCGAGAACTGGCTGCGCGAACGTGGTATGGAGCGAGTTCGCGGCCCATTCAATCTGTCCGTCAACGAGGAGTGTGGTCTGCTTGTCGAGGGTCATGACACTCCGCCGTTCATCATGATGGGCCATGCACGGCCCTATCTTGGGGCCAGAGTCGAGGCGGCGGGTTATAGCAAGGCGAAAGACCTGCTTGCATACATGGTTGATCCGGGTTTCGAATTGCCGACCGTCATGAAAAGAATGCTAAAGGGGATTAGCAAGAAAGCCAGCGTCCGAAAGTTTCGGCGGAAGCAATTAGGCGAAGAACTATCCATTTTGCGCGACATATTTAACGATTCATGGTCCAACAACTGGGGCTTCACACCGTTCACGGAAGCTGAATTCAAGGATGTCGGCGAACTGATTACGATGTTGATCGATGACGAGTTTATTCAGATTGCGGAGATTGATGGGCATCCGGTCGCCATGGTTGTGGCGGTTCCGGATATCAACCAGGTCGCGAAGGACTTGCGCGGGCGGCTGCTGCCTTTCGGCTGGTTGAAGCTTCTCTGGCGCCTGAAAGTCCGGCATCCGACCAGGGCCAGGGTCATGCTGATGGGTGTGAGAAAAGAGTATCAGCATTCGAGACTGGGACCGGGTCTGGCATTCCTGGTGATCGACAAAGTTCGTCAGGCACTGCTTGAACGAAATATCCATGAGGCTGAAATGTCGTGGGTACTGGAAGACAATGAGGGCATGAAATCCATTGCCACCGGGCTTGGCGGGGTCGCGTACAAGCGCTACCGTATTTACGAAAAGTCCTTTTAGGTCATGTCAACGGACACCCGGCCGATCCGCATGAAGGCTATAGTGCTGGCTGGCGAACGCGATGGCGAAGATGAGTTGGCGGAGCATGCAGGGGCGAAGTGCAAGGTACTGGTCAACATAGACGGCAAGCCCATGTTGTTGCGCGTTCTCGATACGCTGCGACTATCACAGTCGATAGACGGGATCATTATTTGTGGGCCGCAAGAGGGTAAGCTCGTCGGGCAGGCTGAGATAGGCCGGTCGATGCAGTCGGAGCAGGTATCCTGGTTACCACCGCAATCGGGTCCGAGCGCGAGTGCATTCAGCGCGCTCAAAACATTGAGAAGCGACGAACCCGCATTGCTGACTACGGCAGATCACCCGTTGCTGACGGCTGAAATTGTCGACGAGTTTTGTCGGCGCAGTGTCACTACCGGTGCTGATGTCGTCATCGGATTGGCGCCCTATAGCCTGGTACGGAAAGCCTTTCCGACGATGAAAAAGACGGTGCTGCATTTTAAGGATGACGAACTCTGTGGCTGCAATTTGTTCGCCTTCCTGACGCCGAAGGGAAGGGAGGCCGCTGATTTCTGGCGGAACCTGGAATCGGAGCGAAAAAAGCCACTGCGGATTATTCGCTTTCTCGGCGCCTGGACTGTGGCGAAGTATTTGTCCCGAACCCTGACACTCGAGGCCGCGTTGCAGACATTTTCGACGCGGCTGGGACTCAAAGTTAAGGCCGTCGTTCTGCCTTTCGGCGACGCCGCTGTTGATGTGGATTCTGTCTCTGACTACCGACTGGTGAAAGAAAGGATAAAGCGCCGTTCCGACGACACGCGGTAACCGCCGCAGATTTACTGTTGCAGTGCGGCGTAGGCGGCTACAATCTGCTCGACTTCACTATCACTGTGCGCCGCGCTAATACTGCAACGTAACAGGCTGTAACCTGCCGGTGCGGCGGGTGGTATGACGAGATTGACGAACACTCCCTGGGAAAACAATGATTCCCACCAACTAACCACTTTTTCATTGTCGCTGGAACGAACGGCTACTATGGGACTCACTTGCGGACCCACCGTGAAGCCCAATTTTTGAAGGTCGCCGTACAATCGCTCGGCGTTTTTCCACAGCCGTTGCTGCAATTCGGGACGTTCTCGCATCAGCCGGAGGGAAACCCGCGTCGAGGCAATCACCGACGGTGACGCCGATGCTGTAAAAATATACGTACGGGTTGCGAATCGAAGCAGATCCAGTTGCGGGTGACGGCTCACGCAGTAGCCGCCAATACTGCCGAGGCTTTTGCTGAATGTCCCTACAATAAAATCTGTATCCGCTTCGATGCCGGCCGCCTCGGCGGCGCCCCGACCCAGTGCGCCCATCACTCCCATGGAGTGCGCTTCATCGACCATCAGGTAGGCGCCATATTCGCGCTTGAGGGCGGCAATGTCGGCCAGTGGCGCGACATCGCCAAGCATGCTGTAGATGCCTTCGACAATTATCAGCGTATTTCCCGCATGGTTTTTCAGTCGCCCCAGACGTTTTTCCAGGTCGGCCGGATCGTTGTGACGAAAGCGAATGATTTCGGCGCCGCTCAGTCGTACGCCGTCGTAAATGCTGGCGTGTGAATCGGCATCCAGCAGAATGACATCGCCCGTGCCGGCGAGTGTGGCACTTATCCCCATCGTGGCCGAAAATCCGGTCGAAAAAACAATAGCGGCACGTACGCCGAAAAACTCAGCCAGTTCCTGTTCCAGTTTGATGTGATCAGCGAAAGTGCCATTCGCCATCCGGGACCCTGTCGTCCCGGTGCCGTTTTCGCGGACCGCTGCTTGTGATGCAGCAATGGCATCTGCGTCAAACGTCAATCCCAGGTAGTTGTTGGTGCCCGCCAGAATGACCTCTTGCCCGTTCACAATGGCTTTCGTCGGCGACAGTATTTTTTCGGTGACGGCGCCGAAAGGTAGAACTTTTTCGGACTCGAAACGCTGTTTCAGATCCTCAAAGGGTCGAAATTTATCGAACAGGCTCATCGTGGAGTCGCGTTCTAGCTTTGCAGCACTTTGATGACTTCGTGAGTCAGATCGCGAACGGTCTGGATGTCCGGAAGTCGATTTAACGGGAAGGAAATGTCGAACTCATCTTCAATTTCAAGTACCAGTTCCATGACCTGCAAGGACGCCATGCCGATGTCCGATTGCAAGCCGGTTTCCTCGCCAATAACCCTGTTTTCCTTTACTAATGCGGTGACAATAGCGATTGTTTTTGCCAGCACCTGCTCATATTTGTCGTTCAATGTCCCAAATTTCCTCGTGATTGATTGTTGCCGCAGTCACTATACGCACCTGTCAATATCCTTGGCAATGTCAGCCTCGATCGTGACATCCGATTGCCACTGATTTCCACGATTCGGGTAATTGCGAAAAATTCGTGAATGTCGTCGTCTCTGCCGTGAACAAATTGTCATCATTTTCGGCGACTCGACCCAGGAAATGAACGGCATTGGCGATGGCGCCATCGTAGTCGGCGAGGGCGTCGCCGATCATGACGCAGCGGTCTGCACGTAAATCGTGTTGCTGCAGCAATGCTGAAATATTATCCGCTTTTGAGTCTGGCGAGCCCCAGACACCGGTGAAGAATTTCTGCATCTCTCGCCGTCTTATCACCTCGTAGAGTTCGGCGGTCGGCGTTCCTGATACGACAAACAACCTCAATGTTTCGCGCGCACAATTGAGAAAGGCTTCAGCGCCGTTGACCATGGGTGCGGCAACCACGCGGTCGACCACCAGCGCCGAAAACGCGTCGGCGAGTTCGTCAACTTCGCGATCGCCAAGTGGCGGTTTCCCCAGGATTTCGGTTTGAAAGTAGCGAAATTTCTGGAACCGTGAAATACCGCCGTGGGCGAGATGATAGTCCTCGACTTGTCGTACGACAGCCTTGCCGTATTTCGCGTAAAGCGCGCCGAAGGCTTCCGTCTTGACGTTGACGGATTCGACGAGGACGCCGTCGAAGTCGAAGATTATGGCATCGAGTCCGCTCAGATCCATCGTGAATTTCCGGACCTTGGCTCAGTCAATTGCCGGCAGATTGGCACGAGAATGATCATGCGGGTCCGAGTCATGGCGCATTTGCAACTCGCCAATACATTCCAGCAGTCCCTGGCCGAGGTCCACGAAGTCGGTGCCAACCAGTTTGTGTCCGATATTGGGCTGATAGGCGTACGGCGTCATCGTGTAGTGGCTGATCGGGTTTCCCTGGGCGAACTCGAGTTTTACCTCAGCGGGCAGTATCTCGGCAATCATTTGCATGACGTCACGAACTCGCATGCGCTCCGTGCCGGTGAGCACCAGGTGTCTGTTGGCGTATTTTGAATCAAGAATCTGCACGCTGAGCCGCGCCGCATCAGTCACATGGATGTATTCGCGAACGGCCTCTCCGTTGCCACCGTAGGTGATGCACTGATT
Organism: uncultured Woeseiaceae bacterium; assembly: GCA_964446495.1. Taxonomy (GTDB): domain Bacteria; phylum Pseudomonadota; class Gammaproteobacteria; order Steroidobacterales; family Woeseiaceae; genus JAADHU01. Next base: position 14,987 of record CAYUOY010000020.1, on the reverse strand, counting down.
CTCGAGTGCTTGCTGCAACATGCGGAAAACACCGTTGTGGAGGTCGGCTCGTGGCCCGTACAGGGAGCCATAACGGAGAATCGTGTAATCCAGATCATAGCGAGAATGGTAGGTTTCCACGAAACGCTCGGCGGCCTGCTTGCTGGCACGATAGAACGAGCCGGACTCTGAAAAAACATACACACTGCTGGCGAATACAAACCGTTTTACGCCGGCCAGCCTGGCGGCCTCGAGCAGTGTGACGGCTCCCAGTACATTTACTTCCGCGGTCCTGACCGGGCTGTCATGCGCCTCGTCGATATCGGCAATGGCGGCGAAATTGTACAGCGCCACGGCATCTGTCACGACCTCCTGAACCTGCCCGAGATCGTTAATGCTGCCGATCACCATTTCCTGATCGTCGCGGAGGTAGGGCGATGGCTGGCGATCGAAAACAACCACCCGATAGCCGGCATCCGAGAGCTTGTCCGCCACGTGACTACCGAGGAAGCCACTGCCGCCAAATACAACGATTTTTTCAGCCGTCACGATTGATCTCCATTGCCGGGTTTTCCAGGGTCAATAATGCCTGCTTCACGAAGCCCCTGGTACAGGTTGTCGGCCGCTTCATGTTCCATCTGCCGTCGTGATTCGATCGCGCTGGAGGCGAGGTGCGGAGTCAGGACGAGTTGCGAAAGCTGCCGCAATTCGCCGGCGTAAGGTTCTTCTTCAAAAACGTCCAGTCCGGCACTCAAAAGCCGGTCGTTTTGCAATGCTGCCAGCAGCGCGGTTTCATCCACCAGGCTGCCTCGTGCTGTGTTAACCAGAATGGCTCCCGGTTTCATTGTCGCCAGAGTGTCGGCGTTAATAATGTGGTGAGTAGCGGCAGAATAGGGCAGGTGCAAACTCACTATATCCGCTGCGGAGAAAAGTTCAGACAAGCCGACCCGTTTCACACCGGACGAGGACGAGTCGACCAGAGGGTCATAGGCGATGACCTGCGCTCCAAATGCAGCACATAAAGCAGCAACCCGGGTTCCGATTCGTCCCAGCCCGAGTATTCCTACCGTCCGTGACTTGAGCAAGTGGCCTTTGAGTCGCGGCCAGCCACCGTCACGAACCTGGCGGTCAGCCGCCGGTATCTGGCGCAACGTTGCCAACATCAATCCCAGGGTCATTTCCACTACCGCATCGACCGGTGCGTCCGGCGTCGACAGAACGGTAATGTTGCGTTTGGCGGCAGCCGCCTGGTCGACACTGTCCATACCAACACCCAGCCGGGATATCACCCGTAGATTGCGGGCATCGCCAATCACTTTCTCTGTCAGCGGTTCCACACCGGCCAGCAGTCCCACCACTGACTCACCGAGTAACTCGCCGACCTCACTCTCGGTTAGTTTGCGGCCGAATGGATTGGTCGCGACGGAAAGACCTGCTGTCCGGAGGCGTTCAATTCCGGGGTTGTCATCCAGATTAAATGAGGACGTGGAGATGAGAATATCAGTCATTGCGTTTGCGGATCTCCGCCAGGTCTCGTCGGCACAATGAATCGAGCATGCGAATATCGAGTCCGTACCCCATGAATCGGTAGCCGCTATCAATCAGTCTGTACAGGGCATCCAGGTCGGGTTCGACGACGTGCAAACCACCCGTTTTATTGTGTGCGAGGCCCGCTTCGCAGACTCGCGCAATCGCCTTTTGCACCTCAGGATGGGATATTTCGCCGGGCATGCCCATGGAAGCCGACAGGTCATAAGGTCCGATGATGAAGGCATCGACACCCGGAACGTCAAGGATTTCATTGATGTTTTCCACGGCGTCAATGTGTTCAATCATGACGATTACGACGGCATGATTTTCCAGCCACTCCATGTAGGACTTAAAGCCTGCGCCATATCCCTGGGCCCTCGCCAGACCGACACCGCGTGTTCCTTTCGGTGGGTAATAGGTATGGCGAACAGCGGCTTGGGCATCGGCCGCGTTGTTGATCAGCGGCACCATGATGCCAGTGGCGCCTGCATCCATAACACGCTTGATCTGATTGGCATCATTGCTGGTCAGGCGCACAATCGCGGGGCAGTCGTGCGCGTCCATTGCCTGAATCAGACTCTGAATTTCCGATAGCTCTATGGTGCTGTGCTCGGCATCGATCACCAGCCAGTCGAAACCCGCACTCGCCATGATCTCCGCTATGGAGGGATGTCCCAGCGTCACCCAGGACCCTATTGTCAGTTCATTGTCGGCCAGACGCCGTTTAAGCGTTGCTGCCTTCGAATTATCATCGACTCGCATTAATCATTCCTTGCTGGTTTGAACGGCTGTCTTCCTAGTACTCTTTCGATAGCGCATCATTCTGCAACAGTGCCTCTACCCGTAACACGTCATTCGGATGATCGACGGCGATCGTGTCTCTTTCCGTTGGCACCATGTGTACAGTGCGACCGTGTTCCAGGAGTCGCAACATGTCAACGGATTCAAAGCATTCCAGCGGCGTCGGAGCAAGGCGGGTATAGAGTTCAAGTTCGCTACGCGTAAAGACGATAACGCATACTTGTTTGAGCGCAATCGTATCGGCGAGACCGGTTTCGGTCAATGTCGGGATTGGGGCCCGCGTCATGTACAGCGCGTTGTTCCTGAGGTCGGTGACTACCTTGATCGTATCCGGGTTCTGGTACTCCTCCAGTGTGTCGATTCTGCGGGACAGATTGACACAACCCGCCTCAATGTCACCCTGAAAGGGCGCCACGGCGGCCTCAATCATGTCAGGGTAGATCAAGGGTTCGTCACCTTGCACCATGACAATGACATCGGCCTGCAATTCAATGGCCGCTTCGGCGACACGGTCGCTGGCGCGTTCATGTTGGTCCGAGGTCATGATCACCGGGGCGCCAAATGCCTCCGCCGCCTGCCGAATCTCTTCGTCACAGGTGGCGATAACTGTCGTATCCAACTGCTTGCACAGGGCAACTCGGCGATAGACGTGTTCGATCATTGGCTTGCCGAGGATCGGCGCCAGCGGTTTTCCGGGAAATCGGCTCGAACCCATTCTGGCCGGAATAATGGCAACAGTTTTCATCGTTATGAATATCCAGTTTTGTCAGTGTAAAATAGTCGCACCTTCAGGCAGCCTCATCCAAATACCGGCCTCTCCATGAAAGCACTGTTTTTCCTCCGCCATTATAATGATATTGATCACATAACGCCGGTCGTTTACAAATGGGTCGAACGTGGCCACACCTGCGATGTGGTCATGCTGGGTGAGGCACATTTTCGGGATGATTTCAGGGTCGTTTACCTGGCCAGCCTGGACGGCGTTCGAGTTGCCTGTCTCGGTGAAATAATCAGTCGTCGCCAGTCGGCACGAATGCGCCTGCAAAAACTCCTGCAGGACCGCAATCTGCGCCGCTGGCTACCGGGCGTTGTGACGCGAGCTCTGGAGCGGTTGCTGGGACGCGAAAAGCGGGCGAAATTCTGGAAGACGATCGCACAGATTATCCTGCAGCGAAGCTTCGCCGCGGGCGAGGCCGGTGTGGTGGCCTTCGACTGGATTAGCAGTAATTCCGTTTTTCCGATCGAGTTTGTGCAAACTGTGGTCGCGACGGCTTCTGACATGGGGCTGGATGCCGTTTCCCTGCCGCACGGTGACAGCCCGCACGCCAATTTGCTGGTGCGCGTGGAAGAACTGACGCTGGCGCCGCACCGGAAATTTGCGGCAGCGAGCATGTTCTCGCGCATTGTCGTACCCAATGAGCTCTGCGCGACCCGTTTTCGACCCTTTGTCGATGACCCCGTGGTGGCTGTTCTCGGTTCGCCGCGCTACTGTGACGAGTGGCTGGCGAAGTTGGCTACCTTGTTGCCGGAGTCTCCATTGGAGAGGAAAACCGACAAGCTCAACATTGTGCTGTTTTTGCGCAAGCGCGATTTTTCAATTTTTTGGGACGAGGTCAGTCGTGTCATTCGTCTGCTGGCCGCCTTCCCGGAAGTGGACCTGATCGTCAAAGCGCACACGCGCGGTGGCTGGAGACAGCCCTTGTCGCGCAATCGGGAATTGCACCAGTTGAAAAACGTGCATTTCGTCGCCTCAAAGGTGCATTCGCCGCACTTGCTTGAGTGGGCGGACGTGATCGTTGATATCGCCACTTCCGTCGCATTCGAAGCGGTCAAGCTCGACAAGCCGGTATTGGCCGCCGATTATCTGCACGCCGGAACATCGACCGTGGGTAAGTATATGCCGGAGTGTATTTTGCATTGCCGGGATGATATTTATGCCAACGTAGAGAATTTCATTCGCGATGGTTGCAGTGATTTCTATGACGCTGCGCATCGTCAGCAGTTTCTGGACGAAATCGTGGATGTTCCTGACAGCGATGTTCTGCCGCGTTATGTCGATCTGCTGGAATCGCGGATCGCCAGCTGATATCCCTGTATAATTCCTTTTTTTCAATATGTTACCAGCAAGAATCCTGACACTATGGCTTTTCTGACGCAGCGCATTGCCCAATCGATATTCAGGCGCGGAGCCACAATTCGAGCGGCTCAGGTGCGCGCCGAGCCGGATGTTGTGGTCCTGCCGGTTCGCGCGGGACATTCGCCCTGCAACAAACCGCCGGTAAGGATTTATTTAGGGACAGAGACCGCTCAGTACAAGGCGGAACGCGTCTTTATCTGGTCCATCGAAGAAGTTCGCGATCCGACGCGCGTGTACGAAATCTACCTGATGAAACACCTGCGAGGATTTCGGTCGCGATTCTGGCTGACCGGCTTTACCAACTATCGCTTCGCCATCCCGCATTTCGCCGGCAAATCCGGTCGCGCGATTTACAACGATGTCGATCAGATTTACCTCAAAGATCCAGCCGAATTGTTCGATCTTGAGATGGATGAGCACGCGTATCTCGCGATCGATGCCGGCGACACTTCCGTGGCATTGTTTGATTGCGAACGGATGTCAAAAATCTGGACACTCGAGGATGCTCAGTCCGGGCGCAAGAATCCGCTTCTGGCTCGCGCCAGCGGTGTTGCCGGACAATGGGGTAAGCTTGATGGTGGCTGGAATGCGCGTGATCGGGAATACGTCGCCGGCGCATCGGGCGTGTTGCACTACACGTCGCTGCACAGGCAGCCCTGGCATCCATTCCCGCAATTGTTCGTTTACCAGAGCAATCCGCTCGCGAGTGTCTGGTTCGACCTCGAGAGCAGTGCCAATGAGGCCGACTTTCGGGTTTTCAGTGCGAACAGTCCGAGCAGGGATTTCACCGACCTGTGTCGAGCCGTAGCAGGTGAGCCCGGCATCGAGCGTATAACGGCGCTTGACCCCGGCAAGGCACTGGATACCACTCCCGCACGGGCCGGTGACGCGATCGTGTGCCAGGATTTACTGGAGTTCATGCCGGACGATGATGTTCCGTGGATACTGAAACAGCTGTTCGAACGTGCGGACCGAGAGTTGTATTGCGATGTCGTCGAGTCTGCCATCAATTCCTCACCCGGGCCCCTCGTGCGCCACAAGCGTTCGGCAGACTGGTGGCAATATCAGTTCGAAATTGTGGCCAGACATCATCCGCGCGTGCATTGGCGGCTGAGTCTGTATGACATGAAGATGGGTACCCGCCGTAAGCCACGAGTCATTGAGGGCAATGAATGCAATGACAACAAGGCAATCGTATGGGTGCTCGCCAATCAAAAGCCGGGCCACACCAGTCAGGCGACCGCCCTGGCAGAGATGATTGGCTGGTCATTTCTGACACTTCGAATTCCACAATCGTTGTCGGCCATGTTGAGGGTTCTGCTGCATCTGCCTGGCGGGAGCGTCACGCCGCTTAAACCACCGTGGCCCAATGTTATTGTCGCCTGCGGGTGGTGGCCGACGCGCGTAGCGCGCTGGGTCCAGAGGCGCAGTGGCGGGCGTGTGCGTCTGCTGTTGGCGGGACGAAAATGCGGCCCGGTCAGGAGTCCGACCGACGTGCTGGTCAGTTGCCGGCATTTTCATCTGCCCATTCACGAGCGGCGTATCGAAACAATGTTGCCCATACAGCCGCTGTCAGAAGCCGCGTTTGTTGCTGCCCGGCAACGTGGTGAAGATCTGTTCGGGGATGCGGCGCGACCCCGAGTTGCGTTGTTGGTGGGCGGTTCCTCGAAACAGCATTCCCTGAGTGCAGAGGATGCCGGGCTATTGGGAAGCAAGGTGCTCGAACAGACGAACGCCGCTTCCGGCTCATTGTTCGCCGTGACCTCAAGGCGCACGGGGGAAGCGGCGATCGCCGCATTGGAAACAAGCCTGCAGGAAGGCGCTCACTTGCATGTGTGGAGCGCGCACGAAAAGGAAAATCCCTATTGGGCCTATCTTGCGGCGGCCGATATCCTGGTGGTAACCGGGGAAAGTGAGTCCATGTTGGCGGATGCCGTGTCAACGGGCAAACCCGTCTACATTTTCCCGCTGCAACAAAAACGCTACGGTCCATGGCTGGGCCTGGGTGCGAAGCTGGCGAAATGGTCGCAACGTCGTCCAAAAAACCGGCGTGGCACCGAAAGACCACAGCAAGGCTTTGAATATTTCTGTAGCCGCATTCTGAAACACGAGTGGATCTTGCCGCCTCGTGATCTTGAGACCTTACATCGCGAACTGACGGAACAAGGTCTGGCGCGGATGTTTGACGAATCACTGTCGAGGGAGTCGCCGACGCAGGTGCTCGATACCAGCGATCTCACGCGAAGGCTGCGCATCATGCTGGCACAACCGAAAATCGAGTCTGAGTCACAGGTCAGCCACTTTTCTCATGATGCAGCGATAGAGGCGTAATGCAGTATCTCGATGTCGACAAGCTCGATGCCATTGATGCACAGGCATTCGACCAGACAAAGCCCTATCCGTTTATCAATCCGAGGGGGTTACTGACCGAGGAAGGGTATGCGCGACTGATTCGGGAGCAACTGGACGTCGCGACACTGAAGCCAAGTTTTGGTCGCAAGCGTTCACACGGTCAGTATTCACATGATCGCTACGTGCTCGAATACGAACCAGGGCTTGCGCAGGTACCCGCGTCCTGGGAGGCGTTTATTGCTGAATTGCGCGGACCCGAATACACACGCTTTATCCAGCGAATGTACCGATGCCGGAGTTTTCAACTCAACATGCACTGGCACTATGCGCCGCAAGGCTGTTCTGTTTCACCGCATTGCGATGCAGTGCATAAGCGCGGGTCGCACATTTTCTACCTCAATACGAGAGAGGATTGGGATCCGGAGTGGGGCGGCGGCACACTGATTCTGGAGGACAACGGGCGCCTCAAGGCCGACTCGGCGCCGGCGTTTGAGGATTTCGACCGAATCATCACTAGCGAGTGCGTCGGCAATGTCAGCACTCTGTTCGAACGCCGTGAGTGCTCCTGGCACGGTGTCCGGGAATTGCAATGTCCGCCGGACAAGTTGCGAAAAGTGTTTATTGTGGTCATTAACCGACCCGTTCTCTTCGCTGCTCGCAAGGCACTGAACTGGATAAAGAAAAAGAAATGAATGCTGGCCGGCAGCGCGCAGTGCTGGTGTTGGGTGCCGGTCGCAGCGGGACCAGCATTGTTACCCGGGCGATGCAGGCGACGGGTGTTGATCTTGGTGATGATTTCAAACCACCGTCGAGGAAAAACCCCACTGGATTTTTCGAGGATGCGGCACTGCTGGCATTGAGTAAGCGCTTGCGCCGAACATTGGGGTTGAGGCCGGATAGCCTGCGCCTGCTGGACGACTCAGTGTGGGATAGTGCTGCGGTTCGACCTTACTATGCAGAGTTCGCCGCGACCATCGAACAGCGCTTCGGGGGCGCGCCGGTGTGGGGCTTCAAATATGCACGGACGATGCGCTTGCTGCCGTTCTGGTTGCGTTTGTTTGAGCAAATGGACATCTCACCGTCCTACGTCATGCCCATCCGAAATCCTTTGAGCGTGGCGCGCTCGCGTGCCAGACTCGATGCGCATCGCGGCCAGCAGGAACACAGTGACCTCGAGTGGCTGGTCAATGTCGTACCCTATTTTGAGCGACTGAGCGGACAGCCGTTGGTGGTTGTGGACTATGATCGCTTGATGGCGAACCCGGTAGCGCAGCTTGAGCGCATGACCACTCGACTGGATTTGCCGCTGACGGATAAAACACAGCAGGCTATCAACGAATTCGCAACCGTATTTCTAAAGCCCGGGTTGCAACATACGCATTTTTCCATCGCTGACCTGCAACAAGCGGACGACATCAACCCGCTGGTCCGGGATGCCTACGGTTGGCTGGATCAACTGGCTCGGGATGACATTCAGCCAACGGCAGCCTCTCTGTGGGAGGCGTGGCAAGAGATTCGTTCCGGCGTTGCTGCGTTAGGCCCGATTCTCTCGCGTATGGACCAACTGAATCGTGACTTGCGCCATGCCCGGTGGAATCCCTTGAGCCCAATTCTCGCCTTCAGGGATCTGTTGCAAAGACTGTTGCGACGTTAGTAGTTTCAACTTGCTCAGTTGTTCTTGCTCTTGGGGGTGACCGTGACGTGCACACCTTCGTCCCCGCCAGCATCAAATTGTTCCGTCTCCAGGTTGTACTGGATCCGGCTGCTTTGCATGTTTCTTGTGCCACTGGTGAGGACAGCACTGCCGGACAGAATGAGTAAGTGCCGCTCACTGTCGTATTCCAGATGCTGACCTTCGCCTTTTGTGCGGGTTGCATTTTCGACTGTCTGGTCCTGATAGGAGAACCGGACTGGAACCCCGTCGATAGTGCCGTCGGCCAAAATACGTTGTAGATTGCTCAGCTTTCCATAAATGCTTGCCCGATCGGCCTGCAATTGCCAGTTCGGCGTGCGTATGTCGAAATTGCCCCGAAAGTGCAATACATCCTGTTCGGGATCCTCCCAGGCCTCGTCAGCGGAGACTACAATGGTGCTGTCGTTGGCCAGGTACAAGGGGTCTGCTGCCAGGCTGGTCGTGACAGGCAGGCAAATAACGATAACGGCTATGGTTCTCAGATACGTCATGACATAATTGGCTGCCGTTTTGGGACGAATGTTCGCCACTTGAAATCACTCCATTATCAACCAGGGCACTCAGCAATTGCGCAGCTCGTTGCAACGTCTGATGAGTCAGTATGCTAATCGATCGCTATCTGTTGCGCGAAGTGAGTGTACCTTTTGTGGGCGTCAGTGGCGCACTTCTATCGATTTTCCTGACCTACAGCATCACCGCGTTGCTGGCAAAAGCGAGCGCGGGACTTTTGGTTCCCGGAGAAGTGGCTCATCTGACTTTTCTCAAGTCAATTGTGGCATTGGAGGTGTTACTTCCAGTGGGTATGTACCTGGGTATCATCCTCGGCTTGGGGCGTCTGTACAGCGATTCGGAAGTATATGCATTGCAAGCGGCTGGAATCGGCGAGAGTCGGTTTTTGCAACCCGTCATATTGTTTGCGGCAGCCATCGCCATCCTGATCGGTTTGCTGTCTATGGTTGCAAGGCCCTGGGCCTATCAGCAAGTCTACAATCTGGGGGCTACCGCGGCCGCGTCATCGGAACTCGAACGAATCAAAGCCGGTCGTTTTTATGTCGACAACGATTCGGGACGAACAGTATTTGTGCAGAGCCTGTCAGATGATCGAAAACAGCTGCAGGGTGTTTTCGTTCGCAGCCATGACTCTGAGGGTTTGCAGGTCGTATCATCCGCCAGCGGTCGATTCGAGCCATTTGCCACGGAAGACCATCACAAAATCGTATTGGTCGATGCACATGTGTACAAAAAAGTGGACGATGGGCCAAACGTACTGGGTCAATTCAAATCGTTGACGCTGTTTCTCGGCACGATGAATCCTGAACTGGTGGGTTATAAAGTCAAAGCGCAATCCACGCTGTCGCTTCTCGACGCACGGGAACCCAAAGAGAAAGCGGAATTCCAGTGGCGGCTATCCACAGCCGTATCAACGTTGCTGCTCGCGCTGGCGGCGGTGCCATTGAGTCGCTCGTTGCCACGTCGTGGTCGCTACGCGAAGACCATGATTGCGTTGCTCGTATATGCCCTCTACCTGAATTTTCTGATGGTGGCAAAAACCTGGGTGGAGCAGGAAAAACTGGGCACGATATGGTGGGTGCCAGGTTTGTTTGCTGTGATGATCGTTTTTTTCTACGAACCCTGGCGCCATTTTTTCAGGTCGCGCAAGGCGAAGGCTTCAAATGTCGATCATTGATCGTTTCATCGCGCAAAATTTCCTGAGTGGCGCATCCATTGTGCTCATGATCCTGCTGTCGTTATTCGGCTTTCTCACCCTGGCCGAGGCACTGGAGGATGTGGGCGAAGGACTTTTTACGACCTTTGATGCGCTCGCCGTGGTGGCTTATTCACTGCCACGACTGATGCTGGACCTGTTGCCGGTTACGGCGCTGCTCGGCGTGCTGATCGGGCTCGGTGCAATGGCGAATCATCAGGAACTGATTGTGTTGCGTGCCGCGGGCCTGTCTGTCGGTCAAATTGCGCGACCGGTGATCATGGTCATCGTGGTGACGATTGGTATTGTCGTGGTCATGCAGTCCTATGTTCTGCCGATACTTGAGCTCAGCGCCGCACAGGTAAGGTCCAAGACGTCAACGCAGACAACCATGATCCGTAATGACGGTGAATCCTGGACACGGAGTGGAAATCGTTTTATCCGCATTGGCGAGGTGCTGCCGCACGGGGCATTGCGTGACGTAGAGATTTTCGAAGTTGGAGACAATGGGGCGCTGCAGGAAGTGATGCAGGTTGCGAACGTTGAAGTACTCGACGGTGGTTACTGGTTGCTCCGGGAGATTCGGGTTACGGACTTGAGTGTCGAGCCTGTTCGCGAAGAAGTCCTGAAGCAGAAGATGTGGCGGAGTTTCCTGTCGTCGAAGCAGACCTCGGCCCTGATTGTGCCGGTTGAGGCCATGGCACCGAAGGCGCTGTATCGATACATTCAGCAACTCGACAAGAATCAGCTTGACACGCATCGCTACCAGGTCATTTTATGGCAGCAATTGAGTATCCCGATAGGTTTGCTGGCGATGGGCTTGCTGGGTTTTCCATTCCTGCTCGGGTCCGGTCGTGGTATGTCTGCCGGTCAGCGCGCGGCGATTGGCGGCAGTATTGGCATCCTGTTTTACCTTTCCGAGCAAATGATGGGACATGTAGCCATCCTGTATGAGCTGAATCCGGCCGCTGCCGCGTTCGTTCCGGATCTGGTTTTGCTGATTCTGGCGGTAACGGCGCTGAGCAGGGCACGTTAGGCAATTCGAGGTTTCCGGGGGCCTGCGTGGCGATTCATAAATAGTCCGGGCTAGATCGAAGATTTTTCTGTTTCGCCGTAGGCTTCTTTTGGCCAGCGACGACCAAAACACATCCATTGATCCGGTGTATCACGAATCCATGCTTCGAAATATCCCAGCATTTCACGGGTCATTTGTTGAACCTGATCAGTGGTGGAGGCATTGGTGTCGCTGGGACGGACCGGCGGGTAAACGGTGAGTCGAAATCGCATATTGGGGAGGCGCTCCGCTCGTACCACCAATAAATCACAGTCAAAGCGCAGTGCGAGGCGGGCAGCGGTGGTATTTGTGGGTGTCGGGATGCCGAAGAAATCCATCCAGTCGCCACTTTTGAGGCGTGTATCAGATACCAGGCCAACCATTCGGTTTTGCCGCAGTTCCCGGGTTAGTCCACGCATGCAGCCGTCACGCGATATCCAGCGGCAAGGTAGCGCCTCCCTCAGCCGCAAGAATAGCGACATCAGATAGGGGTTTTCCTCCGGCGCAAAAATGGAGGTGACCGGTAGATCATATTGCGAGGCCATTAAGGTCGAAATTTGCCACGCACCGACATGCCCGGTTACCAGAACAGCGGGCTTGTCGCGATAGTCGTCGAGATTCACATCGCCTTCCATCACGAATTCGATTCGTTGGTCACGTTCGAGCCAGATTCGTTCTGCAAATACCAGTTCCGCCGCAGCATCGCCCAGGTTGCCGCAGACCAGGCGTGTGAGGTCGGAGATATCCTGCTCACTCTTGTGAGGAAAGGCGAGGGTAAGGTTCTGCTGTATTTTTTTCGTAATGGGCAGCACAGAACGGATATTTCTAAAAACGAAATTGGCAAATACGGTTGCCCTTTCCGGAGACATGATACGCATCAGCCCAAGCAGAAGTTTTACTACCAGGGATTCAAGCCACCATCCCAGCTTACGCAGCGCCGGAAATTTTCCGGCAAGGCGTTTCGGAAACAGAAAATGTTTTTGCGCCATCAGACGTTGGATTCTTTCAGTGCAGTGTGCCGAAAATCCGGTCCCAGAATGGAGAGCTCACGCCGTATTTCGCATTCTTGGTCGAAAAATGATGTCGCATATGGTGGTGTTTCAATGCCTGCAACAGCGGATGGCGCATTTTGAAATGGTGGGTTGCATAATGAATATAGTCATAGATCAAATAGCCGACGATAAAGAATGCACAAAATGGCTCTGCCCAGGGGGCGGGAATCAACGCCGAAAACAGCAGCCACAATACGGCCATCACAATGACCGCACCCGCCGGTGGCATTACCAGTCGCGTCTTGTCGTTGGGTTCATCATGATGGACACCGTGAAACATGTGTACCAGCCACTTGCCCGTAGCACCGGTTGCCGGGAAGTGGAAGACAAAGCGGTGCAGCAGGTATTCGGTCAAGGTCCATACGACGAGTGCCAGCGGCGCCAGCGCCGCGATCTGGCCGATTGGAAGACCGTGTACGACTATCGACCGCCACAGGAGAAAAATAACCACGGGCGACCAGAACAACAACGGCACCACCGGGTGCACGTGAGTCAATGACTCCATGAAGTCGTTTTTGAAAAGTCTCACCGACTTTTTGCTCATGTCAGGTAGTCCGAGTTCGTTGGTGGCGATATTATAGTGTTTTGTACAAAAATTGCGCCGTGCAGTTGTCGATATGAATCAATCAGCAGTCGCGGTAGTCGATTGATGGCCAGGCCAGTTCGGGGTGGATTGTAACCCTTCTGGCAACTGGATCCCGGGCTGCCAGTTGTACGCTTGTTGAAATTCCCGGCTGTCGCAAACCCAGTCCGAATGGCGTAGTTCACGCAGCTTCTGCGGCGTCAACATCGGTGTAGTACCGAACAGGACACCGAGCCGGGAGTTGATCCACGCGGGCGTATCGAGCAGCCATGCGGGCGCCTGGACCAGCCGAACTTTTCGCTCACACAAGCGGCCCACATAGTCACTGACCTCGTGCCAGTCGTAGCCTCCCTGGCGACCATCGTCGAGGGCGAAAATACCGGGTACCTGGGAATCAGCCTGTAACCATGCTTCAACGGCTGCACTCAGGTCATCGATAAACAACATCGAAAAACGGGCACGGGTCGAGCCCGCTGTCAGGGCAATGCCGCGTGCCATTAGTTTGAATACGGGTAGTAATTCGCGATCACCCGGTCCATATACGGCGGGAGGACGCAGGATGGTCCAGGCGATGTTGCGCCCATGTTGTTCGATAAGCTGTTCGGCGTTTCTCTTGCTGGCAGCATAGTAGGACAGCTGCGGTTCACGCGCGGCGAGCGATGACAGTGCCAGCAAGCGCGGGGTCATTGCGGCGGCGTTGATGGCTTGTAGCAGATTCCTCGTGCCCTCTACGTTGACCTGGTCAAAGCAGGCTGTGGTGGCGCCACGTACACGGCCAGCGCAATGGATGATGGCATCGGCACCTTCTACCAGGCGACGCAGACTTGCGTCCTCGAAGAGATTGCCAGCGATAGGTTGCACATGCCGCAAAGCCGGAAGAGAGGCTTGTTGAGGAGCACGAATCAAGGCGCGAACGGTATATTTTGCGGCGCTAAGCCGGGCGCAGACAGCCTGGCCGATGAAACCACTGGCCCCGGTGACAGCAATAACTTGAGTCAAGCGCGAACCCCTCCATCCGGGCCGGCTTCAGGCGATTGATTTCCTCAATTCGTTCTCATCGGCAATCTCGACCAGGCGGTCGAAATCGTGGGTCTCCATGAAATTCGAACGGGCTGTTGAACGCGACAATTTACCGGAAGAGGTGCGCGGTAGTTGTCGTTTCGATACCAGGGTGATGTAACAATCGATGCCGAGTTCAGCCCGAATAATTCCGGTCAGGCGCGAAATGAGCTTCGATCGAAGCACTGGATCGGCCTGTCGACACTGAATCTTAAGTACGCAAATCTCGCCGCCGCTCGGATTGTCCACTGAGAAGGCGAGCGACCCACCAACCCGAACTTCGGGTTGCTGTTCGGCCAGGAATTCGAGATCCTGCGGCCAGATATTCTTGCCGTTGATAATAATCAGGTCTTTCGCGCGTCCAGTGATGACGATGTCCTTGTCGACCTGGTAGCCCAAATCGCCGGTATTGAGCCAGCCGTCTTTTGATAATACGCCGAGCGTGATTTCGGGCTCATTCAAATAGCCTGACATTACGCTGGGACCGCGCAGGAAAATGGTTCCGCTGTGTCGATCCGGAAGGTTGTTGCCATCCGCATCACGAATCTCCAGCTCAAAACCGGGCAACAGGCTGCCGCATTTGACGAATCGCTTGGCCCTGGATTGATCCGGATGATTGGCATCGATGTGCAATGCCTGCTGATGCTTGGACAGGTGATTGGCGTCGATGCAGTCCGTATGCACGCCTTGTGACAAGGGTGCGAAACTGATGGCCAGTGAGCATTCAGCCATGCCGTAGCAGGCCAGAAATGCGCTGTCCTTGAAACCGGCTGGTTCCAGAACCTCAGCGAAATATTCGAGCGTTTCCGGCCGAATCATTTCTGCGCCGATGCCTGCAATGCGCCAGTTACTGAGATCATATTTGCTTGCCTGATTGGGTCGCAAGCGTCGCGCACACAGGTCATAGCCAAACGACGGCCCGAACGAAATGGTCGCTTTGGTGAGCGTCATCAGATTCAGCCACTGTCTTGGCCGTACCGCAAACTCTCGCGTGTCCAGATACCTCCGCCTCGAGGGGCACACGCAGGTCCTGGAGCAGCAG
>CAYUOY010000019.1:0-36837 GCA_964446495.1 uncultured Woeseiaceae bacterium | reverse complement strand
CAATCCTGGTGCGTTTGCGTTTGCGTTTGCGTTTGCGTTTGCGTTTGCGTTTGCGTTTGCGTTTGTCGGGCGGGGCGCTCAAATCACGCCAAAGATTTTCTAAGTCTTCCGAACGGGGAAACAGGAAAAAATGCTATCCCCGCGTGGGTCCGTTTGTCTGGTACAAATGCATGACTACGGATTCAATAAATAGAACGATGCTATCCGGGCATCCATTGTTGTGCGGCCCATCAGAGATTACTTCGAATCTTCCGCGAGCTGTCGCATGTCATGTTCAATAACGTCCAGGATGTCATGGCAAATCGATCGAGCCAGACTCGAATCTCCGGCGGCGATCGCTTCAAACAGCGCCCGGTGCTCCTTCACAGAACTGAGTGCCAATTGATGCTCTTCAGGCGCATCAAGGAAGGCATGGAACGCGGCATAGAGGCCGTCGACCAGCTGCTCAAACATAGGGTTGTGCGTCGCGCGATAAATGGAACAATGGAAATTCCAGTCCTGTTTACCGCCAACTTCGGCTCTCTCGTAGCATTGCTCGATTTCCTCGATGCAGTGCCGTATTTTCTTGATGTCGTCTTTCGTCGCTCGTTGTGCTGCGAGCGCACATGCGTCAGTTTCCAGAATGCGGCGCAGCTCCACTGAGTGCAACATATGTTCGACGTCGTTCTGAACAGCGTAGGAGAAATAGGTGTCGCCTGGCTTTATTTCTGACGTTAAGAACGTGCCGGCGCCTGCTCGGCGTTGGACGACTCCGATGGCTTCCCACCGTTTGACGGCTTCGCGTACGGTGTTGCGGCTAACTTCGAGTTGTTCCGCTAACTCACGTTCCGAGGGCAGTCGGTCGCCTACGCCCAACCCGGCCTGGGAAACGTAGCCGGCCAACGCTTCCAGAACGAGCATATCGGTCGATTGAATCTTGACCGGTTGTAGATAGCTGATGCCTTTGTTTTGTGACATGAGTTCGCTTCCAGATACGTGACAACGCGGCGAGCCGGTTTACGTCGATCCATCGGTGCCGGAGATCGGGAATCACCGCACAATTAACGTGTGCCAAATGGAACGGAATTCCGGCTTGAATAGAATATTTCTCGAAAATCGTGCCGCCGTATCCGTTTCGGTACAGCTACAGCTCGTTATTAACGAACCGGGACACTTTTCGCTTTCCATTCTCTCAAATTGTGATAAATTGGTCCAACCTTTGGGCCACCCAACCGTTTTTGGATAGTAGCCAAGAAAATGCAAGGAAGCAACTAGTGAAACCTTTGATTGTCGGGAGAGCAGGAACGGCAGGACCTGCGGTGAGCATCAAGGCCTGGGTCGGTGGGGTGTAAAGGGCTGCTGCATACCACGAGGTCGCTCGTGAGAACATCGATCAAGAAAGACACGAAATCGTCCGCGCTGCATAAATTTGCAAATCGATTCGTGAAAAAAATCGTTCGCCTGGCTTTAACACGAGGTAAATGAGTGGTGACTGCTCGATATGTCCGGTTGCGATCAGACCAAACTGAAATGATTTTGGACGTCAACGTTGGCTCACGGCCGCAAATCATCTATTGGGGCAAGCCGCTGCTGGATTCCACGCCCGAAGAAATACAACGCCTGTCCGTGCGGCAATGGGCGCGAGGCGGCCCGCACGTGCCGATACCCTATTCACTCTCTAACGAGTTTGGTGGTGGCATGGCAAGCCCGGCCGGCTTTCGTGCACACCGGGACGGCCAGGACTGGGCAACGATATTCCGTGTCACGGAAATACAGTATCTGAGCGATCATCGCGTACGGGTGGTCTGCACGGATAGCAATACCAAATTGCGTGCGACATACGATCTGTCACTCGATCCCCTGTCTCACGTCGTGGTTGCCTCGACCGCTATTAGAAACCTGGCCCCGGAACCGGTGAGCATTGATTGGTGCGCAGCTCTGTGCGTACCCTTGAGCTATCCGATGGAGCGTTTGATCGGATTTACCGGTCGTTGTCAGGATGAGTTTGTCGAACAAGAGATCGTGGCCTTCCGAGGCAGCTACGTGCGCGAAAATAAAACCGGGCGAACCAGTCATGACAGCTTCCCCGGATTGATTTCCCTCACTCAATCAACCAATGAGCAGGCCGGAGCGGCAGCGGCCTTCCATCTGGGTTGGAGCGGTAACCATATTGTGCGTGCCGACCAGAATGACGATGGGCAGTCCTTTGTTCAGATGGGCGAATTGCTTTACCCAAACGAGATGGTGCTCCAGCAAGACGAAACGTATACCACACCGAGCCTCTATGCCAGTTGGTCAGAATCCGGCGTTAGCCAACTGTCCCGACAAATGCATGCTTACCTGACCGCCAATATTCTGGATGGCCGTGCTTTCACCAAACCACGTCCAGTGCATTTCAACACATGGGACGCCGTCTATTTCGATCATTCCGATGAAAAACTAACGGCGCTCGCTGAGACTGCCGCTTCGGTTGGTGCCGAGCGATTTATTCTTGATGATGGATGGTTCGGAGATCGCCGCCATGACCGTGCGGGTCTGGGCGACTGGTACGTTTCCAAAGATGTCTACCCCAACGGCCTAACGGCCCTTGCGAACCGTGTCCGGGCACTCGGAATGGAATTCGGAATCTGGTTTGAGCCTGAAATGATCAACCCGGACAGCAATCTGTATCGCCAACATCCGGAATGGGTGCTGGAAGTCGAAGGCCTGGATCAGGTGCCTTTTCGTGGACAGTACGCCCTGGATTGCACACGAACTGAGGTCACTGACTACCTGTTTGACCGCATGAGCGCTGTCATCGCCGAATGTCATGCAAGCTACATCAAGTGGGACATGAATCGTGACATTCACCACCCTGGCAGTGACGGCAAAGGTGCAATACATGCGCAAACGATGGCGGTTTACGCCCTCATGAAACGACTGCGAGAAGCACACCCCAATCTCGAAATTGAAACCTGTTCCGCTGGAGGCGCGAGGGCCGATTACGGCATCCTCCAATACGCGGATCGCGTCTGGCCATCGGACAATCAAGACGCTCTCGAGCGTCAACGTATTCAGCGTGGAGCGAGCTACTTCCTTCCGCTGCGCATACTGGGCACACATGTTGGCCCGCGCACCTGCCCGATGACCGGTCGTCAATTCAGCATGGCATTTCGTGCCGCTACGGCAATGTTCGGCCACATGGGTATGGAACTCGATCTGACCAAGGAAACAGAAAGTGATCTGTTGGTGCTAAAAGATGCAATCACGTTACATAAGAAGCATCGTGAATTGCTCCACAGCGGCACCTTCAACCGACTTGATGGGCCAGATTATTTGAACACGATCGGCGTGATTTCAAAGGATAAGAAAGACGCACTGTATTCCTGTGCCAAAACAGCGACCCATCATACGACCACGCCCATACGACTTCGGTTTACCGGTATTGACCCCGACAAGCGTTACCGACTAAGACTTGTCTGGCCCTTTGGCAACGTCTCTGGCACCTCGGTGTCGACAACGTCGCCGTCGATCATCGACTCTGCCGATCTTTTCGGTGAAGGCGGCAGGTTCATGGGGGAGGCGCTGCTCGCGCACGGCATTCAGTTGCCGATCATGCACCCTGAGACCTGCCTCATCTATCACCTGGATGCCGACTAGTTGGCATGCTTGATTGACAGTACCGTTCGAAAACCCTTCGCGTTATCAAAGGAAAAAGCAAACCATGTCCAAATTGCCTGAATTTCCCGGTCTTTCCCGGCGCAGCTTTCTGGCGCTGGGCGCAATTGCGGCGGCAGTCAGTGCGTGCGGCCGGTGGCTGACCAACACACCCCAAGTCATTGATGGCTCGTTTTCCAGCACTTGGCAATGGCATCCGGACCGAGTTTGGGTGGGTGCAGAATATTGGGCTAATCCACTGCAGGATTGGTCCATCAAAGATGGGCGGCTTGAGACTGTGTTTGCCCGGCCCAATTCAAACTTGCAGTTGTTGACGCATCAACTCGGTGATATTGACGGTGATTTCCAGCTCAGCGTAGCCTTGGGTGCGGCTAGTGAGGATGGAAAGTTTCTCAAGGGGTCGGTCGGCTTTTTGCTTGGGGCAAATGGCCCGCTGAATGACTATCGTAGCAATCTGCTTTCTCACGACAGCGGCATAGTCGCCGGAATCTCAGCCGACGGTTATTTATTTATTGACGATGCGACACAGCCCATTGAGTTGCCGGCGACCGCGATTACCTTGGTATTGACGGCCACATATCTTGGCGCGGGTTACGAGTTAGCACTAGAGGCCTACGGGGATGAACAAGCGATACCCATTGAAACGTTGAAAGTGACCAATGTTAGTGCCAGGCAATTGCGCGGCAATCTTGCGCTGGCAACCAATCATCGCCGTCGAAAGACGCTGATCGACGAGCCTTTCGCCCCAATCACGCACGAGGATAATCAATCCGGAAGATTCTGGTTTTCGGACTGGCAGGTGTCAGGCGCGAAAATTGCCCACAATCCCGAGCAGACTTTCGGTCCCATCCTGTTTTCTCATTACACTTTGAGTCGTGGGACGTTGAAGCTAACAGCGCAAATGCCGCCAATCGGAGCCCGTGATACTCAGGAAGTTTCGCTACAGCTTTACCAGGAGAACGAGTGGCAGACCATCGCGCACGCACCCATTGACCCGGATGCTTTTACGGCCCGTTTCCGAGTCGACAACTGGGATGACGAAAAGCAGCAGCGCTATCGATTTGCTTACGACGAACAGACAAAGGACGGGGTCAGTCGACCGAACTATTGGGAGGGCATCATCCAGAAAGACCCGCTCGAACGGGCGAGACTCTCCGTGGCCGATATCAGCTGCAATACGCACGCCGCTTTTCCAAATACCCGTTACACCGAAAACGTTGCCAGCCTTCAGCCCGATCTGATTACATTTGTGGGAGATCAATTCTACGAAGCGTCTGGAGGATATGGAATAGAGATCCAGCCGCTAGAGCGGTCTATGCTGGACCTGATGCGGCGCTGGTATTTGCATGGTTGGACATGGCGGGAGCTAACCCGCAATACGCCAAGCGTCTGTTTACCCGACGACCATGACGTCTTGCAAGGAAATATCTGGGGAATGGGTGGGCGTGTCGGCAGTCAGGAAAAAGACGCCTTTAAGAACGATGATGAATCGGGATACGAAATGCGCGCGCGCTGGGTCAACATGGTGCATCGCACGCAAACATCACACCATCCCGATGCGTACTACGCCGAACCCAGCATTGATGGTATCAGCAACTACTTTGGCGAACTGATCTATGGCGGTGTGAGTTTCGCGATTCTTGCCGACCGCATGTATAAATCGGGTCCTAAGGAATTCGCGCCGCCAACCAGCGGAGAACGCGCCGATCATGTTCTGAACCCCAATTTCGATCCGCAGTCAGCCGATACCGCAGGCGCAGAACTTCTTGGCGAAAAGCAACTGGAATTCCTCAAGAGTTGGGCCGCCGACTGGAACGGTGCTGTCATGAAGGCAGTCGTGTCGCAAACTATTTTTACGTCTATGGCGACAACACACGGTCTGGAGCGTATGCGATTGGTGGCTGACTACGACAGCAACGGTTGGCCACAAACGGCAAGAGATACAGCATTGCGTGAAATTCGTAAGGCGTTCGCATTTCACATTGCCGGCGACCAACATTTGCCCGCCGTTGTACAGTATGGCGTCGACGAACATCGTGACAGCGCGTATGCGTTTGCGGGGCCTGCAGTGAATGTAGGGTACCCGCGTTGGTTCGAACCCGAAGAATCTGGCAGCAACCCCTTCACGGATGTTTTGCCGAATACCGGAGACTTCGACGATCGTTTCGGCAATCCGATGACGGTTGTTGCTTATGCCAACGGTGCGGAAAAACCACGACAGGAAGATCTCCTGCAGTTCTTGAATGACAAGGCATCTGGAATTGGCATGGTGCACTTTGATAAGGATGTGCAGTCCATCACTGTTGAATGCTGGCCGTTATTGGCTAACCCAGGCAAACCAAACCAGCAATTTCCTGGTTGGCCGCTAACATTGAGCATGCTCGATAACTATGAGCCCAAAAATGCTGAATACCTACCGACCATTCGCGTTCCTGGAACTAATAGGCCGGTATTTCAAGTCGTCAATGAGGATCAAAACGAAACCACCTACACAGTTCGTATAAACAACCCGGAATTTCAACCTAGAGTCGGCGTCGCTGGCCACTACACGATCATTGTTGCTGACCCGGAGTCCGGCGAGCACAAGATATTATCCGGCCTGAGAAGTGCGCAACTGAATAATGACGTATTGACCGTGAAGCTCTAACGTGTCATCTGGCCATGACCAAGTGCAATCAATACCAGGGAGAAGCGAATTTGAACACTGGCAACGAAAATAGATTATTGATTGCCGCTTTGCGGGTCGCGAGCGGCCTCGCACTTCTTCTCCTGTCGGCCTGTACGGACGCGACGGGCCCTGTCGCCGATACGAAAATTGATGATGGTGTGAAGCCTGGAGGCCAGCTCCCTAATATTGTCGTCATTTTGGTGGACGACCTTGGGTACGCTGACATTGGGGCTTACAATAGTGACACATTTTACGAAACGCCCAACATTGATCGGCTCGCGCGTGAAGGCGCTCAGTTTACGGACGGTTATGCTGCGAATCCGGTTTGTAGCCCATCTCGCTACGCACTCTTGACAGGCAAACACCCGACGCGGCATGCGGCGACCGACTGGTTTCACCGAAGAGGATCGTCGCATCGTGCCGGGAAATTTGCACCGGCGCAGGTAAATCAATGGCTACCACATAGTGAGACAACGCTGCCGGAGGCTCTCCAGAAAAACGGCTATCGAACCGTTTTTCTGGGCAAATGGCACCTTGGCGAAGCGGAAGAATTCTGGCCTGAGAAACAGGGGTTTGAATTCAACGTCGGCGGTCATGATAAGGGGCAGCCACCGGGTGGGTATTTTTCGCCCTACGAAAATCCCAGACTTGACGATGGGCCGGATGGCGAATATTTGACAAAACGGCTCACCGACGAAGCAATCGATTACGTAAATCGATTTGCATCAGAAGACGACCCTTTCCTAATCTATCTTTCGTACTACTCTGTTCACACTCCCCTGCAGGCTCCCGAGAATACGGTAGCGAAGTATGAGAAGAAAGGGTCTGGTCTCCGCTCAGCCGCTGACGATTTCGCTCCTGAAGAACAGATTTGGCCGACATCTGAAGAACGGTTGGTAAGAACACGGCAAAACCACGCCATTTACGGCGCTATGATCGAGGAAT
The DNA here is from genome assembly GCA_964446495.1 of uncultured Woeseiaceae bacterium. GTDB lineage: Bacteria > Pseudomonadota > Gammaproteobacteria > Steroidobacterales > Woeseiaceae > JAADHU01. The sequence continues at coordinate 29,588 of CAYUOY010000019.1, read as the reverse complement.
TGGACGTCAATGTTGGTCGATTGCTGGACTCCTTGAGGTCTTCTGGCATCAATGACAATACCCTTGTCGTGTTTACGTCTGACAATGGAGGCCTGTCAACCGCGGAAGGATCGCCGACCAGCAACTTACCTTTGAGAGGAGGTAAGGGTTGGTTGTATGAAGGCGGAATACGAGTCCCGTTTATTATTCGGGCACCCGGCCATTCGTCGAACGGTAGTACGATCACTGTGCCAGTAAACGGAACCGATATATTCCCCACGCTCCTTGACTATGCTGGCCTCGATCTGTTGCCCGGCCAACACATAGACGGAGTCAGTTTGTTACCACTATTGAGCGGCGAGGGCAGTGACGATTTTTCCAATCGACCAATGTACTGGCATTACCCACATTACAGCAATCAGGGCGGCATGCCCGGTGCCGCGGTCAGGCTTGGAAACTGGAAGCTTATCGAGGATTTTGAGGATGGAGAAGTGAGCTTGTACAACCTTGCCACCGACCCGGGTGAGCGGCGAAATGTAACGGCCGAAGAACCTGGAAAAGTGGCGGAACTAAAGTCAATGCTACATGACTGGTACCGAGAAACCGATGCGAAATTCCTGAACAAGAATCCCGATAGACCGGAGTACGGGGAGCCTTGGCGACCCGAATAGTATCAGTCCCGCCGGGTCGCCTGAATTGTCAACGAGCGTGACAAGCTGGAGCGCTTGTGCCGCTACATTACCCGGCCTGCCATTGCTGAAAGGCGCTTGTCACTGACCCATCAGGGCAAGGTTCGATATGAGCTGAAAACCCCGTATCGCGATGGCGCGACTCATGTGATCTTCGAATGAGAACAGCCATTGGCGGGAAAATCGGCAATTGAGGGCCGGATTTCTGGGCAGTGCGCCGGATGCGGGGAAGATTCCCGGGGTACTCGGAATGCAAAGTGGACTAAACGGTCTTCCAATGGTCGTGGGTGTGATGGAAAAGGCCCTTTATTCGCCTCATACCCTCACGGTGTTGAAAATACCAGGGATGGTTATTCCAACTGATTGCTGGTCGTCCAACAGGGCAGGTTTGATGGGTTCAACTGTGCCCGGTCGCCGATCCATCAAACGTGGCCAGGTTAGAAACCAGACGCGGCGAAATTTCAGCGTCAATAATGCATATAGTTGCTACAACCCGGTGGAATAAGCATCGAAGTCGGCAATTCAATGCTGGCTGCAGATTCTTGTCGGTGAAAGGCTTCGATCTTATCCAGTGCACCTACCTCATATTCGTTCAGCAGTCGTGCATCAATCAGATTGTTATCGGACACGAGGTCCCAGGCTTTGCTAACCGGTAAAGAGACTTGTGCATATTGCGCCAGCCAAGTGCCATCGTAGTTCGCAGCATCACCCAACTCCAGGAAACACCTGATTCTTCTCAACTGATCCGCCAAAGGTTCGCCATGAATGCTAAGACTGGCACCAACAGATATTCGAAAGTTCCTGTCTTCGGGCTCCAGTTGAGCGGCCAAGCCGTCGATTTCGTATTTTTCTACAAGTTTTGCGAATTCCTCGACAGGTGCGTGTGATCTCAACGTGACTTGCAGAGTCACTGGTGTGATCGGCGCACGTTGAGCAAGAAGTTCACGAATAATCGCTTGAAAATCTGCGTTATGATGTCCTGAATATTCTGCTGTTTGAATCGTTGGAGAGCCGCTCAACACCGGGGCCAGAATGCGGTTTGTGAACTCCAGGCACTCTGCGGGTATCTCGTCTTTGTCCTGAACCTGGATTTTCTCGGCATGCTGTCGTTTTATGGCCGCAGCAAATTTATCCAAATGACGCGGGTCCTGCTTTCTTCCGCTCAAAATAATGGCTGGCGGAAGAGATTCTCCCAACAGCAAATAACGAATAGCCTCAGCTGGTCCGAGCACGCGGATCTCATCCACCGACCATTCCTCGGCGGGTATTCTTAGCAAGCTGGTATCGCGAATTGACTTCGCAATCATCATGGGGCGGCAAATTTCACGGGTCCATGAACCTGATTCGTTGTACAAAGTGCCAACGCCGACATAAGCCCGCCCCTGAGCGTATCCATTGTAGACTGGGCCGAATTCAACAAGCGCCACTGCTCGCAGTATCTGCAGCCTGTTGGTGGCATCACGAATATCACCCAGTTTCGCGGGCTTGTCGAAACGTAGCTCGACCGAATAAATAGTTCCGGTCGGTGCGGACGCAATTTCATTGTTCAGTCGGACCAATGCCGTCAGGTCAATCTCTGGTGTCGGCGCCTGCCGAATATCGCCTTGATTCTGCGTGAGCTGCTGAGCAGCGCCAAACACTGGTATCAGCATTGCCAGCCACGCTAATAGTTTAGTTACACGCATAAAGGTACCAATTCGATGAAATCGCTCCAGATGAATATATGCTCACCGACTCCAGCAGAAACAAGGCAGAATTAGTTGTCGAAAACACAGTGATGCTCAGCAGAGCTTTCGATGGCCAGCAATAACTCGGTCAGGTCGTCGTAACTGAGCGCGTTTTTCCCGGTAATGTCGACGATTCTCTGCAGGCGCGAGTAAACGGTATTGGGGTGAACAGACAGGTCCTTGGCAGTTTGCAGCGCGTTCATGTTGGCAGTCGCATATGCCTGCAGGGTCCTGGACAGAGATCGGCGCGCTTTCTGATCTGCGACTTGGAAGTCTCCCAGCCAGTCCGGTAGCGCCGACTGAATGTTGTCACGAGCAAGTCTGACAAGTATTTTCCGGAACGGAATCTGTGAGTAAGGCATTACTCTCTTCGATACACCCGCGAAGTCGAGGGCTAACTGCGCTTCGCTGAAGGCGCGTCGGATATGCGAAGTCGAGGGCGCATCGTTACTCAATCCGATCAGCGCGGCAGGGCCAATTTGATCCAGCCGAGGAAAAACCTGATCGGCGACCAATGACTGTGGTGCGGTCCATCCGGACACACGCCGAGTACCGGATACTACGGCAACTACCAATCCATCCCGAAGCCCGATGATTGAACGAACCGAAGTATCGTGTAAGGCCTTGCCGATCGACTCAACCATGCGCTGAGCGCGAGCCGTGTTTTCCATTTCCCTCGGGTCAACGGACCGCGCTGTCACCACACAGAATGACTGCCGTTGCTCCAGATAACCCGAACGCTTGAGCAACTGGGCGGTTCGACTGTCGGCTTCGTCGTAGCCACTGAGCAATGTATTGAGTAACTCAGTACGCCGGTCGCCCTCCGCTTCGGCGAGCAACCGTGTGTGCGAAACATACTCGGACGTTGCGACGGTGCTGATCGCGCCGATGTATTCGATGGTAAAATCGGCTGCAGCAGCCACGACTCGACGGACCTGCACGGAAGAGTCCGCGACGGCCAGCGCCTCATCGCGTATCCAGCTCGAAATTATTCGATGGCTGCATCGGTAAGCGTGCAACGATGCTTCAAGCGGAAAGCGTTGTTGGGCCCGGCGCATTGCGTGCTGGCGAACAAAGCCCAGATTGCCGATGCCGTTTCGTCCCAACAGGCGGCAGACATCGGTCACCAGCTCGATCAGGTGCTGTTGCAGTTCCGGCAGTACGTCAGGGTTGGCGCTGCTCGAAAATGCATCGACTTCGTCGACGACTTGCTGCAGCAAATCCCCCGCAATCTCCCCGGTTCTTCGCTGTAACGGCGCGGCGATGGCGGGCACCACGCCCTGTTCCTGCAATGCGCCTACGGCGGAATTGAGCGCTTTGGTGTGATCTGATTGAAGCACAATAATGTGCAGTCTACACAATTAAATTCTCGAAACATGGTTGTAATGGCGAGTGATTCATGCGAACACTGGGTGTACTCTCTAATTTACTGCGAATTACCCGATATTCTGGAAGGAGAACAAAATGCCCAAGTATTTATTCGTTTACCACGGCGGCGATCACCCCGAGAATGAGGCGGAGGTGAAAGAAGTTCTGGATGCATGGGGAGCGTGGATGGGCGGCATGGGCGCCGCCGTTATCGATGGCGGCAATCCGGTCGGCATGTCCAGCACCGTCAATAGCGATGGAACAGTGACTGACAACGGTGGATCCAACCCAGCCAGCGGTTATGGCCTGTTTGAAGCACCTGACCTGGCTGATGCTCTTGAGAAAGCCAAAGGATGTCCGATTCTATCAGCTGGCGGCAGCATCGAAGTCGCGGAAGCAATTGATATGTAATGTCGGCATGGGCGGGCGGTGAAGGTCCGGCCATGCCACTCATACTGCCACGAGGTGATTGACTGGCCGGAGCTCACCAGTCACCCGGTGGGCGGTTATTTTGTCAACGTAAGCTGCGTTCCGGGCGTGTCCCCGGAACTCCAATGTTCGGCAAATGCGCCTCAATCCACCGGGCCCAGGTATTTGTCCAGGGTCGCGGGTGTGATGGAAAAGGCCCTTTATTCGTCTTTTACCCGTCCGCGACCCGGATGGAAATGTGATCGAATTTCACCGACCGCGCTCCTAACTGTTTGCCGTCGATCGCTGTACAAACGCCACCGATTTCCGCCCACGATCATTCAGCACGTTGTCTGGCTCTATCATCGCTTCAATCTGAGCAACCGCGATACTTTCTTTATCGGTGAAGTCTTCGTCAAGATTCGGGGCAGGCAACACTTTTCAATCTGGGGCGTTATTTGATGACCGCCAGACATTATCGAGTATTTCGACAACGTGCCTTCGCTTCCTGGATTTGTGCGGTGGCCACATAAGTCGTGCATACACGGCAAAAAGCGCGAGCCGAGAAGTTGATTTGTCAGTACCCACCAGCTTTATGTCATACAGAAGTGGTCCTGGTTCTTAAGACACGTCTATAAGTGGAACGCTCCGATCTGAGCGGCCATGATTGAAGGCCTTTTTTTATGATTCATGCTCGGCGGCAAAAGGGAATCTATAGCCTCCGTCTGAGTTCTTGTACTTCGCCGCAATCTTCGCGATCACATTCCTGTCGTTCTGGCCTAGTTTCTTTTCAGCAATAGTCAATGTCGACACGCACATCGTCATACATGGGATCAGCGCAATCGCCTGGATGTTGCTGACAGTTGTCCAGGCATCGTTGATCAAGAGTCGCTGGCGCAGAAATCACCGCACGGTGGGCTATATCTCGCTCGCGCTTGCGGCGATATTGGTGCTGAGCGGGCTTCAGGTGCTCCAGACCATGATCTTGCGCGAGGGCGGCGCTGTGGATGGGATCCCTTCGCTGGCGATTAAGTTCTTCTATCTTGATCTTACTGGGCTGGTGCTGTTTTGTGTTTTCCTTGGGCTGGCGATCAAAGCTGCGCGGCGGCGTGATATTCCGCTTCACTTGCGGTTGATTACCTGCACAGCGATTATCCCGCTCGAAGCAGTGTTGGAGCGGACTTACCTCTATGGGACACCCGCGCTTGTGCCGAATTTCGAAGTCGCCCTCTTGGCATCGAACCTCACGCTCATTGTGCTCACCACTGTGCTGGTTGCGGGCGAATGGTGGTATGGGCGGTTACGTTGGCCGTTTGCAGTGATGTTGGCCTACTACGTGGTCATGATACTCACGACAGACGTGATCGCACGGGCGGAGTGGTTCAATTCTATGGCAATTAGTTACGCCAACATATGACCCCACAGAACGGGTAATTCGCGACCGACCGGCCATCGCCGAAAAGCGCCTGTCACTGACCCCAGCCAGGCGCGTGAAATTGAGTTTGTCCGTGCCCGGTTGATTCACGCCGAACAAAGCGGGTTTACGGACACGACCGCGGACGAAATCCTGGCCCAGTCAAAGGACGAGTTGCGGAAAAATGGGGAGCTATAAACTCAGTGAAGATGCAAAGGCCGATCTAATCCGTATTCAGCAACACGGTATTCGTCGGTATGGAGAAGCCCAAGGCGATAAATATTATTACGCATTATTTGATCGTTTCGAACAACTTGCCGAGCCGCCGCGTCCGACAAGTGTTCCGGTGCCAAATGCGATCGCAGCTTCACGAAGGCGAAGACGAAGCGTCGGCTGCAGCAGATCGACGAGAGCATCGAACGTTACCTCGGGAAGATACGGTCATCTCCATGCCAGTCCAGATCATCTTGGCGGTGCCGAATGATCGTCCTGTATCATGCCGGTCCAATAAGAAAAACAATAAGGTTCACTAATGAGCGACTCTGTCTGCGCAGAAGATGAAGGACTGGAGCGAGAGATAGGCGTTCGTGCCCTGGGTATCAGCATTGTTAACCTTGTGGTTGGCGGCGGTATTTTTGTTCTACCCGGATTGATCGCGGTACGGCTTGGGCCAGCTGCAATCGTTGCATATCTCGTGTGTTCTTTGACTGTCGGCCTGGTGTTTCTCTGTTTTGCGGAAATTGGCAGTCGTATTACCCGTCTGGCCGTTGTGAACATCATCGGCGTCAAATCTGGCGTGAGGCTGCTTGTATTCAATACGATGGCCAAATTGGTTCCACTGGTGCTCTTACTCGCGGTCGGGCTTTTCGCAATCAACTTCGACAATCTCGCAATTACGGAGTGGCCGTCATTTACCAGCATCGGCGCCGCCGCCGTTGTTCTGTTTTTTGCGTTTGCCGGAGCCGAGTCCGGACTGAGCGTCAGCGGGGAAATCAAGAATCCGTCCAAAACCGTGCCGATGGGCTTGTTGGTCGGGCTGACAGGAATCCTTGCGCTATACGTAGGCTTGCAGACCGTAGCGCAGGGGGTACTCGGCGCGGAGCTTGCGAATAACACAGAAGCGCCACTCGCCGCCGTCGCGACCGCCGTATTCGGCGAATGGGGCGCTAAGATGCTCTTGGTCGCGGGCGTTATCTCGATTTACAGCACAGTAAGCGGGGACATGCTCAGTGCGCCAAGGGTGGTCTTTGCTTCGGCCCGCGATAACAACCTGCCAAAGTTTTTGGCGACGGTGCATCCGAAATACAAGACGCCCTATGTATCGGTGATTTTCTTCGCGGCAGTCGTATGTGCGTTTGCGCTAAGCGGCACGTTCAAGCCGCTGGCGGTGCTGGCGTCCGGGTCACTCCTCGTCATATATGGAGGCGTCAGCCTTGCCGTAATCCGTCTGCGGTACCGGGATGGTGAACCAGGTGCAGGTCAGTTTAAGCTGCCTTTTGGCGCCACTATCCCGGTATTGAGTTGCCTCGTGGTCGGGTGGCTGCTCTCGCAACTCACTGCCGAGGAGGCAACCGGGCTCGCTGCACTGATAGGAGCCTCGGTCCTGGTCTACGCCATACGAATCATAAGTAGACGGGTACAGGGTGGAAAAGAATCGTGAACTGTCAACGTGTCATGAAAAGGTGCCCGGGCCGGCCACAGGAAATGCGACAGACACCCGGAGTCCCGGACCATTGTCCGCGAATGTCAGCCGGGCACCATGGTGATCGACGACTGCCTGCACAAGGGCAAGTCCAAGGCCGCTGCCGGGCTGCTGGCGACTGGCGTCAGTTCGATAGAAGCGATCCGTAACCCTTCCGAGCAGATCAGCGGGAATTCCCGGGCCGGAGTCGGCGACAGAAATGGTTAGCATCGCATCAGATCGATCCAGTGCGAGATGAACGCTGCCACCGTTTGGAGTGTACTTAAGAGCATTGTCGAGCAAATTCACGATCAACTGAAAAATAAGGTCGCGATCCCCGGAAACTTCGTCCTGGCATTCGAGGCTGCTGGTGACATCAAGGTTTCGCGCTTCGGCAACGGCTTCATAGAGTTCGATTGCATCGGTGGTAAGTTTCGCTAACGGCACCGATTCCCGCTTGTTTGCATAACTGCCTGATTCCAGGCGCGCAATACGAAGCAGAGCCGAAAACGTTGCCAGCAACTGATCCGCGTCCTCGATGGCGGCGTTTACGCGCTCGCGCATGTGGTCCACATCGCCGCTGAGAGTGGCGACTTCGAGCGAATGGCGCAGGCGTGTCAGCGGCGTTCTCAGATCATGCGCGATGCTGTCACCGACATGCCGTATGTTGCTCATCAACTGTTCAATCTGATCGAGCATCCGATTCAAATTGCCCGCGAGCTGGTCAAATTCGTCTTGCGTGCCACGAGTAGGTACGCGGCGATGCAGGTCCCCGGTGACAATGCTGCGAGTGGTTGAGTTAATGCTCTCGATACGCCTCAACACCTGGCTACTCATGATAAGGCCGCCTGCAAGAGCCAGAACAATAACCAGCCCGGTTCCCCATGAGAATGCGGTAACTACGAGACGTAGCAGTCGGTCAAGGTCCGAGATATCCCGGCCCACCAGTAACACCAAACCCTCTGGCAGTGCCAACACACGTGCGCGAGCTGCGGTCGTGCTTCCGTCGTGTTGATGCGCGAAGCCATACCAACCCGCATCGCGACTCACCAGTTCCGGCCATTGATTCATGTTGCCGGCCAGTGGTCGCAGAGACCGGTCGGCGAAAAGATACAACGCCTGCGGATCGTCACCGCTCCGAATGCGGTTGCGGATCACCGAGCTAAGGCCGCTGAGCCCAAGTACGCGATACTGTTCACGTAACCCGGTGATCTCAACTTCAATGGTCGAATCGGTTTGACGTTGCAAAAATCCAATGGTTGACCAATACAAAAACATGGCAACTGCAACGGTCGATATCGCAAGCATAACGGCGTACAAAACGGTAAGTTGAAAGGTCGAGGTGCGAAACAGGTTCATCCGAGCCGATACCCCACGCCGCGGACCGTTTCCAACAGTGACTTGTCAAATCCTTTATCAATTTTACGGCGCAGGCGACTGATGTGAACATCGATAACGTTGGTCTGCGGATCAAAATGGTAGTCCCAGACCTGTTCCAGCAGCATGGTACGTGTCACGACCTGGCCCGCGTGCCGCAGCAGGTACTCAAGCAGGCGAAACTCACGCGGTTGTAACTCAATATTGCGCTCACCACGCGACACGCTACGACTGAGGAGATCCATCCGCAGGTCCTCTACAATCAATTGCGTGAGCACAGCATCCGCTGGTTGACGACGACGTAATAACGCATCTATGCGCGCCTTCAGTTCGCTGAATGCGAAAGGCTTGGTCAGGTAGTCGTCGCCGCCCGCCTCCAGGCCCCGGACCCTGTCGTCAACCTCACCCAATGCGCTGAGAAAAAGCACGGGTACGAGTTTGTTGCTGGCCCTTAGCGTCTGCACGAGAGTAAGCCCGTCAACTTGCGGCAACATACGGTCAACGATCAGTATGTCATAGGTCTCGCTGGTGGCGAGGAACAGACCATCCTTGCCATTGGCAGCAATATCGACGGTGTAGCCAATTTCATCCAGCCCCTTGCGGATGTAGTCGGCGACAGCAGCGTCGTCTTCGATAACCAGTATTCGCACAGCATCCTCCGGACGGAGATTGTAGCCACCCTAACCGCCGACAAGGCCAACATGAACAAATAGTAATGTTTCGGCAAGGCTGCCGAAACCACCTTGCGGTTAGCATTATCACATTCGACAACGTCGAGGAGAAATCGGATGACCAGTAACAGCAAACAACGTAGTTTCATGGTGCTTTTTATCAGCACTGTTGCGTCTGCGATACTCATTTCCGGTGCAGTGATTTTGCCAGGTCATAGCGCGCAGAACGAGCGACCAGTGATCGCCAGTTCGGGCCCACGAGCAGGTTTCGCAGATTTGATCGAGCAAGTGCAGCCGGCGGTTGTAACCATCGAAATCCGAAAATCAGCAGGTACCCAGTTGTCCGGATTCTCCGGCAACCCGCGCGCTGAAGAATTCTTCAAACAATTCTTCGGCCGCGGACCTAACCGGCCGCAACAGGCAGAACCGCAGGTGCAGGGTGCCGGTTCCGGCTTCATCGTTGATGCTGGCGGCTACATCGTCACTAACAACCATGTTGTTGCCGGCGCCGACTCGGTGACCGTGCGGCTCTACGACCAGCGCGAGTTCGAAGCCGAAGTTGTTGGTGTCGATGAAAAAACAGACATCGCCTTGCTGAAAGTGGATGCCGATAACCTGGAGTTCGCCACGCTTGGCGATTCTGATGTTACCCGCGTTGGCGACTGGGTGGTGGCGATCGGTAATCCGTTTGGGCTAGGTGGTACAGCCACAGCCGGCATTGTGTCTGCTCGTGGACGGGATATTCGTTCCGGGCCCTATGACGACTTCCTGCAGATCGATGCGCCCATCAATCACGGCAACTCGGGTGGGCCGGTGTTCAATACGGCGGGAGAAGTTGTTGGCGTAAACACCGCGATCTTTTCGCCAAATGGAGGCAGTGTTGGAATCGGTTTTGCAATTCCAGCCAACCAGGTTCGCAATATCGTTGCCGAGTTACGGGACAATGGCTCCATTGATCGTGGCTGGCTTGGTGTGCAGATACAAAACGTTGACGAGGGCCTCGCAGAGGGCCTCGGTTTGAAATCGCAGCGCGGCGCGCTCGTTTCCGATGTCGTCGCTGACAGTCCAGCGGAAAGAGCCGGCATTGAGGTAGGTGATGTCATTGTCAGTTTCAACGACCACGACATCGATAACGCACGAGATCTGAGCCGATTGGTCGGAGATTCAAACAGCAACGACCGGGCGAAAATCAGTGTTTGGAGAAATTCTGAACGGATAAAGTTGCAAGCGAAGCTGGGTGATGCGGAGGCGTCGACGACGGTCGCCAACGCCGAGCAAGATTTTAAGGATCTCGGCCTTGCGCTTTCACCGCTAACAGACGATTTACGAAATCGTCTGGGGCTCGAAGCAACCACCACCGGTATCGTCGTACTAGAGGTCGATCCGCGCGGCGCGGCCGCAAAACAGGGCCTGCGTCGTGGCGACGTGCTCGTCCAGGCAGATCGTAAGCTGGTTAAATCTCCGGGCGACTTGCAGGCGACGCTGCGAAAAGCGAAAAAGAGCGGACGTAGCTCAGTGCCCGTGTTGGTGAGGAGGGGTGATAACCAGCAATTCGTGATTTTACCGGTCGCATAAAGTTCCCGGGTAAATCTATCCGGCAGTCGAGTCACATCCGGTGATGGTCAGGGCACCCATTGCCACATGCAATGCACGATCGAATACCGTTGCCCCTGAACCGGAGATTGCCATGCGAGCACGGGGCTGTCGATAGAGTTGCTTGACCCTACTATCGGTAAGAGTCTCACTCTCCGGTGCAGGGTTCATCCGTGATTATGGCGTCTGCTCCATATTCGCGTATCGCATTGTCGATGGAGTCGCAGTCGAGACCCGGATTACCTGAAGCGCGCAGAACCTCGATACCACCAAGAGCAAGTAAGTCATTGAGGTCGCGCACGCTCGTCTGACTAATGTTGAGTCGCTCCAGTTTCAACAGACCGGACAGCGGTGTTGTAGCTCGTACCGAATTGTGGCTGACGTCGAGTTCATCAAGGTCATTGAGGTCTTGCAGTCCCTCGAGGCTGGTCAACGTATTCCGGTCGACAAAAAGGCGGCGTAGCCTCGAAAACATACCTATGCTGGATAAATCGGTGATTCGATTGCCGCCCAGGTCGAGCATGACCAAATTCGGCAACGGCAGGATCGTATCAATGTTCGACAGGTGATTATTCCGCAAATTAAGTTCATAGAGCCGTGGCAACTCAGCGGTCACCGAAAACCGGTCAATCTCGTTATGCGCAAGGGAAAGCACTTCGATGAGAGCAAAGTGCTGCTCATCGAGCCAATCTAAAGACTTCAGGCGATTAAAATTGACTTCGAGCCACCTGATGCTGACCGCGGAAAGCATCGGCGGCAATGAGACGATCTTGTTGTGGCTCAGTTCCAATGACACCAGATGCGGTAGACTCGCGAGAGCAGAGACGTCGGTCAATTCATTAAAGGCCAGATCCAGATCCTTAAGCTGCACGAGGTGCTGGACACCCGCCAGATCCTTTATTCCCTTACCTGTTGGGTTATTGCATCGCAGTGCCACGAAGTGTCCAGCGTCAGACCAATTATTTTCTCGCGCTGTCCGACGCACGCAGTCCCTGAGCATCGGGTCAGAAAACTGTAAATCATCGACCAGGGCATATATCTCAAGCTTACTAATGTGAGGTTTGATGACAACCAACGAAGCCGCCACGATAATCGCCGTCAACACGATTATCATTATCGATCGACGACTCAACGGTGCTCGTGGGGGGGGGATGTCCATCCGTGCGGACAGTTGGGGCTGTTCAGAATTCGTGCGATCATCAGTGGTCATACTCAAACTCCGATTCAATAAGGGTTAACGCTGCTCGATATCCGACGCTTACCGGTGCGATCACTTAAGTCGTCCCCAGGACCAACGCCATCGCACGAGCCGCACATCATCCGCGCCAGAATGCTGGCGTCAAGACAATCAGCACCGTAAATATCTCCAGGCGCCCCAACAACATGGCCCCGGATATTATCCACTTGGATACGTCATTGAGGGAACTAAAGTTGGAGACCGGACCAACAACGCCGCCGATGCCCGGGCCGACATTTGCGACCGCTGTGCTCGCCGCACTGAAACTGGTAACAAAATCGTTGCCCGCCCCCGCAAGCAGAATCGCGACAACCCCCACAGTGCAAGCGAAAGCCAGCGCGAACGCTACTACCGACGCGACAATATCATCAGTGACGCGGTGACCCTCCGTAGACCGCGCCAATACGCTGTTTGGGTGCATAAGCCGCTGAACCGTTTCACGAAATAGAATGTAGGCAATTTTGAAGCGGAATATCTTTATGCCGCCGCTGGTAGAACCTGAACAACCGCCGACAAAAGTAAGAAAAAAGAACACGACAACAGAGAAACTTCCCCAGCTTGTGTAATCGGCGCTGACGTATCCGGTCGTCGTTCCGATGGAAATCACACTAAATGCGCTGTGCCGGAGCCCATTAAGAATGCTCGCCTGATCATTCCAGCCAAGCCACCAGACAAGGAGGACGATGATAGTGGCATACGAAACCAGCATGCTTCGGACCTGTCCATCCGGTCGCAATGCGCCAATTTTCCCTGAAAACAACGGTAGAAACATTACGAACGGTACCGCGGCAATCAACATGAAAAGCATAGCCACCGACTCTATGGCAGGTGAATCGAAATACGCCATAGAAGCGTCGTGGGTAGAGAATCCACCCGTCGAAACAGTAGTCATCGCATGGTTGATCGCATCAAATAGCGTCATACCAGAGATCACGTAGGCCGCTGTGCAGGCGATAGATATCAGCAGATAAATGACAAGCAAACGAATCAGATATCTTCGTGTATGTGGAAGTGCTTTCTCGGAAAAATCAGATGACTCCGCACGGAAAAGACGCATGCCACCGATTCTGAGAAACGGGAGGATCGCTGCACCAAGTGCAACAATGCCAAGGCCACCGAGCCATTGCATCATCGATCGCCACAACAGAATATCCTTGGCAAGGGAATCGAGACCCGATATCACGGTTGCGCCCGTGGTGGTCACCGCTGATACGCTTTCAAAGACAGCATCGGTTATGTTAGGAACGGTGTGGGACAAGACAAAGGGCAAGGCGCCGAACACGCAAACAAGACACCATGCCGCAACCGTTAGCAGAAAGACGTCTCTGACCTGCAATCTTTCGGGGACCTGTTTGTGCGTAAAAATCATCAGCAAAGCGGCGATCACCGTGACCACCTCACTAATGAAAAAAGCGGTGACATCCGGCGTGCTCAGATACAGGCTGAGAATGCATGGCGCGAGCATCAGTGCTGCGAGACCGAGCAGAATATTTCCGCACAGGAATCTAACGAAGGAAAATTGCACTAGCGTGGTTCCGCGGTAGCGGGATCAATCGGATTCTGCGACTGAGCTAATATCGTCATTGGTATGGTCGACATCTTGGTGTCCCAGCGATGATTGTCAGGAGCGCCAGCCGCCGACAAAGTCGCATGTTGGCCCAACGTTTCAGGCAGGTCAAATACGTATTCCGTCGCTCCTCAATATTTACGTATTGTCGATCGAAACTCGGATCAGGTGACCGGAAGTGGCGGCCCGGATTGGTGGATAGACTCGCCGAGTGCTAAATTCCGGTTAAGACAATTGATCAGGGTTTACCGATGGAAAATTCGTGGCTTTCATGGGCGAAGCGCCTGCAAAGTGTGGCATCGACCGGATTGCACTATAGCCAGGACGAATACGACAGGGAGCGATATGACGAAGTAGCGGCATTCGCTTTCGAAAGTGATCCACAATCGATCGCACGGTTCGATTGAGTGAGCCGATCAGAAATGGCGGAAAGCAGAACAGGGTCCAAAAAGCGGCGCGAAGCACTTTCTACTAATGAATAAATGGTCTCTACAACAGATGGCTAGTGATGGTTCGGCGATGGATATCGACAGTTACTGCTCGGCTGCTCGTCATAGCTATACTCCGTGGTTTTCATTCAGCAAGTAGAGGTTCGGTGGCATCTTGCGGCGCTATCTTCAAGTTACTCGCGGCGCGTCCAGGTCTCTGACCGTCCTAACAACGAGATGCCAATGTATCCGCGGAGCTCGAGCGTATTCTCATCAATCAGAGTCAGTTTGCATTGGTAGGTTTTGCCACTGTTCGGGTCATAGATTCTGCCGTTTTTCCACCGACCCTCACCGGCGCGCGTAAAACCCTCCATAATGGTCAGCCCCAGAAGCGGCCGGTCACGTAGCGCCGGATCCGGATTGAGCTCGTCCTTATCAGACGGTTTACGATTATCGGAATTGTCAGGCGAACCAGCGATGCTACCGACGAGGCCACTATCCCCTAATTCAATTTTTATCCAGCCCGTGCCATCGGCGCTTAGCCAGATACCCTCAACGGTACGTTCGGCAACGTCTGCCAATGTGCTTATTGGCGAAAAGAAAAGCGCTAAAAGAGCCAATGGGTAGAATTTCGCAACCACAGGCAATCACTCCGTACCCAATGAGGTGGGCGTTGATGGGTTGCCCTAATATCTCAGGTTACTTCGCCAGGCAGGTTGCTAGCCCCAATTGGCGCTGAGGTAGAAGTACATGCCCTGATATTCCACATTGAAGCGGCCGTTCCAATCCGACTTATCAATATCCAGTCTTAATCGTAAATACTGGTATTTCAGACCGAGTCCAAAATGACGAAATACTTGATAATTAGCACCCGCTGCAATATTTAGCAGACCGCCGGAAAAATCTCCGACCTTCGCATCCATCCAGTCCAGGCGGGCGTCTAAGAGCCATTTCTCGGTCGGGGAGTAGGAATACCATGTGCCAATATTCGGTAATGGAGCGACCGTGGAAACAGCTTTGCCGCTGCCACTGACCACTTCCCCGTTTATGATGACGTCGCCTTCCAAAAAGGCGCCCATTACCAGCCTGTGCACACCGAGGCCGACTCCGTATTCATGTTTTGGCGAATGACCAAGATTGTAAGCAAAAAACAGTCTTTGTACTTCGAAATCGCGGCCTCCGGTTATAGTAGAGCCTTGCTCGAGAACGCTATCTCCCCATTGAATATCTTGCTCAAGTACCGCGGTCGAATTCCTGCCATTCTTGAAGAACTGGCCGCGAAATGACCATTTCTTACCAAACCGCCAGATTAGTTCGGCGGCAAAAAGAGATTCTGACCTGCTGGCGTCGAGCTGGCCGCCAAAATCGATGGGCGGATTCGGGTTGTCCTGAGCTCCATTTAGACCGATACTGGTGTCTGTTTTAGGGAGAAAAGCACCTGCACTCAGTATAAAAGGATCCACCATCATGGGGTGAACATCGGTTTGTGATTGGGCTAAACCCGGCACAGCGACAAGGCACAGGAGGCATGTCGCCAGCAGTTTGACACCATTGGGATTCGTCGTGTTCATTCGATAAATGCTACAGCAAAACGGTCAGGGATGAAGCGAGAATTTAACAAAAGAATGTCGTCTTTTATAGAATCCCGGAGTATCCCGGAGTATCCCGGATCTGCCTGGTCCTCCAAATCGGAACAATTGCGCCGCCTGTGGTCAGCAATATCGCGGCCAGGAGATGCGTTGACAGCAGGAATCTACTAATCCTTGTCACCTTTTTAAGGAATTCTCGCCACGAAGTCGCAAGCCGACAAAAAATTCTATCCAGCCAGTATCCGGGACACCATTTTTGGCAGAGTGGACTTGTCGAGAGTTTGGGGTAACATTTGTCCAGTATCTGGATTGAATGAGTCTCGCCTGCAAGGGCTGGACGGTATAATTTATAGCGAATTGGAGAAAGACGATGCCGAACATTCGAATTAGCCTGCCAGCGGTTCTTGCTGGGCTTTGCATAGCTGCGACTGGCATGGCGGCTGACGAACTGATGATATTTCCGAATGCGGATCAATCGAAAGAGAAGCAGGAAGAAGATAAATCCACCTGTTATACCTGGGCGAAAGGCGAAACGGGTTTTGATCCGATGGCGCCGATAACCGCAACTGCACCACCGCCTCAGCAGCAGGCCAGTCGTGGCGGCGTGGTGAGGGGCGCAGCGCGCGGCGCGTTGGTCGGCCAGATTATTGGCGGTGATTCGGAGAGCACTGGAAAAGGAGCTGCAGCAGGTGCGGTAGTGGGCGGCATGCGGCGCAACGATCAAAAGCGCCAGGAGCAACAATCCCAGGCACAATGGGAGCAGGAACAGCAGCAAATCTACGCCGAAAAACGCAGCCGGTATAACCGTGCTTATTCGGCTTGCCTGGAAGGTAAAGATTACACGGTCCGATAAAAAATGGAGATGGGAAATATGAAGATTCTTAATGGACTGGGCGTTGTTGTCGTCGCGAGCTGTTTTGGTATTACGGCGACCGCCGCAGATTTTGACGGTTCCGAGACACTGATGTGTTCGTTAGCAGTGGTGAACGAATGTGATGCCGGTTCGGAATGTCGTGTCGTGGCGAACACGAATGTGGATGCGCCGGACTTCATGAAATTCAATGTCAGGAAAAAGAAGTTGACGGCAATTACAGCGGGCGTCGAGAGTTCTTCGGACGATATCGATAATGTCATGAACCTTAGTCGCTACCTGGTATTGCAAGGCGTCCAGGGAGGAGCGGAAGGTACCGCGGATTCGCTGGCATGGTCCGTGACAATAAATCACGAAACTGGCCAAATGGTCATTTCGGCTTCTGGCGAAGATGCTGCGTTCGTGGTGTACGGAAAGTGTGCGCCGCTTTAGCAATGCGATAGAAGCAAAACTCGTTAAGGCTCAGAACACAGAGTCGTTGATCGTCCAGGGCATGACCGTTGATACAAGCGTGCGTGCGAGTAGCAGGATTGGTCGGGGATCAGCAACCCATATTCCGATAGCCCTATTTCCACCGCTATAGAGGGTAATGTGCATCTTTGGGTGTTGCGTCAGAGGCGGACGAGCGTGTCCCCGGCCACCTGGTGAGGCGAGATATACCACAATGCAAATTCATGCAGATTTATCGTTACGGGCGGTGGTAAACAGTCACGACCTGCCCTGGGTTGATTCACCGATGCCGGGTGTGCAACGTCGCATGCTGGAGCGTGATGGTGAGGAGGTTGCACGTGCCACATCCGTCGTCCGCTATGCACCGAATTCGTATTTCGAGGCCCATACCCACGGTGGCGGCGAAGAATTCCTGGTTCTCGATGGCATATTTTCAGACGAGTCCGGTGATTTTTCCCAGGGGACGTATGTACGAAATCCGATAGGCTCCAGGCACGAGCCATATACGAAGGACGGCACCACTATATTGGTGAAACTGCAGCAATTCGACCCTCGTGACCAGGATTTTGTTCGAGTGGATACGAATCAAAGGGACTGGTTGCCGGGATTGGCGCCGGGCTTGCACGTAATGCCATTACACGAATATGGTAGTGAGCACGTGGCCCTCGTGAAGTGGGCGCCCGGCACAAAATTCGCACACCACAGCCATCCGCAGGGCGAGGAGATCTTCGTATTGTCGGGTGTCTTTGCCGATGAGCACGGGACATACCCGGAAGGAACCTGGCTGCGTAGTCCCGCTGGCAGTGTGCATACGCCATTCAGTGACGACGGTTGTCTCATTTACGTAAAAACAGGACATTTGCAATCATGAAGAAACCATGCGTGCTTGCCATTATGCTGATCCTGATGAGTGCTTCAGGATGCTCTCGAGTTCAGGACTCGGCCGAGCCAGAGGTTTCCTCAGGTCATGTTGTCAGCAAAGAGTTGGGCTTTGACCGGAATGGTGCGAATCCAGCTTTATATGTTGTGGGAATTTCCCATTTGAATGTCATTGTCGATGACATCGAGTACGCGACGGAATTTTATGAGCGTACGCTGGGCTTTGTGCAGGCGCACAATGCACGAGGAATCATGAACTACCCGGGCGTGACTCGTGAGACCTTCGCCAGGGATGCCGGGTTTCTGGATGGTAAAGTCAACGTTGACATACGTTTTCTAAGACACCCCACGGCCGGGTTGTATATCGAATTGATGAAATATCATTTCCCGGTCGGCTCGAAAGAAATCATACTCCGCAACACAAATGATCTTGGAGGCATTCGGCATGTCGCACTGGAGGTATCTGATGCGGAGAAAGTGTTTCACTACCTTAAGCAGCAACCGGGCGTCAGAATGATCAATGAATCGCCCCAATACGGGCCGCCGGAAGAACTAACACCGGTGACCATCAAGTTCTTCTATTGGCTGGATCCATGGGGAGTGCAATGGGAAATGGAAGAAGGTCGACCGATTGGAAGTTTGCGTGGTATCAGCGGCTAAGTGCCGCATCATAATTATTTTCCGTTGATTTCCAAAATGCGTGGCTATTGTCGTGGTGGCGCACGATGGCATTGTTCGGCCGAGGTCAATAGTGCTTCAGTGGTGTGGCGGTTTTTGCCTTGACGAACCCGGTACTCACATTGATTCTCTAGTAGCCCTCAACCCCTTTCATATCCGGCAGCCTGTGTGCGATGCCTTTGTGGCAGTCGATGCAGGTTTTCTCACCATTGGCAAGTGAAGTGGAATGTTGCTCTGCCGCCCGCGGACTCTGGGCGGTGAAATCCATGTAATCGAAGTTGTGACAATTGCGGCACTCCAGCGAATCGTTGGCTTCAAATCGAGCCCATTCCTTTTCCGCCATTTTTCTGCGGTGTGCGACAAATTTCTCGCGCGTACTGATGGTCTGGAAAAGCTTGCCCCATACCTCTTTGGACGCTTGTGTCTTGCGGGCGATCTTCTGGCTCCAGTTGTGCGGTACATGACAATCTGGGCAGGTAGCTCTGACGCCGGAGCGGTTGCTGAAATGAATCGTCTCACGAAGTTCTTCGTAAACATTGTTTTCCATTTCGTGGCAACTGATGCAGAATTCTTCAGTGTTGGTCAATTCCAGCGCGGTATTGAAACCGCCCCAGAAAATGACACCCGCGATGAATCCGCCCATCGTCAGCGCGCCAATGCTGTAGTGAACGCTGGGACGACCAATATCCCGCCAGATCTTGCGAAAGTATTGCAACATCCTATTCGTCCTGGTCGCTGGTCGCCCGACTCTCGAGCAATTCATCCATGTCCTGGAACTCGTTGTCAAACACGTTGCGGATTGCGGTCTGGTTTACGTGGCATTGCTGGCAAAAATATCGTCGCGGTGAAACCTCGGCCAGAAAATTGCTGTCCCGGTCCATGTAGTGGGTGACACTGATCATCGGCGCCTGGCTCTCTTCGGTGCGGCGTCTGGCGTGGCAGGACATGCACTTGTTGACTTGAAGGTTGATCTCATAGCCACGCGTGTCATGCGGAATGAGCGGCGGTTGCATCGGGTAGTTGCGCTTGGTTTTGATGTCGCCGTCAATCACCTGCGGGATCGGATCGGGAAAAGGCTCTTCGTTGATTGGTGTCCCGCCACGCAGTGTCGCAATTTCGTCGGCGGCTACTGCCACAAACACCAATGAATAAACCAGGGCAAGAACGGCGATTATGCTCGCTTTGTATTTCATCATTGGCTCCCTTATGCCTTAACTACTTTGACGGCACATTTCTTGTAGTCGGTCTGTTTGGAGAGTGGGTCGGTGGCGTCCAGTGTCACTTTGTTGATTAGTCTGGATGCATCGAACCAGGGCATGAATACCAGGCCTTGTGGTGGCCTGTTACGACCGCGGGTTTCCACCCGGGTTCGAACTTCGCCTCGTCGCGAAATGATCTTCACCTCATCGCCGCGCCGAAGGCCGCGCTCCTGCGCATCGTCGGGGTGAATATAGAGTAAGGCATTAGGCATCGCACGTTGCAGTTCGGGTACACGCTGTGTCATCGATCCTGAGTGCCAATGTTCCAGCACCCGTCCGGTACTCAGCCACAAATCATATTCGTCGTCAGGGCTTTCGGCCGGTGGTTCATAGGGGAGTGCGAAGATGACTGCCCTGCCATCGGGCTTGCCATAGAACTCGAAGTCACGACCTGGCTTGACGTAGGGATCGTATCCTTCGCGAAAGCGCCAGCGTGTTTCCTTGCCGTCTACCACTGGCCAGCGGAGCCCCCTGGTCTGGTGGTAAACCTCATAGGGCGCCAGGTCATGTGCCTTGCCGCGACCAAATTCTGCGTATTCCTCGAACAGGCTTTTCTGCACGTAGTAGCCGAAGTACTCCGATTCGTTGTTGCCATGATCAGGGCTGATTTCTGACAGTGGGTATCGATTGGCATACCCGTTTGCAAACAGAACCTCGTACAACGTCTTGCCACGATACCCGGGCGATGAATCCAGCAACTCCTTTGGCCAGACTTCATCGGTCGTGAATCGTTTGGAAAACTCGATTATCTGCCAGCTATCAGAACGGGCCTCGCCGGGTGGTTCTATCATTTGGTACCAGCTTTGTGTGCGGCGCTCGGAGTTGCCGTATACACCTTCCTTTTCCACCCACATGGCGGTGGGCAAAATCAGGTCGGCGGCTTCCGCCGTTACTGTCGGGTAGGGATCTGAAACGACGATGAAGTTTTTCGGATTGCGGTAACCGGGGTAGCCCTCTTCATTCAGATTGGCCGCTGCCTGCATATTGTTATTGCACTGCACCCAATAAGCGTTGATGTCACCGTCTTTGAGCTTGCGGTTTTGTAATGCGGCATGGAAGCCGGGCTTGCCAACGATGGTCCCTGCCGGTAGCCGCCAGATTTTCTCGGCAATCTTGCGGTGCTCAGCGTTCTTGACCACCATGTCGGCTGGCAGGCGGTGTGCAAAAGTGCCAACCTCCCGGGCGGTTCCACAAGCCGATGGCTGTCCCGTCAGGCTGAATGGTCCGCTCCCCGGCGTCGAGATCTTGCCAGTCAGAAGATGAATGTTGTAGATAAGGTTGTTGCACCACACGCCGCGCGTGTGCTGGTTGACGCCCATGGTCCAGTAAGACACGACTTTCCGCTTCGGGTCAGCGTAGAGTTCCGCCAGTTCACGTAATTTCTCGACTGGCACGCCGCTCAGTTTCGATACGGAATCCTCGTCATAGGCGCTGACAAACTCAGCGTACTCGTCGAAGCTCATCGGCTTCGAACCGCCGCTATTCGGATTGGCGGCTGCCTGTTGCAAGGGATGTTCGTCGCGGAGGCCATAACCGATGTCCGTATCACCGCGTCTGAAGTTTGTGTGCTTGCTGACGAAATCATGGTTAACGCGATCCGTCTTGATGATGTAGTCAGCAATGTAATTCAGGATCGCGAGATCGGTTTGAGGAGTGAAAATCATGCTGTTGTCGGCGAGGTCGAAGCAGCGATGTCGATATGTCGACAGGACGGCCACTTCCACGTGGGTCGCGCTGAGCCGTCGGTCGGTGATGCGAGTCCACAGGACGGGATGCATTTCTGCCATGTTTGAGCCCCATAGCACGAAGGCGTCGGTTTCCTCGATATCATCGTAGCAGCCCATCGGCTCGTCGATACCGAATGTGCGCATAAAGCCGCCCACGGCTGATGCCATGCAGTGTCGGGCGTTCGGTTCGAGATTGTTGGAGCGAAAGCCGGCTTTCATCAACTTCAGGGCCGAATATCCCTCCATCGTGGTCCACTGGCCGGAGCCGAACATACCGATCGCGGTTGGGCCTTTCTCCTTCAGGGTCGCCTTGAATTTCTCGGCCATGACGTCGAATGCCTCATCCCAACTGACCGGCGTGAAATCGCCTTCTTTGTGATATACGCCATCGCGCTTGCGCAGCAGTGGCGTTTTCAGGCGGTCCTTGCCGTACATGATCTTCGAGAGAAAATAGCCCTTGACGCAGTTGATACCTTTGTTGACAGGTGACCTGGCATCCCCATGAGTGGCGACCACCTTGCCATCCAGTGTCGCGACATTGACCGAGCAACCGACACCACAAAAGCGGCATGGCGCTTTGTTCCAGGTCAGGCGCGTCAGATCTTCGCCGGTAACTACATTGCTGGCCACCGCAGGAACGGAAATACCTGCGACACTCGCGGCGGCGGCAACCGCATTGGCCTTCATGAAATCTCGTCTGCTTACTGTCATTGGAATATCATCCCCGGTTTTCAATGTTCATCCTGCGGGGTCACCGATGCCCGGTCCTCCGCACCTGAATATTCGTGGTATATGGGTGCTACGGCAATTACAGAATCTACCAGCCCAAGGTCGCCGGCGATATCTGCCAACTGGCGAACATCGCGGGCTTCGGCTGTTACAACCAGCTTGCCCTCTTGTGCTGCGTGAACTTCAAGGCCTGGCATCGCGCCAATGTGAGCGGCGACCTGCTTCGCATGCTCCGGCCGTGTGCGGATCACATAACTTGCAACGTGGTATTCACCATCAGCCATGTGCAACTGCCCGCAGGGCATTTTCCGGGCAAGCGGCGATACAGGCGCCGCATCCCGTGCAAACATCTTCGTCGATTATCGGAATTGCCACTTGTCCAAGCTGTGGTGGAAAATGAAGTGCGCTCGCCTCACAGACATCACCGCATATCTGGCACACGACCTGCCGCCGCGCCAGGCAATGGTCCTCCAGCCGCAGCTCCAGCCGCCACGGTGGCTTGACCGAGGGCAGCAACGCTCCTTCTGGACAACTGTCGATGCACTGACCGCAAAATGTGCACTCGGCACGTCCGAAATCCACTTCCGGATAGGCTCCGGAACCGAGGAAAACAATACCCTGCGGGCACGCAGTGATGCATTCACCGCAGCTCGTGCATTGGTCGGTGAAACGTGCTTCAGGACCGGCACCGGGTGGTCGTAGCGGTAGTACGCCAGCACCCGCTTGCCCCCGGAGCAGGCTGCGCCTGGATAGATTGACAGCCGGCGCCATCGCTCAGCCGGCGCCAGGCGGTCCGAACAAGAGCTGCGATAGCCAGATCATCAGCCCGTAGCTCCCGACGAGAATGATGGACAGGACCGGAAACAGAAAAACCGTAATGAACAGAAAAACGCGACGTTCGCCCCGCTTTGTCAGGACATGGCCATCGTCATTGATACCGGGCTCCATCAATCGGTCTCCTGATCTGCGGTTCGTGCTGCAAAAAACGTGTAGGTACTCAGCGCAATGCAACCTCAGGCGCTCTTTGGCAAACTTGTAGTGATACTAGATTGTTACTGTATTAGAGTCACTATATGAAACTACGTATACGCGAAAACACGATACGCTTGCGACTGAAAAAAGCGGAGGTTGACCGGCTTGCAGCGGGTCAGGGCATCGTCGAAAAAACGGTATTTCCGGATTCCGTACTGACCTATCGCCTGGACATAGCCAGCGACGGCAAATTCTCGGCCAGCTTCCATGACGGCAGTCTGGCGATTTGTTTGCCCGAGCAGGAGGTCACACAGTGGGCGCAAAATGACCAGGTTTCGATTGTCGCTGAGCAGGCGCTGAGCAATGCGGATACGCTTTCCTTGCTGATTGAGAAGGATTTTCAGTGCCTGGCCCCGGGTCACCACCGTCCTGGTGAGGATGATATCGATACATATCCTCATCCTGACGCTAAGTCTCGCGGGTGAAGCGAGCATTGTACTGGCCGGAATAACAGCAAGTATTACGATTTCCAAGGAAAGTTCTTCCTGGCTTGATACGATGCAGGCCGGGGAATTCTTGTGACAGGGGCTGTCTATAGGTGCAGGTCGGAGTTGATCCGGACGGTCTCGGGAGATATTTAGGAGAAAATGAAAATGAGACACAAACTACAAGTAGCAGGTGCACTGCTTGGGCTGATTGCCATGACTTCGGCAAGTGCTCAGGTCAGTGATGAGATGATCGCCAACGCGGTATTGCCATTGCCAGAAAGCATGCGCGCCGAAGCCGGTGTTTTCACGTACGACGACACGGGCGTTCGGCAAGGACTGCGGCAGGGTTCGAATGCCGTTGAATGCAAAGTAAAAGACAAGAAAGGCCACACGTGGTGTTATCCAAAAAACACGGCAGCGCGGCGCGATTTCAGCGCGAAGCTGGCAGCCACCGGTTTGGAGGGCGATGAATTACGCGCGGCGGAAGCAAAGGCAGAAGCAGCAGGCACCATTGACCCGATAGCACCGGGTTCCATCATGTATCGCATGGATGAAAACGAAAACGGCATTCAATTGCTGTGGGCCGTGATGCTGCCAAATCTTACGGCGGCGGATCTGGGCATATCGACTGCCGGTCGATTCAAGAGTGCGGTTGCGGGCAAGGGTACGCCCTGGATGATGCGTGAGGGCACATCGTCGGCGCACTTGATGATTCCCATCAATGGTACGGATTTGTCTAACAAGGGCGGAGCAGAATCCGCACTGGATCCCACCAAATTTCACCCGTTTATTCGTGCCACGTTAGCGCTACCGCCGGATCTTCGACGTGAGGCGACAGTTGCCAAATACGACGCCGAAAGTGGCGAGCGCGAAACCCTCAGAGAAGGCTCAAATGGCATCGTGTGTTTTCAGCGGGATGCCAAGACGGGGTATACCCGTTGTACGCATGAGTCCAACTTGCCCGAGCAGGACATGCGCAAGAAAATGGCCGTGGAAGGCAAATCGAACGACGAAATTAACGAAGCTGTTGAAGCGGCTATTGAGTCCGGGGACATTACGCTACGAACCTTCGGCGGACTTGCCTATCGCTTCTATGAAGGCGACGACAAAATGAAAATGTTGTGGGTTCTCCGCTTGCCAGGCCTCGTGGCTGCAGAAACCGGCATGCCGACCACTGCTGAGCGGGATAATTTGAAAGTCGGCAAGGGGACACCGTGGTTGATGCGGGATGGCACGGCGCGTGCGCACCTGATGATTCCGATCAATGGTACTGAGTTGTCGAATTTTTACTGATTTGCCCGCCAGACACCGCGCCGTATCAGTGCGCGGTGTCTGATGGTGACGAGATAGCTAAACGTATCGTAGCGCGCCGTCACGACTCTCGATTTTCGCCGTATGCACGATCTGCGTGGTGTAGTCCTGCGATTCGACGGTGGAGACCGTCACGTAGTCGGCTTGTGCGCCGTCATGATCAATCTCAAGACGAATGAATCCGCGATATCGCCCCTCTGTCCAGATGACTTCTGGATTATTGGCGGCGTTCAGTTTGTCGAAATGTGCGAGCCCTTCCAGGCCCAAATCCAGCAGCGAGCGCGGTGATGAGATGCCGGTTGAGCCGAGCTCAAGGCCCATTGATTGACCATCGGCGTCATAAAGAGCGTTCTGCCAGTAACTGTGGCTATCGCCGGCGAGAACCAGCAAATCGTGAGCGCCGGCATTCTTGCTGATTTGGTAAAAACCCTCACGGGCTTCCGGATAACCATTCCACGAATCCAGATCGACAGGCAGCCCAATGCGACCAAGCAGTGTCATCTCGTCGAGCTCTTTTCTGCCTTTGTCGTCGAGTTCGCCTCGAAGTGCTTTGAAAAAAGCATTGTCCAGGTTCGGTGCCGTGCGTCTGGCCATGACGGATTGATTGCCGATAATGCGCCAGCGGCGATTGGAACGGACAGACTCCGCGAGTTCATCCGCCAGAAATTGCTTCATCTTCGCCGATAACAGGTCACGTTCCGGCGCACCGATGACATTGCTAAGGAATTCCTGCCGATCCGCCTCGTTCTCGATACCATCAATATAGTCGGCCATGTCGATTTGCTTGCTGCGACCGGTATGGCGACTTTCCAGGGTAATTAAACTCACCAGGTCGCCAAATTTGTAATGGCGCCAGTACTCTTCCCGGCTACCATCGGGCTGCGGCTCACGAATTGGCAGCCATTCGTAGAAAGCCTGCAACGACTGAGCACGTCTCTCCTCCCAATCGCCTTCGCCTGCCTGATGGTTTGCTGCGCCGCCCATCCAGGGGTTATTGGCGGATTCGTGATCATCCCAGATGACAACTAACGGATGTCGCGCGTGCATCACCTTCGAACCTGAATCCATCTTGTACTGGGCGTGGCGCTGACGATAGTCCGCCAGTGTCAGTGCTTCGTGGGCTGGTTGATGGTCGCGCCCGAGTCGACGACCGGTATCTCCACCGTACCCGTCCGTACCGTGCTCATAGATGTAGTCACCCAGATGCATGACAAGATCGATGCTGGAGTCGTTCGCGATTACTTCGTACGCGTTGAAATAACCAAACGAAAAATTTGAACAGGTGACAACGGCCATGACGAGTCGATCAACATGGCCGGTTGGCAAAGTCTTCGTTCGGCCGACCGGCGACAGAGTGCCATCGACATCAAATCGATAGAAATAGTCCCTTCCGGGATTCAGTGTGTCGACGACGATTTTTACGGTGTAGTCCCGACTGGCATCCGTCCGGTAGCGACCGTGCGCGACGATGCTCTGAAAACCGCTGTCGGTTGCGACCTGCCATGTCACTTCAGTCTGACGTTCCGCATTGCTGATGCGAGTCCAGATCACCACGCTCGATGTATCGGGGTCCCCACTCGCAACACCATGAAAAAAAGCCGCCTCAGAGGCCGAATCCGGGGCAATACCGATCGAACTGCAGGCTACCGGCAGCGCCAAAGTCGACGAGACGCCAATAAGCACATCCCTGCGTGTAATGTTCCGCTTCATAAGTTCTAAGACTCTACCACGTGCCGGGATACGTGACAGGTCATTCGCTCGGTCGTAGATGAATGTTTTGGTTTGATCTTCTATGCTGCGAAGGATGTGCGGATATCCGAAAACAAGTGCGTGCTGGATGTTGCTGTATCTGGGTGCCGTCCTGGCGGGATGTTCGACCGCTATCGATGCTCAGCAAGAGGTCACGCCATCACCCGATCGATCGAGTATCGCGACCTCCGAGGAGGGTTTGGCCGCAACGGCCACCAGGTTGGAGAGCAAAGAGGGTGGCGCTGAGCGACTAAGAGGTCATCTCGTCTGGGGTCATGAGATGCGCTCATTTACCGAGTGTGAAACGGGACGCACCGCATGGGTCTATGAGCTGGCGGGAGTCGATTTAGGTGAGGTGACCGAAGGCTTTGGGAACGAACTGTATCAGCCATTGTTTGTCGAGCTGGTGGGTAAATGGATGCCAGGGTCGGCAGACGGGTTTGCCGCAGATTTTAACGAGACTTTGTCGGTCCAGAGCCTGCTGCGTGCGGAGCGGGAAGGCTTTGGCTGTAAAGAAAATCTTGAGAATATCGTCTATCGTGCAAGAGGAAACGAGCCCTCGTGGAAACTGGACCTGCGGAATGACAGTTTGTCTCTTGCCCGCTTCGGTAGCGACGAAATACTGTGGTCCGCACCCGAAGTCGCGACGAAAGAAGGGGGCCTGGTCATTACTGGAGAATCAGGCAAGGAAGTGATCGAGGTGGTGATTGCCGCAGGGCACTGTACAGACACCATGTCAGGATCTGTGTACGCGTTCACCACTACAATAACGATGGCTGGCCAACATTTTTCCGGCTGCGCGGTCGCTGGTCCGGATACGGAATACCCGGTTATTCGGTAACTGATCGAAAAGAACCATCAAAAACGACCGATTCCGGGAATAAACCGGAGACTCGTGCGTAGTTATACCAAAGCCAATGAATACAGACGATATGCGACACGAACTGGTCAACCTGGGTAATGGTGCTCACGCACTGGCAATTCAGATCCTCGGCAATCCCGATGATGCGGCCGACGCGGTGCACGATGCGCTGGCGACGGCGCTGGGCAAGCCATTGGCGTATGACCAGCACAAAGGTCCGCTGAAGCCATGGTTCCTGCGGGTGGTGAGAAACCGTTGTTTCGACCTGTTACGTCGACGGCGGGTGTCTGATGTGCCGGTCGAGGAGTTGCCCGATGAGAACCCGACGCCGGAGCAGGCTCTGCAAATCGCTCAACGTGACCAGGGGCTCAAAATTGCTCTGGCGTCGATTACGGCAGATCAGCGAGAGATCGTTGTGCTTCGGGACTACCTGGATTTGCCTTATACCGAAATTGCAGAGGTCCTGGGCATTGCCAAAGGAACGGTGATGTCCCGATTGCACAGGTCGCGTCTGGCACTCAAGGAGGCACTGGAACGCAATGACAAATAAAGAGCAGAGTATTGACGAACACGTGGGTGCACTCCTGTCCGGTTACATGGATGGTGAGATGACTCAGCAGGAACGGCAGCGGGTTGAAGTCCATTGCGCGCAGTGCAGTGAATGTGAAGCCGAATTGCAGGAGTTGCGGCAATTGCGCGAGCGTATCGGCAACACCCGTTTGAGCGAATATGGTCAGGATATCTGGAGAGAAAAAATGGATGATACGGTAGTAAGAACAACTCGCAGTATCGGTTGGCTGATACTCGTCGGCTTCGTACTGGGCTGCGCCGGGCTTGGCGTTTTCGCATTCCTGTTCAGTTCGACAGTCAGCCTTGGCGAGAAATTGATTGTGAGCGGCGTTTATCTGGGCCTGGCATTGTTATTCTTTTCAGTGTTGCGGCAACGATTGATGGAACGGAAAACAGACAAATACAAAGATGTGGAGATCTAAATATGCTTATCGTAACCAGCGAAAACATCGCGAATAAAAAGATTGTCAAGACACTGGGACTTGTTCGTGGCAATACCGTTCGGGCCCGACACATCGGTAAAGACATCATGGCTGGCCTGCGAAACATCGTGGGTGGAGAGATTCATGAATACGCCAAACTGATTGCCGAAAGCCGAGAGCAATCACTGGACAGATTGTCTGCTGAGGCGGAAGGACTTGGCGCCAATGCGATCATTGCGACTCGCTTCACGACGTCAGTCATGATGGGTGGTGCTGCGGAATTGCTGGCTATCGGGACGGCCGTGGTGATCGAAGACGAGTGACATCAGTGTGGCTAATTTTCCCCAGTCGCTTGCTGTAAGTGTGATAGTCGATATCTCTTTTTACGGACAGTGGCAGATAAGGTCCCGCCCCGAATGTTCGTTTTCGCTAGCCTTCGCGAGCTGGGGAGCTAGTCGACGGGAGTCGGCTGGAACCGATCGTTGTCACACGCTCGCGTCTGAATGACTTTTGTGATGCTGCCGCGTTCTTCCAGCAATGCGAGTACCTGACCTGGAAGTTTTGGCGAACAAGGCGGGTGGAACGAACGGCAATTTGTGGTTGATTTATGGCAGTTAACCGATTGTTTATGTTGAGATAATCGTGTTTACTGTATATAATACAGGTACTTTTTCCCTCACAAGGACGTGTCATGTGCCCTGCTATTTCAGCCACAATCAAACCCGTTTCCATCGACGAACTTGACCGCGCGATCGTCTCCTGTGCCGCTCGTATTAATGCCGCGACCTACGATTTGTTGCTGCTGGTCAGGCAGTTCGACGAGCGCGGTGGATTCCTTCGGTGGGGACTCGATAACTGTGCCGAGTGGCTGGCGTGGCGTTGTGATCTGAGCC
>CAYUOY010000018.1:0-38477 GCA_964446495.1 uncultured Woeseiaceae bacterium | reverse complement strand
CTCAGCAAGTGTGCTGTCATGCGTCACGAGCACCAGCGTCGTCGACAGGTTCTGGTTTAGTGTGAACATGATATTCATGATGTTGTCGCCGGTACGCGCATCGAGGTTGCCGGTCGGTTCGTCGGCAAACAGCACCGCCGGTTCGGCGGCGAACGCGCGGGCGATGGCGACCCGTTGTTTTTCGCCCCCTGATAACTGGGCCGGATAGTGGCTCCAGCGCTCCTGCAAGCCGACCTCCGCCAGAATGCTCATGGCACGATCACGCGGCCCGTCCTTGTCCGCCAGTTCGAGCGGCAACATGACGTTTTCGAGTGCATTCAGTGATGGCACGAGATGGAAGGACTGGAAGACAAAGCCGACGCTGCGCGCCCTGGCGGCGGCTCGACCGTCTTCGTCCAGATCAGTCAGGCAATGTCCATCGAGCCAGATCTTGCCGCTGGTCGGCAGATCCAGTCCCGCCAGCAACGCCAGCAAGGTAGACTTGCCAGCACCGGAGGGGCCCACAATGGCGATTGATTCTCCTTTCTCGACGCTGAAACTGAAATCGGACAGAATGGTCAAACTCCCTTCCGGACTGGTAACCACTTTGGTAACGTTTGTCGCGGCCAGGACCGCCTTGCTTGCAGGTATATTGTTGGACATGCGAAAACTTGTGACCTTTTTTATGTTGTTGGTGTCTGTTGGCGTTCATGCCGCTGACGATCCGGCTGTGCTCGTGTTTGGCGACAGTTTGAGCGCTGGATACGGTATAGACATTGACCAATCCTGGCCTGCTTTGTTGCAATCCCGGCTGACCCGTTCAGGGTACGAACATCGCGTCGTCAACGCCAGTATAAGCGGTGAAACGACTGAAGGTGGCGTTACTCGCATCCAGACGACGCTGGAGAAGTTCTCCCCCGACCTGATCATTCTTGAGCTTGGCGGCAACGACGGCCTGCGGGGTTTCCCGGCAGAGCGTATGCAGGGAAACCTTCGCACGATCATTGAAACGGCCCAGGCCCGCGACACCGCTGTAGTGCTCCTGGGTATTCGCATCCCCACCAACTATGGGTCGCGTTATACTAAAGCCTTCGAAAATGTGTATCGGGAGCTTGCCCAGGAACTGAATGTGCCATGGATTGAGTTTTTCATGGACGGCATCGCTCTGAACAAGGAGCTGATGCAGGATGATGGCATCCACCCGAATGCAGAAGCGCAGCCGATTTTACTCGACAATGCCTGGCCCATTATTTCCGCCGCGCTGGATGACAAGATATCGAGTCGCTGAATCAGCTAGTTTCCCGGGCTCTGGATGTTGCAGGTAAGGACAAGACCAAACATGGATAAACCCTGGCTGAATTCATACCCTGAGGGTATGCCCGCGGAGGTTCCGACCCCCGAGTACCACTCTGTGCGGGACCTGCTCGACGACTGCCTCAGCAAATATGCTGATCGCACCGCCTATTCGAACATGGGCGCCACGCTGACGTTTGGCGAACTCGATAAATTGTCCACTCAATTCGCTTGCTACTTGCAGCAAGACCTCGGTCTTCTGAAAGGCGAGCGGGTCGCCATCATGCTGCCGAACATCCTGCAATACCCGGTCGTCTTGTGTGGCATTTTTAAGGCCGGACTGGTGGCGGTTAATGTCAATCCGTTGTATACAGCGCGCGAGCTAAAACATCAGTTGTCGGACTCCGGTGCGAAATGCATTGTCATTCTGGAGAATTTCGCAACGACGTTGACCCGGGTTATCGACGACACGGACGTACAACATGTCGTCAGAACGGCGATCGGCGACCTGCTTGGCTTTCCCAAAGGGGCAATAACCAACTTCGTGTTGCGGCATGTCAGGAAAATGGTTCCGTCGTATTCTCTGCCAAACGCCAAAACCTTCAAGGCCGCGCTCGCCGCTGGCAAGAAACGATCTCTCCAACCCGTTGAGCTGGGCTTTGCGGATATTGCCTTTTTGCAATACACCGGCGGCACCACGGGTCTGTCGAAAGGGGCCATGCTCAGTCACCGGAATATGGTCTTCAATGTGCTGCAGGCGCGCACCTGGCAAGGACCCGCTTTCGATCACGTGGATACCGTTGTCGCTATAACCGCGTTGCCGCTCTATCATATTTTTTCGTTGCAAAGTAACTGCCTGACCATCATGTCGCTGGGCGGCGAGAACGTATTGATCACCAATCCGCGTGACCTGCCTGCCTTTGTAAAGGTGCTGTCCGAACACAAGTTCGTGTACTTCACCGGCGTCAATACCCTGTTCGCATCGCTTTTGAATACACCCGGGTTTGCAGACCTCGACTTCAGCGCATTGCGACTTACTTTGGGTGGTGGCATGGCCGTACAGGAGGCCGTGGCCCGAAAGTGGCAAGAGGTTACCGGCCACTCTATTTTGCAGGCCTACGGTCTGACCGAAACCTCGCCGGGCGCAATCGCAAACCCTCTGACATCGGAGATCGATTTCAGCGGCTCCATCGGCCTGCCTCTGCCCTCAACCGAAGTCCGCATTTGCGACGATGACGGCAATGATGTCGAACCCGGAGAGGCGGGGGAAATTTGCATTCGCGGCCCGCAGGTCATGGAGGGCTACTGGCACAATCCGGAGGAGACCGAAAATGTCATGCTGCCGGGCGGCTGGTTTCGAAGCGGCGATATCGGCCGTATGGACGAGGGCGGGTATGTCTTTATTGAGGACCGCAAGAAAGACATGATCCTGGTATCAGGTTTCAACGTCTATCCCAACGAGATCGAGGGTGTCGTGGTCGAAATGGAAGGTGTCCTTGAGGCCGCCGCCATCGGTATTCCACATGAGAAATCAGGTGAAGTGGTTAAGCTGTTCGTTGTCAGAACAGATAACACACTGACCGAAGAGGATGTCCGCAAGTTCTGCAAAGAGAATATGACCGGTTACAAAGTTCCGAAGCAAATCGAATTCAGGGACGACCTGCCAAAGACCAATGTTGGCAAAATATTACGGCGCATGCTCCGCGATGAATAATGTTGTATAGGGCAATGTGGAAATTATGAAACAGATCACTCGCATCAACCATGTTGGCCTGCGCGTTCGAGACCTGGCCGTCACTCGCGCTTTTTACGAAAAACTGGGTTTCAATTTCTTGTTTGGACCGGTCGGCCCGGAACCCGTCGCGGTCATGGAGCACCCCTCCGGAGTCAACATCAATTTCATATTGAATGCCTCATCGGATGCATCAGCCATCAATGTGTTGATGGACGAACCCGTCAAACACACCGGCTTCACCCATATTGCACTGGAAATAAGCGACGCTGATGCCGTCAGCAAGCAACTCGATGACCTGAGCATTGCCATCACCGAAACTGTTGAGTTCGAAGGTGCCGTATTCTTTTTCATCCGTGATCCGGACGGGAACGTCATCGAATTTCACCAGCCGGCCGCGTAAGAAAGCGTGCTCACGTATCGGGTCGTTCTCCTGCAGGAATTCCCTGTAGGAGCGCGACCTGACGCGCGACCCCGCCACGACAGATTCCACCGAGCATCCGGAAACGGCTGAAATCAAGGCATCCGTTCAAAATATATCAGATGTCGCTCAGGTAGTTTTCATACCACTCGATCATTCGCTCCAGACGGTCTTGCAGGTAACTCGGCTTTGCCAGTCCATGGTGTTGTCCGGGGTAGATGATCAGTTTTGTTGGGACGTTCATGCTGCGCAGGGCCTGGTACATCTGCTCTGAGTTGATCAACGGTACGTTGAAGTCTTTCTCACCGCACATGAAGAGTGTCGGTGTCTTGATCCGATCGGCGTGGAAGAACGGATAGGAAATCTTGAGGTAAGTATCGATCGATTCCCAGGGCAAGCCCACTTCGTTCTCGTATTGCTGTATGTATTGATCGGTGCCGTAGCCGGTGATCATGTTTGAGATCGCCGCGCCGGACACGGCCGCTTTAAAGCGCGTATCGCTGGCGATCGCGTAGTTGGTGTTCATACCGCCGTAACTCCAGCCACCGATACCAAGGCGATCAGGATCCGCCAGACCCTCCTCGACCAGGTGATCCATGATGGCGTGGATGTCCTGTACCTCCAGATTGCCCCAATCGGCATAAATGGCACGGGAAAACTCCTTGCCCCGACCTGAGCTGCCGCGGTAATTCGGGTTGACAACCAGGTAGCCCTGCGCCGCCAGTATTTGCGAGGTAACGTTGAACTCATAACCGTCCTGATCCACCGGCCCGCCGTGCACGTAGGCAATGGTCGGATAGGCGATGCCCTCACGAAAGCCCGGGGGTTTCAGCAGCATCGCGCCGATCATCTCGCCATCCTGGCCGGTGCTATCGAACCCTTCCACGCTTGCCCAGTCGATCTGTTCCAACAAGTCTCGATTGTGCTCACTTAGAGCGCCACCATCGTCAGATCGATACAGTTCGGCTGGCCGCTGGCCAAAAGTCGCCACGGCGACCACCCCCTTTTCGCCTACTTCAAAAGATCTTACGACGCCCGGTAAATCGGTTGACGGATAGATTTGTTTGATCTTGCCGCCCCTGGCAGATACCCGTCGCAGCGTTCGGGTGCGATCGTCGGCGACCAGAAACAACAGCGACCTGCCATCGGCCGACCATCGTGGTGATGCCACATTTCGATCCAGCTCCGCCGCCGGCAGGAACGGCTCTCCACCCTTGACCGACATCACCGCCAGTTGGGCGGGATCATAGTCATAGTATTTCGAAGCACTGCCTTGCAGATAGGCGATCTGCTTGCCGTTGGGGCTGAATACCGGCGAGTAGTCCGCGCCCTTGTGCGTGGTGAGTTGGCGTGCGCTCGCACCATCTCGCGGCTCGACGACATAGATATCACTGTTGCCATGTCGGTCCGGATCTCCCTCACGCCGGCTGGAAAACGCGATGAGATCACCGCCGGGGCTCCATGCGGGTTCGCTACTATCGTAATCACCCTCGGTGAGCAGTACCGCTTTACGTTCGTCGAGGTCGAAAACGTAAAGGCGTTCATAGCGACGTTCCAGGTAGCCCTGGCTGTCACTCTTGAACTGATAGCGGTCAATGACGATCGGTCTCGGCGTATCGTTAGTTTTTTCCTCGTCCGCGTCTTCAGCCTTTTTCTCCGGGTCGCGGGATACCAGTACCATCCGCGCGCTGTCCGGTGACCACTCGAAGCCCGACACGCCGCCTGCAAGGGCGGTTATCCGTTCGGCCTCACCACCGGCACGATTCAACAACCAGACCTGGCTCTTGTTGCCGGGATCATCATCCTCG
Source organism: uncultured Woeseiaceae bacterium (assembly GCA_964446495.1). GTDB lineage: Bacteria > Pseudomonadota > Gammaproteobacteria > Steroidobacterales > Woeseiaceae > JAADHU01. Next base: position 33,244 of record CAYUOY010000018.1, on the reverse strand, counting down.
TCAGGCTTGCCATCTGCGCGCTCCGCGATAAAAGCAAGATAACGTCCGTCCGGACTGAAGCGCGGATGACTCTCGCTCTCTTTCTTTGTGTGGGTAAGCTGAATGCGTGTCTTGCCGTCCCAGCTCACCATGAACAGGTCGGCTGGATTCGTATCCTTGTCGACATCGGTAACGCCCACCCGATAAGCCACCCACTCACCGTCTGGCGATACCGCAATGTCACCAACGTTTTTGAGGAGATGAATATCGGCTGGCTGAAATTTGCGCAGCGGGGCGTCCTCAGCCAATGCGTGGCTGGCGAAGAAGCCAACAAAAATCACAGCAGAACAGCGAGCCAGAATACCCGCCGATTTAGAAACCTCTATCAATGTCCTCAATGCTCTTCTCCACAGTGTGCGGGCAACAATCAGGGTCACAGTAAAATCGTTCTCTCTACCCGTCAGACAACATTTATCCCATTATCCGGTTTTTACTCCGACCCCATTTATCCGGGCTTACGGGTCGGTGTGATATTGCGGACTCAGGCGGTGCACGGAATCAACCAGGACCTTCAGGTGGTCCGGGTCAATGTCCGGTGTAATACCGTGACCGAGATTGAAAACGTGGCCGGGGCCGTGGCCGTAGCTTGCCAGTACGTCGGCTACACCCTGTTCAATTATTTCGGGCGACTCTCGCAGGACGGCCGGATTCAGGTTGCCTTGTAGTGCCACCTGGTCGCTGGTGTATTTGCGTGCGTCGGCAAGATCTGTAGTCCAGTCAACGCCGAGCGCATCGCATCCCGTTGCGACCATGTCTTCAAGCATGGGGCCCGCGCCTTTCGTAAAGAGAATCACCGGAATTTTTTGACCGTCGCGCTCACGTTGCAGGTCATCGATAATTGTTTGCATATGCGCGAGTGAAAAACGGCGGTAGTCATCGCGCTCGAGTGCGGCACCCCAGGTATCGAAAATCATGATCGCCTGCGCGCCAGCTTCTATCTGTGCATTCAGGTAATCGCTGGTGACTTTGGCAACAGTAGACAGCAGGTGGTCGAGAACTTCGGGCTCCTCGGCGGCAAGCCCTTTTATTCTTTTGAACTCTCTGCTGGAACCACCTTCGACCATGTAGGTGCCTACGGTGAAAGGGCTGCCCGCGAAACCGATGAGTGGGACGCTGCCGTCGAGTTCGCGTCGGATGAGCGACACTGCATCAAACACATAGCGGAGACTCTCCGTAACATCCAGCGCCGCCAGCTTGCGGATCTCCGCCGCGGTCCTCACTGGATGCCTGAACTTGGGGCCTTCGCCCGCCTCGAAATACAGGCCGAGTCCCATGGCGTCGGGAATGGTCAGGATATCCGAAAACAGAATGGCGGCATCGAGATCGAATCGACGTAGCGGTTGCAGGGTTACCTCGCAGGCGAGCTCCGGATTGGCGCAAAGACTCATGAAATCTCCCGCCTTCTCACGCACGGCCCGGTACTCCGGCAAATAGCGACCCGCCTGACGCATGATCCAGACCGGGGTACGGGATACCGGCTGCCGCAAGAAAGCACGCAGCAAACAATCGTTTTTTAGTTCAGCGGCCATGATCTAGTTTGCCTCTGCGAAGTGGTTGGCGATAGTGGCCTGAATGGATTCAGCCGCCTCTCGGGGATGGTCTGCATGCCGAATCGGACGCCCTACCACGATGTAGTCGGCGCCATTGACGAAGGCCTGCTGTACGCTCACCACACGCTTTTGATCTTCAGTGGGCTTGTTATCCACCGGTCGAATCCCCGGGGTAATGACCAGTAATTTCGAGTCGAGGAACTCTCGCAATCGTGGTGCCTCAAGGCCGGACGAGATAACACCGTCACAACCCGTCTCCAGTGCTCTTTTCGCCCTCGATAAAACCAGCTCTCCGACGTCACAATCGAAACCAAGATCATCCAGGTCGCCCCGATCAAGGCTGGTCAAAACAGTGACCGCCAGGACTTTTAAATGTGCGCCCTTGTTCTCCGCGGCAGCCTCCATGATGGACTGGTTGCCATGAACGGTCACAAAACTGGCCCCTCGGTCTTGCAGCTGGCGGACCGACGAGCCTACGGTGGCGGGAATGTCGAAAAATTTCAGATCGGCAAAAACTTTTTTGTCCCGAGCCAGCATCCAGTCCATTAGCTCGAAGTATTCGCCGGTCATCATCAGCTCGAGACCGATCTTGTAAAAGCTGACCGTGTCACCCAGCTCGTCGACCAGAGCACGGGCCCGAGCGCAATCGGCTACGTCCATCGCGAAAATCAAACGATCTTTTGCTGCAATTGATTGCCTACTCACTACCGAACCTGCTCCACCATGTCTGTTGGCCGCGGATGATAGCACCACCACCAGGGACAAGCATTTTCAGCCAAGTCGTTCGAATTCGGCGATGGCATATCGGTCGGTCATGCCGGCAACATAATCGGCGACGACCCTGGCCTGGTCCGAGGCATCTCCTTGCGTGGCCAGGGAGAAAAATTCCTGCGGCATGTTTTTCGGCTCTGACATGTAATGATCGAACAATGTTTCGATCATCAGGCGTGCCTTATCCGTCATCTCACGCACCTTGTCATGCTTGTACAGGTTCGTCATCAGAAACCCCTTGAGTGCAGTATGCTCTTCGTACACCGGCTCGCTGAATTTAACGATGGTGGTGTTGTGACTTCTGACGTCCTCGATCGAGGCAGGGTTCAATGCATCGAGATTGGCCCGCGTGGTGTCGATGAGGTCGGTGACGACGCGGTTGATCATGCCGCGAATGATTTCGTAGATCAGGCGACGGTCCTCAATATCGGGGTGGCGCCTGCGAACCTCGACGAACTGGGTGTCGAACAGCGGTTGCTCACGCAGTTTTTCGATACTTAGCAGGCCCGCCCTGAGGCCGTCGTCAACATCGTGATTGTTATAGGCAATCGCATCGGCGACATTGGCGATCTGTGCCTCCAGGCCCGCCCGGCGACGTTGCAGAAATCTCTCCCCGATCTCCCCGAGTGCCCGGGCATTTCGTGCGGAGCAATGCTTGAGAATTCCCTCGCGAGTTTCGAAAGTGAGGTTGAGGCCCGGAAAATCGGCGTACTTGGCCTCGAGATGATCCACGACACGCAAAGACTGGAGATTGTGCTCGAAGCCCCCGTATTCACGCATGCGGGTGTTCAAAGCATCCTGACCGGCGTGACCAAACGGGGTATGACCGAGATCGTGGGCCAGTGAAATTGCCTCGACCAGTGATTCATTCAGCCCAAGCACGCCAGCAATGGTTCTGGCTATCTGCGCCACCTCCAGAGAATGCGTCAGCCGGGTTCGATAGTGATCGCCCTCATGATTAACGAACACTTGCGTTTTGTATACGAGCCGCCGGAAACCCGTTGAATGCACGATGCGATCGCGGTCACGCTGGAACTCACCGCGATAGGCGGGCGGGGCTTCTTTGTAAATCCGGCCCCGACTGTCTTTTTCGTGGGCCGCAAATGGGGCGAGGGCAGGTCTCGAGGACATCGTGTCAGGCGTCGTCGCGTTCCAGCACCTGCGATAACAACGCGTCCGTTACGTTGTCGGCGATATAAGCACTGCCTATCGACTTGAGCAATATGAACCGCAGTCGCTTTGCCGCCACTTTTTTGTCCAGGCTCATAGCCTTGCGCAGTTGTGCCGCTGCAACGGCAGGTGGCTTGACCGGTAAACCGACTGCATCGAGCAACGCCACCAGTTTTCGTTGCTGATCGGTGCCTAGCTCACTCAACGCTGCGGCCATCACCATCCCGGCGGCAACCGCCTCCCCGTGCAGCCACTCACCATAGCCAAGACTGTTTTCGATCGCATGGCCGAACGTATGACCGAAATTGAGCAATGCTCTTGCACCACGCTCCTTTTCATCCTCCGCCACCACCGCCGCCTTGATCTGACACGACCGGATAATGACGTGAGCCAAGGCATCGGCCCCTTTTGCGAGCAATGCAGCGACATTATTCTCCAACCATTCGAAGTAGTCGGCGTCGGCTATTACGGCGTGCTTTATCGCCTCGGCCAGACCAGCACGCAGTTCCCGCTCCGGCAAGGTATCCAGTGTCGCCGTGTCAATCAACACCAGCTTTGGCTGGTGAAACGCACCAATCAGGTTTTTCCCGCCGGAATGATTGACGCCTGTTTTGCCGCCTACGGATGAGTCGACCTGGGCCAGCAATGTTGTAGGTACCTGGATGACCGCTACGCCGCGCATGTAGCTCGCCGCGGCGAATCCGGCAATGTCTCCAACGACACCGCCACCCAACGCAATAACGGTGGTATCCCGGTTGGCACCGGCATCAACCAGGGCATCGACTACCCGCATCACGCTATCGATGGTCTTGAATTTCTCGCCGTCGGGCAGAATGACGGAATGCACGGTCTTACCGGTCAGGTTAGCGATGAGAGCGTCAAGATACAGCGGCGCAACGGTTTCGTTGCTGACCACCAGGCAGTCTTTGCCAGACACGTATTCGGTCAGCTTGAACTCACCGCCCAGGAGATTGTTACCAACGACAATAGGGTAGCTGCGTTCACCGAGTTCGACGATTTGTGTGTGCGATGTTGCCAAGCGGCTGACCTGGGTGTCCGGAAGCGACACAGACTACCGGTTTTTTGCGGCTATCGCAGGCTGGACCGTGCTGAACTCCGCAGCGGGATGTAATTCGACCTGAATCAGAGCGCTTCGTGAATTTGCTTGGCAACCGCCTTGACCCGTCGACCATCGGTTTCGATTACAAGATCCGCAATCTCCCGATACAGTGGATCGCGTGTTTCCATGAAATCTTCGAGCACCTTGCGCGGATCGTCGTTGTTCAGGAGTGGTCGCTCACGGCCACGCTGCGTCCGTTCGAGTTGCTGGGCGACCGTGGTATACAGGTAAACCACGTAGCCCCTGGCGCCAAGGCGACTGCGATTCTCTGCATTGATTACCGCACCACCACCGGTGGCGAGAACCACCCCTTCGCGCTTCGAAAGATCGTCTATGACCAGAGATTCGCGTTTTCTGAACCCCTCCTCACCCTCTTTTTCGAAGATGAACGGGATATCAACGCCGGTTCTGGTTTCGATTTCGTCATCGCTGTCGACGAAGTCCATGTGCAGCAAACGCGCCAGCTGTCGGCCAACAGCGGACTTTCCGGCCCCCATGGGCCCAACAAGAAACAGGTTTTTCGGATATGGCATGCTAGAGGACAGGGTTGGTCAATCGAAAACAGCGGGAAACAAGCAAAACAGGGGGTTGATCATCAACCCCCTGTTTGTCGTTCAGTATATTGGCAAGTATTGCGGTCGCCGTTACTCCTAGTAAATGCTGGAGCCTTCGGTAAGAATTTTCGGTGTCACGAAAATCAACAATTCTGCTTTGTTGGTAATGTTCGTTTTTGACCGGAACAGCACACCCACACCCGGGATGTCGCCCAACCAGGGAACCTTGGTAACCAGTTCACGGCGCTCGGTCTCATAAATGCCGCCGAGGACTACCGTTTGACCGTCATTCACCAGAACCTGGGTTTCAATCGTCCGCGTATCGATACTCGGTACAAAGCCGCCAGTTGCGCTCGGCACAAGCTCGCCCACGTTATCCTTGGAGACAAGAATATCCATGATGACCTTGTTATCTGGCGTGATCTGCGGTGTTACCGTCAAACTCAACACGGCCTTTTTGAACTGGGTGGTAGTGGCGCCGGATGATGCCGATTGCTGGAACGGGATTTCGACACCCTGTTCGATCCTGGCTTCTTTCTGGTTCGCCGTAATGAGGCGTGGTGTCGATACGATCTCACCGCGACCTTCCGTCTCCAAAGCGGTTAACTCAAGATCGACCAGGTAGTCTGTTTCAAGAATCGCGAGAGCGAATCGACCTGCCGCATCTGCGACCGGCACGTTCACGTTGTAACGATCGCTGAGCGCCGGTAACTCGATCGGAAAGATCGTGCCGTTGTTCGGATCGCCCAGGTTATCGACGATTGAACTAATCATCGTATCCGTACCGGCGCCGTTACCTGAAATAACCGTCGCGCCATCGGTGCTGTTCTCTTTATAGCCTGTGGCACCCAGCCGTACGCCGAGAGAGCGGCTGAAGTCATCGTTGACAACAACGATTCGAGACTCGATCAGGACCTGCCGAATCGGAACATCCAGTGCACGCACGAGACGGCGAATGTTCTGCAATGTCTCTGCTGTGTCCTGAATCAACAAGGTGTTGGTCCGATCGTCGATGCCAACGCTGCCGCGGTCGGACAACATCGAATTGCCGCCGCTGCCGCTGATCAGATCTGAAAGGCTGGACGCTTTCGCATAGTTAACCTGCAAAAACTCGGAATAAAGCGGCTCCAACTCGTTCAAAGCGGCCTTTGCTTCGAGATCCGCTGTTTCACGAGCGGCAATCTCTTCGGCGGGCGCTACAATGATCACGCTGCCGTTCTCGCGCATGTCGAGGCCCTTGGTGGTCATGACGATATCAAGCGCCTGATCCCAGGGAACATTACGCAGACGTAACGTGACATTGCCTTGCACGGTGTCTGATACCACGATATTGCGTCCCGACGTCTCCGCCAGCAGTTGCAATACCGCCCGCGTTTCGATGTCCTGGAAATTCAGTGTCAGGCGCTGGCCGCTGTATTCTTTTTCTTCGGAGAAAAGACTCTGACTATCAACGTCTTCTGCGGCGGGATTGATTTCGATCGTGAATTCATTATCAGACTGGTAGGCAAGTTGTTCGTATTCACCCTCGGCCGAAATCACGATGCGCGTATCACGGTTGGTACGCAATGCATCGACCGTGGTAACCGGCGTTGCAAAATCCATTACATCAAGGCGTCGCATGAGTTCGGCCGGCAACGTAGTGTCTTTGAAGATGGCAACAACACGGCCGCCTTCCTGGCGAATATCAACCTCGGTTGATGGATCACTCAGGGAAACAAGAATACGTCCCCCACCGTCTCGTGTACGCCGGAAGTCAACATTGTCGATAGAACGAGCACCACTTGAAGCGTATGACGCGGACTGACTGGATGGGGCCACGGCATTGGCAAAACGTGTGGTCGTCGATGAACCGCTGCTTTTTTCGCCCAGAGTAACAATAAGTGTGTTACCACTGACACGTGTTTCGTAGGCGACCATGCTATCGAGATTGAGCACAACGCGGGTACGACCATTCGCCTCGGCGGTCAGAATCGTGTCCAGCGGACCCATATTGACATCACGGCGACGTGACGACAGCCCAAGGGTTATGCCCGGCAAATCCAATGCGATGCGTGCAGGATCGTCGATCGTAAACGCCATCGGTTCCGGCGCCGCCTCGCTCATGATCAGTTTGAGTTCAATGCGTTGACCGGGAAGGCTTTGGACCTGAATGTCCTGTAGTCGGTTGCCCTCCTGTGCATTTGCAGCCAATCCGCTGCACACAAGCAGTACAACCTGCACTACCATCGCCAGTCTATATTTGAGCGTCATTCCCATTACTCCCAGTTCCATTCAGGCATCAGTCCGCCAGGCCGATTCCGGCTTCTCTCTCAAGATAGCCACCGATCCCGTCCGAAATTATTTCAACCAGTTCTATTCCTGATTCATCGATATTTACAATGCGTCCGTCGTTTTGACCCATGTAGTTACCCGGCACGACGCGGTGGATCAAACCAGCCGAATCCTGCACCAGTCCGTAGTTGACCTTGCCGAGCTGTAGCGTACCCACCATTCGCATGCTATCGAGCGGGTATTGCTCCAGGAATTCGCGACTTCGATCCGCATCCGGACTCGTACCGCCCGCTCCGGCACCCGGTGCTCTTTGCGGCAAGTCCGGCACAAACGGCGAGCGCAATCCGTCATTGTCGGCAACGTAGGTAAATACTTCGTAGGGCTTGATTTCCGGCAACGGCTCAATGATGCCACCGGGCTTCGCCTTGATGGTGCCGATGTAGGAGTCAAGATCGTCCATGTCCCGGCTGCAACCGACTATGCCAACGGCAAGCACCAGCAACGAGACGATCAGGCGGCTTTTATGTGCTGTATTTTTCATCAGTCCGCCTCCTCATCCAGATATCGATAGGTTTTCGCCAGCACCTCAATCGTCAACTCGTCAAATTCATCGGCATTCTCACGCGTAATCACGATGTTGTGCAAGGTAACAATACGTGGCAATGCAGCGACGCCGCTGACGAAGTTCGCGATCTCATGATAACCTCCGGAAAGGCGAATTCGGATCGGCTTCTCGGCATAAAAGTCCTTCGGTACTTCAGGTTGCGGTTGAAATAGTTTTTCCTGCAATCCTGCCGCCAGACCTGTTTGCGATATATCGACGATCAGGCTGGGTATTTCCGTTTTGCCTGGCAACTGCCGCAACATCGTGCCAAACGACTGCTCCATCTGGATCAACTGCGCCTTGTACGCGTCGTAGTTCGCTGCTTTGCGTTGTTTGTTCTCAAAGGTCACGCGCAGTGTTTGTTCATCACCCTGGGCGCGTTGCAAACGTGGTGCCTTGTCTTCGATGACAAGCCAATAAACGCCCAATCCGACGACCACCACGAACAAAATCGCAATAACAGCGGCACGGATAGCCAGCGGCCATCGACCGACATCGTTTACGTCAAGACTCTGCAGTTCCTCAGCGAGGTTCATCCGTCGTCCTCCATGCCTTCGTCGCTAGCTCTGACTTGTCTCAACGTGACCACAAATCCGGCCTGCCGACTCGGCCCCCGATCGGTCGTTTCCACCTTCACAACACCGGGGTCCGTCAACCACTCTGAGGCGTCAATCTGACGCATCAGGGCAGATACACGGGTGCTCGATTGTGCAACACCGGTCACCTGCACGGCCGATCCGGTCTGCTTCATCGCTGTCAGATAAACACCCTCCGGAAGCTGGCGGGTTACTTCATCGAAGAGATGCACGATTTCCGGACGGCTGCTTTGCAGACGTTCAATAATTTCCATGCGCGCCAGCAGGCGTTCTTTCTGCCGCTCAAGTCCGTTGATTTCGCTGATGCTCTTGTCCAGCTCCGCGATTTCCGCCTCCAGGCGGCCATTGCGTTCTAACTGATAATCGATCATGCCGATGTAAGAAAAGTTAACCAGACCCGCGACAACAATTCCGGCAACGAATGAGCCGGCGGTCGCGACCAGGAACTCGCGTTGCCGTTTCTGCCGCTCCGCTTCGCGCCATGGAAGTAAATTAATGCGTGGCATATTAGTCGAAGCTCCTCAGTGCAAGCCCACAAGCAGTAAGGAGTGCGGTTGCATCTTTGTGCACGCCCTGCGATTTGGCCTTGGATGAAATCTTCATCTGCCCGAGCGGGTCACCGACTTCGGTCGGGATTCCTACACGGCTTGAAATAACGTCAGCGAGACCCGGTATGTTGGCGCAGCCACCGCAGACAAGAACCATGTCGGGTTGCTCACGACCACCGCCGGATGCCAGGTAAAACTGCAACGAGCGACTGACCTGTTGTGTCATGTCATCCACAAACGGTTCGAGCACTTCGGGCTGGTAGTTGCTCGGCAATCCGCCCTGTTTTTTCGCACGACCGGCATCTTCCATGCTAAGGCCGTAAGTGCGCATGATTTCCTCGGTCAGCTGTTGCCCACCGAAAGAGAAGTCTCGCGTATAAATAACCTTGAGGTCCTGCAGGACGCTGAACGTCGTGCTGCTCGCGCCAATATCAACGACGGCGACCGACTGGCCGATGCCATTGTCCGGTATCTGGTGGCTCAGGAGCTGACAGGCATTTTCCAGCGCAAAGGCTTCAACATCGACAATCTCCGCCACCAACCCGGCAGCGGCAACCGCGGCCTGGCGCTGTTCCACATTGTTGGTTCGCGTCGCGACCAGCAATACATCGAGCAGCTCGGGATCTTTTTCATTGGGGCCGACGATTTCCCAGTCGAAGCTGACTTCTTCCATGGGGAACGGTATGTACTGGTCGGCCTGAATCTCCACCTGGCCTTCCAGGTCGCGCTCAGACAGGTTTGACGCCATCTGAATCACTTTCGTAATGGCGGCATCACCACTAATGGCGATGGCGACGTCGGTTGCTTTGGCTCCGGAACGTTTGACCGCTCGACGGATGGCCTCGCCAACGGCTTTGGCATCCACGATTGATTTTTCGTTGACGGAACTGGGCGGTGTCGGCTCCGCGGCATAAGACTCGACCCGGTAGCGCTTTCCGCTTTGAGATATCTCAATCAGCTTAACCGACGAAGTCGTTATATCGAGGCCCAACAGTGGCTGTTTTTTCTTGCCAAAAAACACGTGTTTTTCCTTCTAAGTCGGTAAGTTGCGGGTCAAACTTAGTCTTGACCTGAGCAATTCGATTTAACTATATATCAATAAAATGTTAAATAAAACGTGACTTTGTTCACGAACCTGCAATCGCTATCCTACGTCGACAACAAAGCCCACTTCCGTGAACTGGTCGGCACCCTCGGCCGGACCCTAAAAAACGCTGCCATGAAACGGCATGAAGACCTTAATCGGCCGCAAAACCCTCGATCACCGACAACCGAAGCACTCAACTAGTTTGCCTATCTGTCGGCAAACTCATTGCGGCTTCCCTTCTTTGCTGGCTATCATGCGCTCCTGATCACAGATCAAAGTGTCCGTTTTGCTCGTTTTCCGTCGCAACCCGACGAGTATAGGCGCGTACCGGACACTCCTAAGCCCTTGTTTTCGAGGGAAATGACCAATTACGACCGGCATTATGCAGAAACCATCCCGTGACAAACATCGAAGCGGTCACAGAAAGAGACGCCGCCACCTCCGCTGGCTCGTATTGCTGGCGGGTATTACGGCTATCGTCTCGATCGGTATGACGGCAGGCGTCATTGGCGCCTACTATTTTGTGGCACCCGGCCTGCCAGCGGCTGAGGCCATTCGGAAAATACCGTTGCAGATCCCGCTGCGAATTTTCAGCCGCGATGGGCGACTTATCGAAGAAGTTGGGGAACGCCGCCGATTTCTGGTCACTTTCGAAGACATTCCCGCGCATGTCGTCAACGCATTCATTGCAGCGGAAGACCGCCGGTTTTTTGAACACCCCGGTGTGGACTATCAGGGAATCCTGCGCGCCAGCTTGCGGCTGCTGGTATCCGGTCGTATCAGCGGCGGCGGCAGCACGCTGACCCAGCAACTTGCTCGCGACTACTTCCTGACTCGCGAGCAGGTCTTTACGCGGAAAGTCCGTGAGGCGTTTCTTGCTTACAAAATCGAGCAGGAGTTCAGCAAGCAGGAAATCATGGCATTGTTCGTGAACAAGATGTTTTTTGGGCAGCGTGCCTACGGAGTAGCCGCCGCCGCGCAGGTTTATTTCGGCAAAAGTCTCAATGACATCAATGTGGCGGAGGCGGCAACGCTTGCCGGCGTCCTGCCGGCACCCTCGCAATACAACCCGGTACGCAGTCCAGCGAACGCCCGCATGCGGCGCAGTTACGTCCTGGGACGAATGCTGCAACTGGATTTCATCGACCAGGCAACACACGATTCCGCCATGGACTACCCGCTGGTCTCGAAGCTGCACGGCACCGCCAACGAATTATCGGCGCCCTACGTCGCGGAAATGGTTCGACGCGAGATGTTGAGTCGATACGGTGAGGCAACTTACTCCGCGGGCTTCAAGGTCGTCACAACGCTGGATTCCAGGCTGCAACGGGCGGCAACCTATTCGCTGCGCAACGGGCTATTGCAATTCACTCGCCGCCACGGTTATCGCGGCCCTGTTGCCACACTTGAGGTTGACGAGGCGGTGCTGGCCCTGCCGTACGAACAGTGGCCCGACGAGGTGAGGGTTGCCCTCGATAACTACGGCACACCCGGCGGTCTCCAGGTCGCACTGGTCACCGCGCTTCACGAGGACAATTCCGCCTCAATAGTGCTGCAATCCGGGGAGCAGGCCAATCTGCCATGGTATGGCATCTCCTGGGCACGAGCCTATACAGACGGTCTGTCACTTGGGCCGGAACTGGAGACGGTCGCCGATGTGCTGGCACCCGGAAATCTTGTCTACGTGATGCCCATTACCTCCGGCGGCTACGCGCTGGCGCAAATTCCCCTGGCGCAAAGTGCGGTCATCTCCATGGATCCTTACGACGGGGCGATCACCAGTCTTGCCGGCGGCTTCGACTTTGCGCTGAGCAAATTCAATCGTGTCACGCAGGCGTTGCGGCAGCCTGGGTCCTCTTTCAAACCCTTCATCTATTCGGCCGCCCTTGAGCAGGGAAATACGGCGGCGACCATCATACTCGACGCACCGGTGGTCATTAGTTCCTCGGAACTGGAGGCCGTATGGCGGCCCGAAAATTACAGCGGTCGTGTTAACGGAGAGCAGCGGGTGCGCGAAGCCCTGGTGCGCTCAATGAACCTCGCCTCTATTCGTTTGTTGCTAAAGACCGGTATCGGCAACACCGTCCGTCATCTCGCGCCTTTCGGCTTCAATGCCGCCGCGCTGCCACGCAACGGTTCGCTGGCGCTGGGTGGTGGCAACGCAACCCCGCTGGACATGGTGCAGGCGTATGGCACCTTCGCCAACGGCGGCTACGCGGTTAAGCCCTATGTCATCGACTCCATTAGTGACGCCGACGGTAAAGTCCTGTATCGCTCCGATCCGATGGTCGTGTGCGCAAAGTGCGAGCAGGAACCCGAGGTGGAGAAAGTTCCGCGTGCCCGGGCGCAACCGCTGAAGCGACCGCAGGAAGCGGCATCGATCGTAGCCGACATCATTGACCGTATCGATTACCTGCCTGATGGTTCAGAACCTGCGCGGCGCGAAAGATTGCAGGAAGAGGAGCAGTTACGACTTGAACAAATGGCTGACGTGGGAGACAGCTATCAACCCGACGCCAAAGTTTCGCCTGAGCTTTTTGCTGACGTCAATCTCGCACCACGGATCATCACCGCCCAAAACGCATTCCTGATCCAGGACATGATGCGAGATGTCATTCGGCGCGGTACCGGTATCCGTGCACGCAAACTTGGCCGACGCGACCTGTCGGGCAAAACCGGCACCTCTAATGATCGTCGCGATGCGTGGTTTGCCGGCTACCAGGGTGACATGGCCGTCGTGGTGTGGGTTGGTTACGACAATGACAGAACCCTGGGAGCACGCGAAGAAGGTTCGCGAACGGCATTGCCGATCTGGATTGATTTCATGCAACGCGCACTGGATCAGGTGCCCGAGAATCAAATGCCCATGCCCGAGGGAATGGTCACAGTACGTATTTCTAAAAGCACCGGTTGCCCGGCAAACTCTTCGACTGATCCTGCCGACGTGATGTTTGAGAAATTCCGCGTGGATCACGTACCGGTGTGCGAGTTCACGGAGACCGTGCCGGACCTGTTCAACATCGATGACGAGCGCGAGTTTGAGACCAGGGAAGCGGAAGATGAAAGTTTGTTTTAATCCGGGCTAGGAAAGAACCTGGCCAAGAGATCAGCAAGTACAAATGACCGTGCGCGAACGCAGTTGGCGCAGGAGGCCGCGCGCATTATCGTCGAACACGGTGTTGACGATTATCGGGTCGCCAAGACCAAAGCGGCCGAGCGCCTCGGCATGACCTCTTTTGGCTCGTTGCCAGGCAATGATGAAATCGAGGCGGCGCTGTCGAATCATTTGCAATTGTTTCATGGCGACTCACACTCGGAGCTATTGCGCACCCTTCGCGGTGCCGCACTATCGGCGATGCAGTTGCTGGCGCGCTACGAACCGCGGCTGGTTGGACCCGTGCTAAGTGGCACCGCCGGCGATCACTCGGCGATCAATCTGCATTTGTTTTCCGACAGTGTGGAACAGGTGGCTGTGCAGCTGCATAGCCTGCAAATTCACTGCGAGCTTTATGACCGTCGGTTAAAGAGCCGCCATGGCCAGGTAGATACGTTTGCCGGCTACCGCTTCGAACATCAGGGCGCCGCCATCGAGGCAACGATATTTCCGTTCGATGGTATTCGGCAGGCACCCATCAGTCCGGTCGATGGCAAACCAATGCAGCGTGCGGATACGCAAGCCGTAGCGGCGCTGCTGCTCGAATAACTGACCGCCTGTTGGCAGGCCCTGATTTTTGCACGACGGTGCCGACAAGTACCAGGGTTAGCTTTTCCTAAAGACACCTGGTGGCCTGTCGCTCCAGAACCAACTGTTATGCCATGGAGTCGCGTTTTTCGATGCTGGTGTAATCGCGCAACTCGTGACCAACGTACAGTTGCCGTGGCCGGGCAATCTTGCCATGGGGGTTTCCGATCATTTCCCGCCAATGAGCGACCCAGCCAACCGTCCGGCCAATGGCAAACATCACGGTAAACATGGAGGTCGGTATGCCGAGCGCCCGATAGATGATGCCGGAGTAAAAATCGACGTTCGGGTAGAGGTTCTTCTCGATGAAATAATCATCCTTAAGGGCAACCTCCTCCAGTTCGAGAGCCAGTTCGAACAACGGTGAGTCGGTTCGTCCGACCTGCTTCAGGACCCGGTGACACATTTCACGAATAATGGTCGCCCGTGGATCGAAGTTTTTGTACACGCGGTGACCGAAGCCCATCAGGCGGAACGGATCGTCCTTGTCTTTGGCTTTGTCGATATATTTCTTGATGTTCTTCTTGTCACCAATCTCGCCGAGCATCTGCAGCACGGCCTCGTTGGCACCACCGTGTGCCGGGCCCCACAGCGCTGCGATTCCAGCGGCAATAGCCGAATAGGGATTCGCACCCGAGCTGCCCGCCATGCGGACCGTCGAGGTCGAGCAATTCTGTTCATGATCAGCGTGCAGGATGAACAGGAGATCAAACGCTTCTGCAGCGACCGGATCAATTTCATATTCTTCGGACGGTACCGCAAACAGCATGTGCAGAAAATTGTCGCAATAGCCAAGATCATTGCGTGGATACATGAAAGGCTGGCCGGCATTCAACTTGTAGGCTGCCGCCGCGATTGTCGGCAGTTTCGCCAGTATTCTGTGCGTGAAGACCTCTCGCGCAGCAGGGTCCTGAATGTCCATGGTGTCGTGATAGTAGGCTGACATTGAACCAACCACCGCCGACAGCATTGCCATCGGGTGGGCATTGTAGCGAAATCCTTTGAAAAACTGCAGCATGCCTTCATTCAGCATCGTGTGGCGCGTGATGGAGTCGGAAAAACTTCCCAGTTCGTCACTGGTTGGCAGGTCGCCATAAAGCAGCAAGTAAGCCACTTCGATGAAACTGGAGTGTTTCGCCAGTTGCTCGACCGCGTAGCCACGATAGAGAAGCACACCTTTATCGCCGTCTATGAACGTTATTTCGCTGTCGCAACTGCCCGTCGCAACAAATCCCGGGTCATACGTGAATACGCCCATATCACGGTTGAGACGCGCGATGTCGAGCACGTCCGGTCCCAGCGTGCCCCGCCGTACCGGCAACTCCATGGATTGAGAACCGTCCGAATTAGTCAGCGTATAGGTATCGTTCGTCATGTTCATCCTTAATCAAGTACGTGCCATCGCTGCGATTGCAGCAAATTGAGTTGCCCGCCAGAAGGCCGCGTCGGCGACCAGCTTCCGGCCGCCGCTTATTTGCGGCGCATACGGACGACCCGGTCGGCAACAAGACATGGTGCCGCAAGCCGGGTATTCAGGCAAATGAGATTGACGTTTTGTCAGCCGGCCGTTGTGGCGGACGAGACAGATTGGCGCGTCGGCGGGTAATCCCGAGCCTAGCCCATGCCGTATTTGCGGCGGAACTTGTCCACTCGACCGCCAGAATCGACGATCTTCTGTTTGCCGGTGTAAAAAGGATGGCACGCCGAACATACTTCAACGTTCAGATCCTCACCAAGTGTCGAGCGAGTCGTGAATTCGTTGCCGCAACTACAAGTTACCTTGAGTTCGGTGTAGTTGGGATGGGTATCGGCTTTCATCTTGAGTCTCCGGCACTTAAACGCCAGTGCGAAAAGGGCGCGTAGCATATAGGTATGCGGTGACAGCCGCAAGTGCCATTTTGGCGCCTGAAACTTATCCACAAAATCTGTGGATAACACTGTGGATGGAATTGGTGTGAGTGAGCTAAGTCAGCGTTTTTAAAGCAAGCCTATTAATATGTCTATTTAGTGTCCAAATTCGTTATTGTAGTAATTTCAACGGGTTAGACGTCATTGTGGAGCTGCGAGCTGAATTGTAGTGCTTAATACACGGAAAAAACAGGATTACGTTGGTCGCTGTGCATAAAACCTTCGCGGCAGCCTGCCAAAGTACCGACAGGCAAGTGATGCTAAACCGCCTCGGACAGTGGCAGAAAACGCGCCTGGAGGTCATTGAGAAAGCTCAACCCGAGTTCGGTGGGCTGCCACGAGTCACTGCGTCCCTGCACCAGCAAGCCCTCCGAACGGCAGCGCTCCACTCGGTCTCTGATCACTGCATAGGCCAGGCCGGTACGTTCTTCGAACCCCGCGACGGTGAAGCCCTGTGGCAAGCGCAGTACATTCAACATGAATTCAAACACCAGGTCTTCGCTCTGGAGTGGGGCCGCCTCCTCCTCGCGAGTCCCGGCGATGGTGGCCTCTATGTAGGCCACCGGGTGCGAGCGTTTCTGATAGCGTCGAACCTTGCCATCGTGATCCGTGATCTTGCCGTGCGCTCCGGCGCCGACCGCAACGTAGTCGCCAAATTGCCAGTAATTCAGGTTGTGGCGGCATTCGGAGCCGGGCCTGGCGAATGCCGATATCTCGTAACGGCAGTATCCCGCCGCTTCCAGTCGTGCGTGACAATGCTCTTGCATGGCAAACGCCGCGTCATTGCCCGGCAGACCCGCCGGCGGCCGACTGTAGAAGACCGTATTGGGTTCGAGTGTCAACTGGTAATAGGACAGGTGCTCGGGCTGCAGGGCCAGCGCCTGGCGCAGATCCGAGTCAGCCATTTCCAGCGTCTGTCCGGGCAGCGCATACATCAGGTCGACATTGATGCTGTCGAATGTGGCGGCGCGTGCCTCTGCAAAGGCGATGGCGATTTCCTGCGGACCATGAATGCGTCCGAGTTGCCGCAAGCAATCTGCGTCGAAACTCTGCGCACCCAACGATAATCGATTCACGCCTGCCGACCGGTAGGCCGCCAGGGAACCACACTCGACGGTGCCAGGGTTGACCTCCATGGTAATCTCGGCCGCGTCGGAAATGTTTAACTCGGCCATCGCCACGGCCAGTATCCGGGCAATTTCGTCACCGCTGAAAAGACTGGGGGTCCCACCACCCAGAAAGACCGTCTCCACACGACGCTGACCCACCCGCCTGGCCTCGTTGGCAAGATCAGCGGCAAGCGCCTCCAGATATCGTCCTCGTGGCGGTGACGGGCCGGCTTTATGCGAATTAAAGTCGCAGTAGGGGCACTTGGACACGCACCAGGGCAGATGGATATAAAGCGACAGCGGCGGTAGTGAGGGGCGCTTCACGAGGTAACGCCAGGCTCACTCCACAGCTGCAGAATCTCGTGGCAAAGGGCCCGAATGGCCTTACCGCGGTGACTGCGGGCGTTTTTTTCCTCCGCCGTCAATTCGGCACTGGTTCGCCCCAGTTCCGGATCGAAGAACACCGGGTCGTAGCCGAAACCGCCACTGCCCTGCCGCCGCGCATGAATTAATCCGGGCCAGCGACCCTCGGCAACGAGGGGTTGCTGATCTTCAGCATCGCGCACGAACACGGCCGCGCAATGAAAATGCGCGCTGCGATCGTCCTGATTCGAAAGCGCGTCCAGAAGCTTGTTCATGTTCTGCTCGTCCGTCGCCTGCAAGCCAGCGTAACGTGCGGAGTGGACTCCGGGGCGGCCCGCTAGCGCGTCGACCACCAGGCCCGAATCATCGGCGATGGCCGCGAGGCCGGTCTGTTGCGCGGCGTTGCGGGCTTTTTGTAACGCGTTGGCGACAAACGTGTGGCCGGTTTCTGCTGCGGGAGTAATGCCAAGAGTTGCCTGTGCAACGACCTCAATGCCGGTTCCTGCCAGCAGCTCGGTGATTTCCCGAAGTTTGCCGGCATTGCCGGTTGCCATCACAATTTGTCGTTTCGTGTGTTTCACGTAGCTTGACCCTGGCCGCGCAAACTCCTAGCCTGTTTCGGCCAACACGGCATCCTGAGCGGCAATGATCTGCCGAATCCCGGTGTCGGCCAGGGTCAACATCGCATCGAACTCAACCCGACTGAAGGCATGCCCTTCGGCGGTTCCCTGCACTTCAACGAAATGGCCCGCGTCGTTCATGACTACGTTCATATCGGTTTCTGCTTGCGAATCTTCGGCATAATCCAGATCCAGAACCGGCGTGCCATTGAATATGCCGACCGATACCGCGGCGATCTGTCCATGAACCGGATTGACCTTGAGTTTTCGCTGCGCACACAGACGGTCCATGGCGATTCGTAATGCGACATAGGCGCCGCTGATAGCTGCCGTCCGCGTGCCACCATCCGCCTGCAACACATCACAGTCGAGTGTTACCGTACGTTCACCCAGCGCTGCAAGATCGGTTACAGCGCGCAGCGATCGACCGATCAATCGCTGAATTTCCTGCGTCCGTCCGCTTTGTTTGCCGCGCGCTGCCTCGCGACCGGAGCGGGTATGAGTGGCCCGCGGCAGCATGCCGTACTCGCCAGTCACCCAGCCGCGTTTCTCACCGCGCATCCAGGGTGGCACGCGGGATTCAACGCTGGCGTTACACAGCACTCTCGTGTCACCGAATTCAACCAGCACACTGCCTTCTGCATGGCGGGTGAAATCCGCAAGGAAGCGAACCGATCGCAACTCATTCGCCTGACGACCACTTGGACGCATTGTTTTCTCCTGGCAAAGGACCGCACGCAGACCGCGCGCAGCCGGTTTATGCTCCGATCCAGCGCAACGCCGTACCGGTAGTATTGTCACTGTAGGGCGCATTGGTCTTCAGTGCTTTCAGACTAATCGCCTTCAGGTTTTCCGCCAGTGATTCATCGGCACGGGTGACAGTAGTGGCAATTTCCTGATCGGTCGCGCCAGACCACAAGCCGTCGCTGCAAGCCAGAATCACGTCGCCCGATTGCAGCGGCTTGCGACGGGTGATGCTCATTTCCGGAACCGGTGCATCACCGCCGATGCAACACTCGACAAAATTCCGCATCGGATGATCGAGCGCCTCGTCTTCGCTGATCGCACCTTCCTGGATCAATACCTCAACATGACTATGGTCGCGCGACCGCTCCAGCATCTGGCCATCCCGCAGATGATAAATACGACTGTCACCAATATGGGCCCAAAAAGAGCCACTATCCTGGGCCAGGCAGATCGCGCAGGTTGCCCGTGGCCGGAAGTCGATCGCGACATCCGCACCGATCTGAACCACCGCGTCATGCGCAGTCGCCAGCGCCGAATACAGAAAACCTTGCGGGTCAAGAACCGGTAGCTCCATCGACGTGAAAATATCCTGCACGACCTTGAGACCCGTTTCGGCCGCACGAGCGCCATCGGAATGGCCGCCCATGCCATCGAACACCAGCATCAGTACCGCGTCGTCGGCCACCACGACCGCCGCCCGGTCCTGATTATCCTGACGATCACCAATAGCGGACACTTTGGCGTATTCGATTTCCATTGATTTGATCCGGCTTCGTGAAAAAATGTTGCGGCGGGCTGGCTGTGCAAGGGCAACCCGGCATAGAATTATCGTCGCAACGACAGGGGTTTTGAATGTTACACAGTATGACAGGCTTTGCACGACAGATTATGGAGTCCACCGAAGGGTCTCTGACCTGCGAACTTCGGGCGGTGAATCATCGTTATCTGGACACTCAGTTTCGCTTGCCCGATGAACTGCGGCCCAAGGAAGTGGAGCTGCGCCGACAGGTGAGTGCCGCACTGAAGCGCGGCAAGGTAGAGTGCTCACTTAACTTTCGCCGCGCCACCGGCAACGCCGCGCCGATCACGGTGAACGCTGAGCTGGTGCAACAGATCGGTGAACGACTGGCCGAAATTTGCTCGCTGCTGCCCGCGGCCCGACCGGCCAACCCGATTGATATCTTGCGCTGGCCAGGTGTCGTGCTGGAACCGGATATCGACGCGGAACCGTTGGCCGCCGACGCGCAGCAATTGCTGGCTGACACGCTGCAAGCGCTGATGAAAATGCGCCGCAGTGAAGGCGAACGCATCGAGACCATGCTGCATTCCCGCTGTGAGGACATTCTGGCCATTGCGACGGGTGTACGAAAACGCATGCCGGAGGTGCTGGACGTCGCGCGCAAAAAGCAGCTGGAGCGATTGGAAAAACTGGATATCAGTGCCGACCCTGGCAGACTGGAAGTTGAGCTGGCACTCGTCAGCCAGAAACTGGATGTCGACGAGGAGCTGGATCGGCTGGAAAGTCATATCACGGAGATTCGAGATGCCATGCAAGGCTCCGACGCTGTCGGACGAAGACTCGACTTTTTGATGCAGGAACTTAATCGAGAGGCCAATACCTTAGGCTCGAAATCCGCCGACACCGAGACATCGCGTGCAGCCGTGGAGCTGAAAGTATTGATTGAACAGATGCGCGAGCAGATTCAGAACGTCGAATAGCTCACGCCTGACTGAAAACGAAATCTATGAGTACAAATGCCCGCCTGTTTGTTATCGCCGCACCATCGGGTGCCGGTAAGACCACGCTGGTCAGAGCGATGGTGGATCGCCACCCGGAGTTTCGCTTCTCGGTTTCCTATACCACGCGCGAACGGCGCAAGAACGAAACCGACGGGCGCGACTATTTTTTTGTGTCTGAAGAACGCTTCTCCCGCCTCGAGGACAACAGCGATTTGCTGGAGTCCGCGCTTGTTTTTGACAACCATTACGGCACCTGCCGCTCGCAGGTTGAGGAGCATTTGCTCAACGGTCACAACGTAATTCTGGAAATCGACTGGCAAGGCGCACAGCAAGTTCGGCGCTCAATGCCGGATTGCATTTCCATCTTCATACTGCCGCCGTCCCGCCAGGAACTGGCGCGCCGATTACAGGCACGCCGCACCGACAGCCAGGCGGTAATCGAGCGTCGGCTCAGCGAGGCGCTGGGCGACATGTCGCACTGGAACGAGTTTGACTACTGCATCATCAATGATCAGCTCGACACGGCAGTGACTGAAATGGAGGCCGTATTTGCCGGGAAAAATACCGCGAATCGTCGTGATAATGCCGCTTTGCAGCGTGAAATCGAGAGAATACTGGCGCAACCCTGATCGAATGCGGTAAACTGGTGGGTCTTGGGTGAAATATTTGGCCGACACCGGCCATCCGTTGGAGTAATAGCAGAAATGGCCAGAATTACGGTCGAAGATTGTCTCGATAATATCGAAAACATATTTGAAATGGTGCTCGTCGCTGCGAAGCGCGCGCGACGTGTTGCACACGGTGCCGATCCGTTGGTTGACATGGAAAACGACAAACCCACCGTCATTGCATTGCGTGAGATTGCGGAAGGCCATATTACTCCGGCCATACTGGACGAGATCGAGCAGCCGGTGATTGACGAGTTCATGCAACCCGAGACCACCGAAGAAGTCATGCCGATGCGCGGGATCTCAATCGGCGACTAAAGGCCGCTCCCGCCGCAGCGCGGCGGCGTCCAGACTCCCAACGCACTACGAAGCGACCCCCAAAGTATTGCTTGCCAGGCCGCCAGTTCAATATCGGAAGGTGCGGTAAACCGGTTATCATGAGGCATGGATTATGCCTCCTCCCTGTTAGCCCGATTGCCAGGACTGTCGTCGAGACTGGACCGGGATTTCAGGCGCCTCCTCGAAACGCTGGAACACTACATGCCCGAGGATCAGGTCGAGCTGATCATGCGCGCGTATGAGTACGGTGCCGAGGCACATGCCGGCCAGACGCGCCGCAGCGGGGATCCCTATATTTCCCATCCGTTGGCAGTCGCACGAATTCTTGCCGACATGCATCTTGACGGCCAGGCCATCGCCGCGGCTGTTTTGCACGATGTTATCGAAGATACCGAAATAGGCGTTGCCGATCTCGAGCAGGAGTTCGGACAGGAGATCGCGTTACTGGTCGACGGGGTCAGCAAGCTCGATCGAATACAGTTCGACAGCCAGGCCGAGGCACAGGCAGAGAGCTTCCGCAAAATGATGCTGGCGATGATCGAGGATATTCGTGTCATCCTGGTCAAACTTGCCGATCGCCTGCACAACATGAGAACGCTTGATGCGATGCCCGCAAAAAAACGGGCGCGGATTGCGCGGGAAACCCTGGACATTTACGCCCCGATAGCCAATCGACTCGGCATCAATCGCATGAAGATCGAACTCGAAGATCTCGGCATGCGCTATCTGCATCCGTTTCGATATCGTGTCATCGGCCGGGTTTTGCGGCGCCGCACCGGCGGCCAGCGCCAGATTGTGAAGAAGATAACCGAGCAGCTGAAAAAGGCCATGCAGGAAGAGGGCATTGAGGGACACGCAGAGGGCCGCGAAAAGCATCTGTACAGCATCTACCGCAAAATGGCGGAAAAAAAGCGTTCACTAACTGACATCGCCGATGTCTTCGGCTTTCGTGTTGTCGTAGCTGATGTGAATACCTGTTACCGAATGCTCGGTATCGTGCACGGCTTGTTCAAACCCATGCCGGGACGATTCAAGGACTACATTGCCATCCCGAGGCTCAACGGCTATCAGTCTTTGCATACGACGCTGTTCGGGCCCAAGGGGTTGCCGCTCGAAGTTCAGATTCGCACGGTCTTGATGGACCGGGTGGCGGAGTCCGGCGTAGCGGCGCACTGGCAGTACAAGGCCGTGGACAAGTCCACGGCATCGCCTCATCGCCGCGCCCGTGAATGGTTGACGAATTTACTGGAAATTCAAAAATCCGGCAGCTCCGAGGAATTTCTCGAAAGCGTCAAGGTCGATCTTTTTCCAGACAAGATTTACGTGTTCACGCCCAAAGGCGACATCATGCCAATGCCCAAAGGGGCCACGACGGTAGACTTCGCTTACGCCGTTCACACTGATATCGGCAATCGCTGTGTAGCGGCAAAGATTGACCGCAACCTGGTGCCATTAAGAACCGTTTTGCAGAACAGTCATACCGTGGAAATTATCACGGCCCGCGGCGCCAAACCGAATCCCAACTGGGTGTCTTTCGTGGCCACCGCCAAAGCACGTTCGGCCATTCGCAATTACATGAAGGGCATGCGCAGCAGTGAATCCATTGACCTCGGCAAGCGACTGCTCGATCGCTCCCTGAAAGACATCGACTCGTCGTTGCGCAAAATTGGCAAAGTGCGCATGCGCGAGGCGCTTGACGAGCTGGGCATCGATGAATCGTCTGCCCTGTTTGAACAGATCGGACTCGGCGAGCGGCTTGGCCCGCTTACGGCTCGTTACCTGGTCGGTGACGAAAGCGGCGGCGACGATCCGACCGCTGCCAGCCTGGTGATCGCCGGTACCGAAGGCATGGTCATGAGTTACGCCAAGTGCTGCTACCCTATTCCCGGCGACAGTGTGATGGGGTATCTGAGTGCCGGGCGGGGCGTCGTCGTTCACCGCAACAACTGCGGCAACCTGGCCAATTTTCGCAAACACCCGGAGAAGTGGGTGGCAGTCAGCTGGGAACCAGACATCGACCGGGAGTTTTCCAGCCAGATTCATGTTGATACGGTGAACAAGACCGGCGTGCTGGCGGAGGTCGCCGCTGTGATTGGTGATTCCGATGCCAACATCGAGCAGGTCTCCGTGACCGATCGTCACGAAGACTGCACCGAACTGTCCTTCCTGTTAACGGTTAAGAATCGAACCCATCTGGCACGGATAATGCGCAGTGTCCGGAAAATGTCCAGTGTCCTGCGCGTGGTGCGCGTTTGCGCCTGAGAATTACTGGAGAACGACTTGTCAAAAAAACCCATTCACACGGATGCCGCCCCCGGCGCTATCGGAACCTATTCGCAGGCCATTGAAAGCAACGGCCTGGTCTTTCTCTCCGGCCAGATTCCGCTTGACCCTGCGACCATGTCGTTGATCGAGGGTGATTTCGAAACGCGGGCACGACGCGTGTTTGACAATTTACAGGCCGTCGCCGAGGCGGCGGGCAGCGACCTCAATCACATCGTCAAGCTCACCATTTATCTGACCGACCTGGCCAACTTCGCCGCCGTTAACGCCGTGATGGCAGAGTATTTCAATGAACCTTACCCCGCACGCGCCGCGCTGGGTGTCGCCTCGTTGCCGAAGGGGACGGATATTGAAGCCGAGGCTGTGCTGGCGCTGTAAGCGTCAGCACCTGTTTTCCGCCAGCCCCCGGCCCTGACGGAGCACTGAATTGCCAAACGCAGAAAACCAGCCAGGGAACCTCGGCGCGCCGGCAACCACTCTCCGCGGTGTGGGTCCGGCACTCGCCGGTAAACTCGAAAAACTCAACGTCTATCGCGTGGAAGATCTTCTGTTCATGTTGCCGCTGCGCTATGAAGATCGGACCCGCCTGACGCGACTTGGGAGTCTGCGGCCGGGCCATCGATGCCTGATCAGCGGTGAGGTGCTGCTCGCGGAGACGGTGTATCGCGGACGTCGCAGCCTGTTGGTACGAATCTCGGACGGCTCCGGTCAGATCACACTGCGATTTTTCTATTTTTCACGACAACAACAGAATCAGTTTCAGCAAGGCGCCCAGGTCAGTTGCTTCGGCGACGTTCGGGCAGGTCCCGGCGGGCTTGAAATGATCCATCCTGAATACCGGGTGTTGCGACCGGGTCAGGACCCGGTTACCAGTGATGCGCTGACCCCCATTTACTCGATCACCGAAGGCCTGCAGCAAGGACGTCTGCGCAAGCTGGTCAGTGAAGCCCTGGGCATCATGCGCTCAACCCGGCCCGAGGAGCTGTTGCCAGCGGATGTGCTCGCATCACTGGCCATGCCGACGTTGCCGGAAGCGTTGCTTTATTTACACCAGCCACCGCCCGATGCCGATTTGCAAAGTATCGAAGAGGGTAAACATCCCTGTCAGTTGCGGCTGTCTTTTGAGGAGTTGCTGGCGCACTACATGAGCCTGCGGAACCTGCGTCTGCTTGCGCGGCGGGAGTCGGCCGTCGCTATGGACAAAGGCGAGACTGAAACGCAGGCCTTCGTCGATTCGCTGCCGTATCAGCTCACGAGGGCACAACGCCGCGTTTGTGGCGAAATCGCGGACGACCTGGGTCAGCCACATCCAATGATGCGATTGATTCAGGGCGATGTCGGTTCAGGAAAGACGGTCGTCGCCGCCGTCGCCAGTCTTAAAGCGATTTCCTGTGGCAAACAAGTCGCCATTATGGCGCCCACCGAGCTGCTGGCCGAGCAACACTGGCACAACTTCGAGCTCTGGTTTGAAGCGCTTGATATTCAGCTAGCCTGGTTGTCCGGAAGCCAGCGGCAAAAAGATCGAAAGCAATCCCTGGCGATGATCGAGAGCGGGGCAGCGAGCCTGATTATTGGTACTCACGCATTGTTTCAGGAAGGTGTGGAATTCCACGACCTGGCACTGATCATTATCGACGAACAACATCGATTCGGGGTTCACCAGCGCATGGCGTTGCGGGACAAGGGCGTTGATGAAAAATCCCATCCCCATCAACTCGTCATGACGGCCACACCCATCCCCCGCACGCTGGCGATGGCGGCATACGCCGATCTGGATATCTCGGTCATCGACGAGTTGCCACCGGGTCGACAACCGGTGAAAACCGTCGTATTGCCGGAGCAGCGCCGCGATCAAGTCGTTGCGCGTGTGCGTGAGGCCTGTGTCGGCGGTCAGCAGGCCTATTGGGTCTGTCCATTGATTGAAGAATCGGAGTTGTTGAATTATGCCGCGGCCGAAGCTCGCCACGAGCTGTTGCTCCAGGCGTTGCCCGAGCTTCGCATTGGTCTCGTGCATGGGCGCATGAAACCGGCCGCGAGAGACAAGGTCATGCGAGCCTTCAAGGCGGGTGAGATCGATGTGTTGGTCGCCACCACCGTCATCGAAGTCGGCGTCGACGTAGCGGCCGCCAGCCTGATGATTATAGAGAATGCCGAACGCATGGGTTTGTCCCAGTTGCATCAGCTTCGCGGACGGGTGGGGCGCGGCGCAGTGCAGAGCCACTGTGTCCTGCTGTATCGAAAGCCGTTAGGACAGCTTGCCCGCAGCCGGCTGGCCGTGTTGCGCGACAGCAATGATGGCTTTCTGGTTGCGCAGCGTGACCTGGAATTGCGTGGTCCGGGTGAGTTACTCGGCACGCGTCAAACCGGTTTGCCACAGTACCGTATTGCCAACCTCGTGCGTGACGCCGAACTCATGCCCGAGGTCCAGCGAGTGGCCGAAAGACTGCAACGTACGGCGCCGGAGAACTCCGGGAAAATCATGCAGCGCTGGCTCGGCGATGCCGGACGTTACGGCAAGGTGTAGGGTGAATGCCCTTTGACAACTGACGGAACAAGTGGCGAAATTGGAACAGCAGATCGCGACTAAGGACGGCAGTTCACGTTCCGACGCGGCGCCGAGTACCAAGAAAATGCCAGTGTGACTCGTGCGCGAAAGCTCTTTTTTAAGACTCGTCTTGATGCAAGGCTGATGTGTTGATGTTTCTCGTTATTGAAATTCCTGAATTTCCAGTGCCGGGTGGTTGGCAGGCACCGCCACACGAAACCAGATGAATGGAAACAATGGGTTGGGCAACCAGTAGAGCCAGCCGAGGCTGGATGTTTTGCCAGCCGGCCAGGAAAAATCCAACCAGACATACAGAAACTTGTATACGCACAGTCCCGGAATGTAATTGACTTTGAAACCACTGGTTTTCAGACACTTCTTCCGGATGTAGTAGTTGCCTTCAAACGGCATGATGTTCCAGCCAAGCGGACCTTCGGCGATGACTTCACCGCTTGGTCTGTGTGTGATCCGGATTTGCCGGCTATGTTTCATCGCGCACCCATAGTCAATCGAGCTTCTTCAGTGTCGAGCAAACTGTTATCGCTCGAATGCGCCAATTCAGCGACAACGTTCTGGATTCCCTTATTCAGGAGATTGACCCTGCCCGGATGACAAGCAGATCACCGGCCGGTATCCCGTCATCGTCGGGGCAACTGATGGCCGTGTCCAAAAGGTCCGAGCCGATCGTCGGCGTCAAAGTATACACCAGCTTCTCTCTGAGCTCGGGCATGAACATCACGGCCGCCGATCGCCCCACGCCGCCGGCAGGTGAATTTCCTGCATGCGCGTTCCCATAGACCTTGTCCGCTGGTATCTTGGCTGCAAGAGCTGGCTCACAATATTGAATGGCAGTCAGGCGACATCGTTTAGCTCACCACCCGCGATCGTCGCAACGCAACTCCTTGCGGCGACGTTGGTCATTCCGGTTGGTGACCCCTGTCGCATCGCCAGCCGGAATGATGGTTGTCGTTACGATGCTGTCGGGTGTTTTATCCGGACTTGCGATGTTGGATTTGCATAATTTTTCAGGAGGCGTAAACGAATGAGTAACAGCCAACCCGGGATTCTCGAACCAATCCCAAAGCACGCGAAATACCTGCTGTTTGATCAGATACCCGGCAAGAATGCTACCGATAGTTTGCAGCAACTCGCGGATGTCGCCGACGGCGTCGAAGTGGTTGTCGGTATAGGACGGTCGGTGGCGCTCAGTCTTGGGGCTGATATAGCGGGCCTGCGGTGCTTTTCGGCAACGACCAATGCCGGCATTGATATTCCGTCAACACCGGCTGCCCTCGTGTGCTGGCTGCGCGGTGACGATCCCGGTGCTTTGCTGCACCGGGCACGACACGTCAACGCGTTGCTCGGGGACGGATTCGTGCCAAGCGACTGCATCGATGCTTATAAATTTGGTGCCGGGCTGGATTTGACGGGCTATGAGGACGGCACGGAAAATCCGACCGGGCAGGCTGCCATCGATGCGGCTTTTGTGAGGGGCAGGGGAGCCGGTCTGGATGGGTCGAGTTTCGTTGCCATGCAGCAATGGCTGCACGACTTCGACGCATTTGCCGCGTTGACGGCAAACGAAGCAGACAACAGTATTGGCAGGCGGCTCAGCGATAACGTGGAACTCGAAGATGCTCCCGAATCAGCGCATGTAAAGCGCACGGCACAGGAAAGTTTTGACCCGGAGGCATTCCTGTTGCGACGATCCATGCCCTGGAGTATTCCCGAAGCGGAGGGTGGCCTGTTCTTCGTCGCCTTCGGTCATTCGTTCGACGCATTCGAGGCACAACTGGCTCGAATGGTTGGCAGCGAGGATGGCATTGCCGATGGCCTGTTCCGCTTCTCTCGCCCCGTGACCGGCAATTATTTTTGGTGCCCACCGATGCATGACGGGCGGCTCGATTTACGGGCGCTGGCACTGATACGGTAAAGTTTATTATCAGGCATGGCGTGTTACCTGTGTGCTCTCATTTAATAAGACGGGTCGTACATTAAACCCGCGATGTTTTGCTCAAGATCAGCGGGGCGATTTTCCTGCGCCAGACCTTCTTTGTAAGCCTGCTCGGCGACGGCCACTGCAATCGCAAGCGATACCTGTCGGATACTGGAAAGCGGCGGGTAAACCGTCCGTGTTGCCAGATCTTCAGCGCTGACCATTTCAGACAATACCCGTGCAGACTCGAGAAACATGCCGTCACTAATAGTGCGTGCACGACAGGCGATGGCGCCGAGGCCAATACCCGGGAATACGTAAGCATTGTTACCCTGGCCGGGTCGATACAGTTTGTCTTTATAGGTGACAGGAGCAAACGGACTGCCGCTGGAAAATACCGCGCGACCATCTGTCCACTCATAAGCCTGCTCTGCAGTACACTCGGCACGTGACGTCGGATTGGATAAGGCAAAGATAACCGGTTGCTCGTTAATGTCTGCCATCAAGCGAACGATCTCTTCGGTAAACACACCGGGAGCACCGGTTGCACCGATAAGCACATGCGGTTTGAACTGGCGAATTGCTGCCTCAAAGGGCACGCTGGGAACATCATGTGCATAGGGGATATTGTGTGGTCCCAAATCGTCACGCGCCTTAACCACCAGTCCGTATTGATCAACAAACCAGAGGCGTTCACGGGCATCTTTTACGTCCAGCCCGGCTTGAATAAATGCCGCCTGTAGCAGATCCGCAATTCCGGTTGCTGCGGAACCCGCACCGAGGAACATAATGCGCAAGTCAGCGAAGTCATTGCCGGTGATTCGTGACGAGGCCAGCACACCGGCTAATGCCACCGCTGCTGTGCCCTGAATATCATCGTTGAAGCAAAGCACACGTTCACGATAGCGTTGCAATAAGGAGTAAGCATTCGGTGTTAAAAAGTCTTCGAATTGAATCAGGGCTAACGGAAATTCTTCCTGCACCGCTTGCACAAATTCTTCGACCAGTGCTTCGTACTCAGGACCTTCAATACGCGGCTTTCTGATACCAAGATAAAGTGGGTCATTGCGCAGGATTTCATTGTTGGTGCCAACATCCAACATCACCGGCAAACATTGCTCGGGAAGAATGCCCGCACAGGCGGTATACAAAGACAGTTTACCGATGGGTATGCCCATCCCGTTCGCACCCAGGTCACCGAGGCCAAGAATTCGCTGGCCATCGGTAATGACAATCATACGGACGTCGGACTCCGGCCAGTTTTTCAGAATTTCGAAAATCTGCCCCTTATCTTCCGGCGTGATGTAAAAACCTTTCGGTTGACGAAATATGTGGGCGAATTCCTGACAGGCCTGGCCCACGGTGGGTGTGTATATCAGTGGCATGATCTCATCGATATGATCAATCACCATGCGATAAAACAAGCGCTCATTGCGCCCGGCCAAGGCCTGCAGAAAAACATAGCGCTCAATGTCGTTGCCTTTGCGGCGCAGGTTTTCCATCGCACGAATTATCTGCGTTGTCTGGTCGGATACGCCTGCAGGTAACAAACCTCGAAGACCATAACGTTCCCGCTCATCTTCAGTGAAAGCGGTGCCTTTGTTATATTGAGGTTTGGTTAATCGCTCATAACCACATATTTCGCCTGACTCATTCGATGATGACATTAGTGCACTTCCTCTTCGATAAAAATCCGTGACTGAGTGAACCGAGCAACCGATTTTTGCCACATGCGAAAATGGCGAGCAGCCTAACCGGCAATCAAACCTGGTTCGGCTGACAAATACCGCATCATCGTCCGCCATGTCCCGCGACCAGTCCAGTCACCGCCTACGAGGCAATCTTGTTAACTGCTCCGCATTTTGAGTCCGCTTTCCTGTACATATTGTTATCTCACTTCTGGCACCGATTTTGATGTTTATCCAGTAATTCGGTTTCTGTATGCCGCTTGATTGACGGCTGTAAAGCTTCTGGCGGTGGATGGATATGCCCCAGAATACCGACTGTTGCCAGGCAGTGTTTACCGATGTGTTCCGGCCTGATATCCACTTGGATAGCGTTTTTTGACCGGCAGGAATACGCCGTCAGGAAAATAAGGGCCCGGCGTTAACAGTGTGTCGTAACCATCCAGCGCAGGCTGCCTCTCGAAAAGAAGGCTATGGCTTGTCGACGCTGGTATCCAGTGATTGTCTCGTTCGAGGCGCTACATTGACTACAATTGAGAACTTCGCGGCATCGGGGTGACTGAAGGCGACTCGACAAAACCGAATCTGTTACCTTTGCAGGCCCTGTTGCCGAATCTCGTTTCATGAATAATGCCACCTCGCAAGGCCCCGGAAAACCAGGGCCAACCCAGCAATTGCGCCACTACGCGCAGCTCATGCGACTCGACAAGCCAATTGGTATCTGGCTGTTGTTGTGGCCTGTGTTATGGGCCTTGTGGCTTGCCGGCGAAGGCCATCCTGACAGCGGTGTCTTTTCCGTGTTCGTACTCGGCGTGATTGTAATGCGCTCAGCGGGATGTGTGCTCAACGACATTGTCGATCGCAACATTGATCCCTACGTTGAGCGAACCCGGCATCGGCCCATTGCCTCGGGAGCCGTAACGCCGGTCGAAGCACTGACGCTCTTTGCGGGCCTGTCGTTGATCGCCATCGGGCTGGCTGCCATGTTGAACAAGCCGGCACAGATGCTTGCGATTGTCGCCGCCGGCCTGACGCTCGGCTATCCGTTCATCAAGCGCTTCGTATCCATTCCACAATTTTTCCTTGGCGCGGCTTTCGGTTGGGCGGTACCAATGGCTTTTGCAGCACAAACCGGAATGACCGAGCAGTTAGCCTGGCTGGTATTCGGGACCGCGCTCGTCTGGGCCATTATCTACGATACGTTTTATGCGATGGTCGACCGGGACGATGACATCAAGGTGGGCGTCAAGTCGACGGCCGTTTTGTTTGGCGATCTCGACCTGTTTGTCATCGGCGGCATGCAAATGTTGATGCTCGCGGCATTGTTATTCATTGGTGACATGGCTGAACTCGGTTTCTGGTATTACCTGTCAATCGGTATTTCGGCATTGCTTATGGGCTACCACCAATGGCTTGCCCGTGAACGGCAGAAGAGCGGGTGTTTCGCCGCTTTCCTGAACAACCACCTGATCGGCATGGTGGTCTTCATTGGTATTGTGTTGCACTACACTTTTAGTCCTGTGGTGGTTTGAGGCCGGGGAGGAATTCAGCATGGTGGGATCGCGCATCAGGTTGCGCTCCTACCGTTTTTCTAATGGCACGGCCGTAGGAGCGCAACCCGATGCGCGACCCCACCGAAATTGATCTCATGGTGACGCGCGAGCGATAGCCAGGACACTGACGCGTTCTACGCCAGCGCTAAGAAGCGTTGCGGCCAGCGCGCGGCAAGTCTCTCCGGTGGTCATGACATCGTCAACAATAAGTGCATGGCTGCATTGCGGCGCCGCAACCATCCGGAAGGCCTGACGCAAATTATGCCGGCGCCCCGCGGCATCCAGCCCGGACTGTGGCTCGGTCCGGCGAACTCGTTCGACGCAACACCTGATGGGCAGGCCACTAAAACCACGAATATGTTTGGCCAGCTCCTGTGCCTGGTTGAAGCCCCTAACCGCCTGCCGCCACCGGTATAAAGGTACCGGCACAAGCGCATCAAACAGGCCCGCATGCAGGGCGGGCTGATCCTCCACCAGGGCCGCCAGCGCCGGCGCCATATGCAGCCGGCGCCCGAACTTCAGTGCCTTAATCGCTGCATCCACCGGGAATTTGTAGTGGAGCGGAGCAATGGTGTAGGCAAACGGTGCCGGCCTCTGCTGGCAGTTGCCACAGAAGACGCCCGTCGGTAGCGGACAGGCAATCGGCGTGCCGCAACACGCGCAAGCGTGAGTGATCCACGGCAAGTCAGCGAAACACCCTTTGCATACTGGTCGGGCAGACACCCGCTCGCCACAAAAGGCGCATTCGGTGGGCAGCAGACGATCCATAAGGTTCGCTATCCGGTTGCTTGCATTGGTGCGGAACATCTCTGCCTGGGACCTCTGGTCTACTCATGATCTCAAGACCTAGCGTTTTGGCAGCCTGTTGAAAAAATCTGTATTTCGGCCGGCGGCGCAAGGATGCGTGAGAGCGGCGTTCGAACGGTGCTATTGAAAACACCCGGGATGGTTTTTTCAACAGCCGTCCGGCTGCGGCCGTCGCGGCGTTTCGCGACAGCCAGTTCACAGTCCAGTCCGCTTCCTGGATCTGCACATTTCGAATCACAACTTACTGCACCCGGAAGTAATCATGGGTTCCCCAGCCTATCCTGATCGTGCGGCGGGCAGCATTGGCGTAATTGGGCAATATGCAGATTTTCGCTCGCCGTTTACCTCGATTAACCCTATCCTAGTCGCCCTGATGCCGACACAAAAAACCACCCCTGCACTGCGACAACGCGATGTGATACGCCGCTTCGACCAGGCAGCGGCTGCATTCCCGGACAGCGACTTCGTGCATCGACATGCCTTCGAGGGCTTGCTGGAGCGAATGCGGCCGATGCCGCTGCAAGCACAGCGCATTCTTGATCTCGGCTGTGCAACCGGCGCCGGCAGCCGCCAATTGGCGAAGTCCTGGCGTCGCAACCAGGTAATCAGTCTGGATGTTTCGGCCGCAATGCTAGGAAAAGCGCGCCAGTCGCGATCACGGCTGGCAGGTATCTCGGAAGTCCGTGCTAACGCCACGCAATTGCCGCTTCTAACTGGCAGCATGGATCTGGTGGTGGCCAACATGCTGCTCCCCTGGGTCAGTGACCTCACCGGCTTTTTCAGGGAAATCGCGAGGGTATTGCGTATTGATGGCCTGTTTCTTTACTCCACCCTCGGTCCCACGAGTCTGGCCGCATTGCGGCAGGCATGGCACAGCGTGGACGACGAT
>CAYUOY010000017.1:0-38512 GCA_964446495.1 uncultured Woeseiaceae bacterium | reverse complement strand
AGGTCGCGCGTCAGGTCGCGCTCCTACCGGAGTTCCTTGTAGGAGCGCGACCTGACGCGCGACCCCGCGAATTCAAACTCTCGCACCCTATTTACGTCTTCAGAATAAATCAGAGGCTCCCTAACAACCCAGCCTGCCGCGTACCTCACCCCGCAACTGTCGAGGAGTCCGGGCTGATTGGCGTCCGTGGTGGTCATCCGTGATCGAGTCAAGGCCCTCCGAGTGAACGGATGACCACCACGGATGCCAATCAGCTACCCGCAATTCCGCAACCCAGCAACCAGCAACACCCAATCAGTCAAACACCTCAGGCCGCATGTAAGGAAACAACAACACATCCCGTATCGAGGCCGAATCCGTCAACAACATCACCAGCCTGTCGATCCCAAGCCCAAGCCCGGCTGTAGGTGGAAGCCCATACTCCAGTGCACGAATATAATCATGATCGTAAGACATGGCCTCATCATCGCCGGCCGTACGATTCTCAACTTGCGCACGAAAGCGTTCAGCCTGATCCTCTGAATCGTTAAGCTCTGAAAAACCGTTGGCGAGTTCGCGCCCGGTGACAAAGAACTCAAATCGATCGGTAATAAAGGGATCGTCGTCATTACGCCGCGACAGTGGTGAAACTTCCGTGGGGTACGCGGTGACAAAGGTAGGATCACGAAGCTCGGCTTCGCAGGTCTTGTCGAAGATTTCAATTTGCAGTTTTCCGGCGCCGGCATTGCCTTGCACATTGACCCCTATATTGGCGGCAAATTCCGCCAGGTAATCTCTGTCGCGCAGTCGCGATGAATCGATGTCCGGGTTGTACTTCTGGATCACATCTTCGACGGTGATACGAGCAAAGGGTCTTGTAAAATCAACCTCTTCGCCTTGATAACTTATGCTGGTCGAACCGAGGATGGACTGACACAGGCCCTGAAACAGGGCCTCAATCATGGCGATCAAATCATTATAGTCGGCGTATGCGCGATACAGTTCGAGCATGGTGAATTCAGGATTGTGCTGGGTGGATACGCCTTCGTTGCGAAAGCTGCGATTGATCTCGTAGACGCGCTCAAAACCACCGACAACCAGTCGCTTCAGGAAAAGCTCCGGCGCGATGCGCAGGAACAGAGGCATGTCGAGCGCATTGTGATGGGTTTCAAAAGGACGCGCGACGGCGCCGCCAGGTGTCGAATGCATCATCGGTGTTTCAACTTCGAGATAGTCCTGCGAATCGAGAAATGCACGAATATAGGTAATGATTTGTGAACGCACGCGAAATACTTCACGACTGTCCTGATTCATAATCAGATCGACGTAACGCTGGCGATAGCGTATTTCCTGATCGGCCAGACCGTGAAACTTTTCGGGCAACGGCCGCAGCGACTTCGTCATCAGAGTCACCTCGTCCGCCATCACCGTGAGTTCACCGGTATTGGTTTTGAACAGAGTCCCGGTCACCGCAACGATATCGCCCACATCCCATTTCTTGAAACGTTGATAGAGGCCCTCGGCAAGACGATCACGCTCGAGTCGAATCTGAATCTGAGTGGTCCGGTCCTGGAGTTTGATAAAACTCGATTTCCCCATAACCCGCTTGACCATCATGCGACCCGCAACATTCACGCGCACGGCTTCGTCGCGTAGATGCTCGCCTTCGTGCCCGCCGTAGGTCTGATGCAGTTCTTCGGCCAGCGCATTGCGGCGGAAATCATTCGGATAAGCGATGCCACTATCGCGCAGATCACCCAGCTTCCGACGTCGCTCCGCGATCAACGCATTCTCATCAATGCCTTTGTTCCTGTTTTCGTTCACTTACAATCCCTGCTTCAAACTGGACTCGATGAAAGCATCAAGCCCGCCGTCCAGTACGGCCTGAGTGTTACCGGTTTCGACACCGGTGCGCAAATCCTTGATGCGACTCTGGTCCAGCACGTAAGAACGAATCTGACTGCCCCAGCCGACATCGGCTTTACTGTCTTCAACCACCGCAGCTTCCGCCTTGCGTTGCTGCAACTCCAGTTCATAGAGTTTAGCCTTAAGCTGTTTCATCGCCGTCGCTTTGTTCTTGTGTTGCGAGCGATCATTTTGGCATTGTACGACGGTATTGGTTGGCAAGTGCGTAATACGTACTGCCGATTCCGTTCGATTTACGTGCTGACCGCCTGCTCCGCTGGCACGATATACATCGATCCGCAAATCCGCCGGGTTGATATCAATATCTATGTCGTCGTCGACTTCCGGTGAAACGAACACGGAGGCGAACGAGGTGTGGCGGCGGTTGCCCGAATCAAACGGTGATTTTCGAACCAGTCGATGCACACCTGTCTCTGTCCGCAACCAACCGTAGGCGTAGTCGCCCTCAATGCGCAATGCCGCACTCTTTATACCGGCTATCTCGCCAGCCGACACCTCAATAATCTCGGCCTTCATTTCGTGAGCTTCCGCCCAGCGCAAATACATTCGCAACAACATGTTCGCCCAGTCCTGAGCCTCCGTGCCACCCGCGCCGGACTGGATGTCGACAAAGGCGTTGCTGGCGTCCATGTCACCACTGAACATGCGTTGAAATTCCAGTGCCGCCACGCGCCGCTCGACGCCTTGCAGGTCGGCCACGATCTCAGCGACGGTGTTGTCATCGTCCTCCTCCGCCGCCATACCAAGCAACTCACCGGCATCATCGATACCGGTTTTCAGCTCTGCAAGGCCCAGGACCACGTTTTCGAGGCGGGCACGTTCCTGGCCAAGCGCCTGGGCGCGTTCAGGTTCGTTCCAGACGTCAGGTTGTTCGAGTTCGCGCTGAACTTCGGTCAGTCGCTCGGCTTTGTGATCGTAGTCAAAGATACCCCCTCAACGCATCGGTGCGTTCGGCGAGGTCGATAATTTGCTGTTTGATCAGATTGGTTTCCATGCGCCTTTGTCTTGAGGAGATCGCAAAATGGCCGGCATATTAGCACGCTGTCATATCGAGGTAATCTGTTCGACGATCAGTTGTGCCGATTCGAAGCCGCGGTATTCATTTACATCCAGCCGATACGCAAGTCGGACCGTTCCACGCAGACCAGCATGACTTTGATTGAAAGCTATCGCGTCAATGATCGCGGTGCTTTTTGCCGGCGTCACCCGCAATTTCAAATGACGTTCGCCGACAACACGCTGTTCTACTACCGTAAAATCTCCGTGGAACAATGGCTCGGGAAACCCGGCACCCCAGGGGCCGGACTCTCGCAACAGGCGTGCAAATCCAAGTGTTAACGCATCCTCAGGCAGCAAGCCATCCGTGATAATCGCACCCGTGAAGTCCGCATCCGGATGCCGTTCATTGAGAAGACTCGTCGCAAGCGCCGAAAATTTTTCAAAATTCACCGCCTCGAGCGTCAGACCAGCCGCCATGGCATGTCCGCCAAATTTATCGATCAGACCGGGGTTGCCCGTATCAATTGCCTCCAGCAAATCGCGAATATGAACACCGGGCACCGAGCGCGCCGAGCCTTTGCACAAGCCATCGCGGTCATTGGCAAAGGCAATAGCAGGTCGATGGCAACGCTCCCGAACCCGCGCCGCGACCAGACCGACAACGCCTTGATGCCAGCGCTCGTCATAAAGGCAAACGCAGGCCGGAAAGCGACTTTCATCCAGTTTGTCGACAATAGCAAACGCCTGCTCACGCATGCTGGCCTCGATCGTGCGACGCTCCTGGTTAATACTATCGAGCTCCGCGGCAAGCCGCGCCGCCGTGTCCGGGTCGTCGGTCAGCAGGCACTCAATACCCACCGACATGTCTTCCAGACGACCGGCTGCGTTCAGCCTGGGACCGACTGAAAATCCGAGGTCGGTGCTGACAAGCCGGGTGGCCGAGCGCCCGGCCTGGCGCAGAATGGCACTGATGCCAATGACTGACTTTCCGGCTCGAATACGATTGATGCCCTGCCGTACAAGAATTCGATTGTTGTGATCCAGCTGCACGACATCGGCAACCGTACCCAGCGCCACGAGGTCCAGAAAGCGCGCCGGAATTTTGGCGGCACCGACCTGCCCTGAATTTTCAAGCGCCCGACCGAGAGCCGCCATCAGGTAAAAGGCAACACCGACACCCGCGAGATGGGGGCTGCTGAAGTTACTGTCGGCAAGATTGGGATTCACCTGGACGCGCGCCGCAGGCAATGACGGCCCCGGCAAGTGATGGTCGGTGATCAGGACATCAATGCCGCATTGTGTGGCCTCCTCAACCCCGGCAATGCTGGACACCCCGTTGTCGACCGTTAGCAAGAGACCGGGCGTTTGCCGGGCGGCAACCTGAACGATTTCCGGAGTCAGGCCGTAGCCGTAGTCAAATCGATTGGGCACCAGGTAGTCAAGATCGGGAAAACCGAATTCTCGCAAACAGCGCAACACCAATGCCGTACTGGTCGCACCGTCCGCATCGAAATCGCCAATGACCACGATTCGATTATTGCGGTGCTGCAATAACAATTCCACCGCGGCATCGATATGCGGCAATGAACTGACCGGGGCCAGTCGACCAAGACTGTAGTTCAGGGCATCGCTCGTGGTGATACCCCGGGCGGCGTACAAGCGCGCAATTGTGGGATCAAGGTCACCCA
Source organism: uncultured Woeseiaceae bacterium (assembly GCA_964446495.1). Lineage (GTDB taxonomy): Bacteria > Pseudomonadota > Gammaproteobacteria > Steroidobacterales > Woeseiaceae > JAADHU01. The sequence goes on along the minus strand of CAYUOY010000017.1, from coordinate 33,920 downwards.
ACGCCGTCACCACAGGATTGTCGCGTTGTCGAAGCGGTCGACCGCCCGCCAGAGTCATAGTAGCGGCCCCGATGACAGGCTGGACAATTCACGCCGCCAGACCCGAAAGATCTGTCGTGGGCGGACGCATGCCGTTACTCCCTGGCGAAACAGAATGGTCAGGCGACGCAAATCACTGTGCCGCAGCAACTCTCGCAAATCCCGCAGGTAGCCGGTCAACAACTCAGCGTGTTCGTCGGCAGAATTGGCCTGATCCGGAGCGACGGCAACAAAGCCATCAGAAAAGCGAGACAAGCCTGCCACCAGACCGTCGGGCCACGATTCAATGCCACCGCGGCTCGATAACCAGTAGCCACGGAGAATTTCGTCGTCGGCGAGCAACGGCGGCACATCGCGGACGCCGTCATTCGTTATGACGCCTCCACCCCAAACCCAAAGAGAATTGATGGCACGCAGGTCCCGTGATTCCCGACCTTGGTTGATCGGCGAATTGTGCATAGCCATCTGAATTTCACTCAGCAGCGCCTGATAGCGATCGGCACCCCGACCTGCCGGCAACACACCGACTGGATTGCATCCGTTGGCAAGTTCAGGAGACAAGGCGGCCGTTGGCATCGGCAGGTCGCTGCGCAGATAGCCGTACGAACCGACAGAAATGAAGCCGACGGTGGCATCATCCGCCAGCTGCGCCTGCAACTCGGCGAATAACTGGCGCAGTTCTTCGATCTGCCACTCATCCGACCACAGGCTGCGCAGACGCAGATGATCCAGTTGCGCCTCAAGATGCACAGGATCAGCGGCGGCCATCCAGACAGCGGGCCGATCACCCGTCTGGCCCCAAAACCGCAGTGCCGCCAGACCGTCGCTGCAAGGCTCCTGACCCATTGCGCGCAAAACCCGCGGCAATATTTCCTGCGGCTCCGCGCCAATCTCCAGATCTGCGCGGGCAAGCCAACGCCGCACACCCGTGTCACGAACCGACCCGTCCAGCAACGCCGGTAATACGATGACCGCGTTATCGTGACGAATCACGAATCCCCGATGCTTTTCGCTGCTGAAATGTCGCCATTTTCTCCCGCCACATGAAAACGCTGCCTGCTGCCTCAGGATTTGAAGCTGTCGTGCATGATTGTATGATGATCGTTCCGAATGATACCCAAGGGCGCACAGCCGTTGATATCGTGCTCTAGATTACAGGACAGGCATTGAAATTTACACGCGAGTCAGCAACAGCGAGCACGATACGACATGTCGAACGCGGCAAGATCAGTATCGGCAACGAACAATTCGAGCAAACACTGGCGCTAACCGTCGATGCTGTCATTCGTGACTGGCCCGACACTGACATCGCCGAACTCGAGATCGATCACTTTGCGGCAATTCTGGCCTCAGACCCGGACGTTGTCATACTCGGAACTGGCTGGAAATCCGCATTTGCCCCGCGCGAACTCACCTTCGCGATGGCCCGCCGCGGCACTGGCTTTGAAGTCATGGACACCCCGGCGGCCTGCCGGACCTTCAACGTGCTCCTGTCGGAAGGTCGAAACCCTGCCGCTGTCCTGATAATCGACTAAGGAACCTCTGATTAATTTTGGGCGAAGCAGATTGGGTTCCAAATTGTTCAGCTCATCAGGTCAAATTAAGTCGTCGGCAAATACTTTCGCGGGTTAACTGGCTTGCCATTGCGTCTGATCTCAAAATGCAGTCGTGGCTTCCGTCCTGGCCCCTCGCCCATGGTCGCTATTCGCTGGCCTTTCTTAACCGAATCGCCTTCTTTTACGAGCAGCGACTCATTGTGCCCATAGGCGCTCAGGTAGGTGTCATTGTGTTTGACAATAATAAGCTCTCCATAACCGATTAGTCCGCCGCCGGCATAGACAACCCTGCCGGAAGCGGCGGCCAGCACGCTTTGTCGCAGCTTGCCACCGATCAGCAGGCCGGTACCGCTCCCCGGTCTGTCACCGAATTCAACCACGACGGATCCGACCGTAGGCCAAATCCACGGTGGTGGCGGAGAGCTGGGAATCTTCGGTAGTGGCTGTGGTTCCTGTCTGGTTGTGCGGCTGGCGGATCGAGCCGACATGCCGTCCGGTGGCGTCAATCGCAATACCTGGCCGGGATAAATAAGTGAACCGCTGCCAAGCCTGTTCCAGCGAGCCAGGTCGCGATGGTCTTTACCATAGCGCCAGGCGATCGCATACAGGGTCTCGCCGGTGCGCACGACATGCTCGTCGGTTGGCGTGTAATCCCAACGAGTGCCGCCGCAGGCGCCCAGTACCAGCAGCAACACCAGAAGCCAGTTTCTCCGAGCCGGTCTGCAGCGATACGGTTTCAGTCTGACCATGGGCTTTACTCTTGCGATAGGCGGCAGCTCCTTACGCTCCTGACAGGATGTACGCGGCAGCGACAACGGCTATGGCAACTACGGTCCAGCCGATACGCTCAATGTATTTAGGCAACACTGTGGTCATTTGTTCGCCTCCCGCCACCACCAGGCCTGCCACCAGGAAAAACCGGGCACCGCGACCCAGCAACGAGGCGATGATAAAACCGGGTAGAGCGAGCATGGCAACGCCTGCAGAAATCGTGAAAATCTTGTAGGGAATGGGCGAAAATCCGGCCACAAATACGGCCCAGACGCCCCAGCGCTCAAACCACAGCCGTCCGGTCAGATAGGCATCCCAATATTTCGTGGTTTCCAGCCAGGGCTGCAAGCTGTCGAACAGCCAATATCCAATCGCATAGCCAGCGATACCACCGAGCAGGGACGCCACCGTTGTGATCAATGCAAAACGCCAGGCGCGCGGCCGTTGCGCCAGGCACATCGGTGCCAGCATGACGTCGGGAGGAATCGGGAAAAAAGACGACTCCGCGAAGCTCAACAGGCCGAGGTAGCGCTCGGCGTGCTCGTGTCCGGCCCAGGAAAGCACGCGATCATAAAGCGGTCCAAACACTTGCATGGTCAGACCGATCCCCGCCACATGATGATAATGAATCGAGTAATCTCTCTCATATTATTGATTTTATTCGTTACTCACCAGGAATCAACGGCACGAAACTGACCTGATCCAGAGACACTTGCTCAAAACGGTCGTTCTGCCGGCGAATCATTGCCAGATCCTGCTGGCCAGACGGACCGACCGGGATGATCATCACCCCGCCCGGAGCGAGCTGCTGCAGCAGCTTCTCGGGAATCTCCGGCGCGGCTGCCGCCACCAGGATGCCGTCGTACGGTCCGTATTTCGGCCAACCCTGCCAACCATCGCCGTGGCGAAAACGAACGTTATAGATATCCAGTTTCCTTAGCCGCTGCTTGGTTTTGCGCAAGAGTTCAGGGACTCGCTCGACGCTGTAAATCTCTTTGACCAGCGGTGCGAGAATGGCGGTCTGGTAACCGCAGCCGGTGCCTATTTCCAGCATTCGGTCGCCATTCATATTATTGAGTAGCGCCTCTGTCATGCGTGCTACGACATACGGCTGGCTGATGGTCTGTCCCATGCCGATAGGCAGGGCGGTATCTTCATACGCGCGACTGGCCAACGCTTCGTCAACGAACAAATGCCGCGGCACATTGCGGATTTGCTCCAGCACACGGGCTGAGCGAATACCCTGCTCGATCAATCGCTTGACGAGCCGGTCGCGGGTACGCGCCGACGTCATACCGATGCCCTGCACTGCTACGTCCGCCTGGGTCACGCGTCAAGCCAGTCCGCAAGTCGCGGCACCGCCTCATGCCTGGTCAAGTCGACTTTGAGTGGGCTGACGGCCACAGCGCCCTGCTCAATGGCGAAGAAATCTGTTCCCTCCCCCGCATCCTGGCCCGGCCCGGCCGGGCCAATCCAGTAGATGGTCTTCCCCTGGGGATCCGTGGTTTTCACCATAGGCTCCGAACGATGCCTGAATCCAAGGCGTGTGGCGCGAATTCCGGTCAATTCCTCGAACGGCCGATCCGGCACGTTGACATTCAGGATAACGTCCGCGGGCAATGCGTGTTTTTCCAGTTTCTGCACCAGCTCCACCGCCACCTGCGCGGCCGTTTCGAAATGCGTGGCCTGCTGGCCAACCAGCGACACGGCAATCGCGGGCAAGCCGAGAAAACGCCCTTCCATGGCCGCCGCAACGGTGCCGGAATAAATGACGTCGTCGCCAAGATTGGCACCATGATTGATGCCCGAAACGACAATATCAGGATCCTCATCAAGCAGGCCAGCCAGCGCCAGGTGAACGCAATCCGAAGGAGTGCCGTTAACAAAATAGTGTTCTTCTTTCACCTTATGCACTCGCAATGGCGAGTGCAGCGTCAATGAATTGCTGGCACCTGAATGATTGCGGTCCGGCGCCACCACCACGACATCCGCAATGCCGGTCAGGGCCTCGGCAAGCACATTGATTCCGGTCGCCAGATAGCCATCGTCGTTGCTGACCAGAATCTTCATGACACGGCAGATCCGTTCGCGCAGCGCAGGTTTTTGTCGGTCATCGTCATATTTTTTGTGCGTATCCGTGAGTCGCTAACTATACTGAATGTTCCCACCGCTAACCGGTTATTTTGAACCTATGACTGCGGACAAGCGTCAGCCGAAAAAACCTGCAGCGACCGTTGCCGACGATGATATCGAATTGTTTCGTCGCAGCGTGTCAGGTGCCCGCCCTTTGAATGACACGTTTGTCGAGCCCACACCGCCGCGCGTGTCCCACAAAGCTCGTTTCGCCCGGCGCGACGAACAGTCGGTCTTACAGGAAAGCCTGGACGCTGATTACCAGTCGATGGAAACCAGCAGCGGTGAAAGCCTGCGATTCAGCCGGCCGGTTGTGGGTCGTAAGACAATGCGGAAACTGGCACGCGGCAATTTTTCCGTTCAGTCCGAGATTGATCTGCATGGTATGACGGTCGCCGCTGCGCGGCCCGCATTGAAAGAATTCATCGAGCATGCCGTCAGGACCGGCCTGACTTGCGTACGCGTCGTTCATGGTAAAGGACTGGGCTCAGGTTCCTCGGGCCCGGTGATCAAGCACAATGTTAATGGCTGGCTAAGGCGGTGGGATCATGTGCTGGCATTTGTCTCGGCAAGACCGGTCGATGGTGGCACCGGTGCGATGTATGTATTGCTAAAAGTGCGTTGACCGGCAACCACAGGAACCTTATCAGAGGTTCCCTAACCATACCCGGTTTCATAGCAGACCAGTTCCCGCAGGACCGCCGTCGCAAAACCACCGCGCAGCAGCGAAAATGACAGTGTCAGACCGTCATCCGAGCGCGCCCACTCAAGGTTTTTCACCTCAAGTCGCAATGCACGGCGTCCTTCATCGGTATTGCGTTCAAGCCCGCGCGCCAATTCCGGGTGCGACTGAGCCACTTGTCGTTCAATTTCACTCGCGGCGCCAGTGGTCGTCGGTGCGCCCTGGCCCCACAGGACCCCAGTCGGATGCAGATCGAATTCCTGGCAGCGCCGTCGCAATTCAGCATCGATGCTGGTGACCGGAAAAATACTGCCACTGCCGTTAAGATTGGCGATATCTCCATCGCGAAGGCTATCCCAGTTTCCGGCCAACACGCGTGCTGACAGTACCTCATTGAATATCAGCGAACGAGCTGCCGACAATGCGATGGACCGCTGCCCACGAGGCATCCGCCCGCCTTTGAAGCAACGCATTGCCAGATCAATATTGCCGCCATCCCAACCGAATCGCTGCTCGCCAAAATAGTTTGGCACACCGGCGGCGGCGATTCTCGCCAGCCTCTCGCCGAGTGGCGTAACTGGCGCCTTGTCCGACAGCGAACGAAGACGGAGTTGAAAGTGGTTACCCTGATGCGATCCACGGCGCAATTTGCGATTGTGCCGTTGAGTATCGAGAATGGAAACGCCCTCCAGATTGAGTCGGTCCCAGCTGGCCTTTTCCCCACCGGGCCGCCGGACACTAAACCATTGACGGGTAACCGCATGGCGATCTTTCATCCCGGCAAAGCCGATATCGCGTACCGGCACCCCTGCATGGCGTGCCAGTCCCCGCGCCACCCAGGATGTGTTGGCATTGGTCTTTTCAATATGGAGATAGTCGTGTTCACCCGACCCGGTCAACTGAAAACCAGGGATTTCCACAACCTTGAAATCCTGTGGTTCACATCGCAATCGTCCCGTGGCAGTGGGCGGACCACCGCTGCGGTGCCAGTCTGGCAACATGAATCCCTGCTCTGATGACACAAAAACGGGGTTAGAAGGTATCGCGGGCCGGAACGACCTGGAAGTAGGTCTCGGACTTGCCAATCATGCCAAGGTCCGTTCGTGCGCGTTCCTCGGCGGCATCGCGTCCGTGCTTGAGGTTGATGACCTCCGCATCGAGGATCGCATTGCGCGCGCGCAACGCTTCATTCTCCTGCCCCTGCTGCTCGACGGCGAGGCGCAAATTGCGCGTCTTTCGATGACCATCATCGGTCAGCCACAGTTGCCCCTGGAGCATCAGGCCCGTAATGACGAGTACAAACATTATCCAGCGCGAGCTAGCCAAGCCGCTTCCCCAAATGACCTGCGTTACGGCATTGCGACCGAGAATGCCCTGGAACCGGCATACCGAGCCTCGCTGCCCAGTTCCTCTTCAATGCGCAACAGCTGATTGTACTTGGCTATTCGGTCCGACCGGGACAAAGAACCGGTCTTGATCTGCGTTGCCTGTGTACCGACCGCAATGTCCGCAATCGTGCTGTCCGAGGTCTCCCCGGAGCGGTGCGAAATCACCGCCGAAAAGCCTGCGTCAATCGCCATAGTAATTGCATCAAGAGTTTCCGTTAAGGTACCGATTTGGTTAGGTTTAATCAAGATCGAATTTGCGATTTTTTCATCGATGCCGCGCTGCAGTATGCGCGTGTTGGTAACGAACAGGTCATCGCCGACCAGTTGCACCCGGTCACCCAGGCGCTCAGTCAGTTGACGCCAGCCATCCCAGTCTCCCTCGTCCATGCCGTCTTCGATCGAAATAATGGGGTAGGCATCGGCAAGCTCTGCCAGAAAATCGCAGAATCCGGCCGCGTCGTAATCACGCTCTTCGGCACCCAACTTGTAACGACCGTCGGCGTAGAATTCTGAACTCGCCACATCCAGGCCCAGAAAAATCTCGCCCCCGGCCTTGAACCCTGCTACTTCGATGGCTTTGATGATGATTTCAAGCGCAGCGCGATTGGATGGCAAGTCCGGCGCGAAACCGCCTTCATCACCTACGGTGGTATTCAAACCCTGTTCACGCAACACGCTTTTCAGCGCATGAAAAATTTCGGCGCCATAGCGCAGCGCCTCTTTGAAATCGGGGGCGCCCACCGGCAGGATCATAAACTCCTGAATATCGACGTTGTTGTCAGCATGGGCACCGCCATTGATGATGTTCATCATCGGAACCGGCATCACGACGTCGCTGCCAAGATGGCGGAACAATGACTTCCCGGCCGACCTGGCGCTCGCGTGCGCGCAGGCAAGTGAAACGGCCAGCAGTGCATTGGCACCCAGATTGCTCTTGTTCTCAGTGCCATCCAGATCACGCATGTAGTCATCAACCGCTCGCTGATCATGAAACTCATTCGTCAGCAGCGCATCACGCAGCACCGTATTCACATTCGCTACCGCGTTGATGACTCCCTTGCCATTGTAACGCGACGAATCGCCATCGCGAAGTTCAACGGCCTCACGTGACCCGGTAGAAGCCCCGGATGGAACCGCGGCACGCGCGCTGCTTCCATCCGCGAGCCTTACCTCAGCTTCTATTGTAGGGTTGCCGCGCGAATCCAGAATTTCGCGCCCATGCACATCGGCAAATTTGATCATCGTTGGTCCTGTATTTTTAAAAGGAAGTTACTCACTGACGCCCAGGCCGTATTCGGCTTCCTGAAACGCGTTGTTTTTGACAGTCGCGTCAATGGCTTGCAGCATCTCCAACAGTTCACGCATTTTATCCAGTGGCCAGGCATTCGGTCCATCCGACAACGCTTTGGCCGGGTCCGGATGGGTCTCCATGAATAATCCGGCGACACCGACCGCAGTGGCCGCTCGCGCCAGCACCGGCACGAACTCGCGTTGCCCGCCGGACGCTGTGCCCTTGCCGCCGGGCAACTGCACCGAGTGCGTGGCGTCGAATACAACCGGGCAGCCGGTGCCACGTAACACCGCCAGGCTGCGCATGTCCGAGATCAGGTTGTTGTAGCCAAACGAAAACCCACGTTCACAAACCATGATGTCTTCATTGCCAGTCGACCGCGCCTTGTCGACAACATTTTGCATCTCCCAGGGAGACAGAAACTGGCCTTTTTTGATATTGACCGGCTTGCCGGTTCCAGCCACTCTCAATATGAAATTGGTTTGCCGGCAAAGAAATGCCGGCGTTTGCAATACGTCGACGACATCGGCGACCTCCGCAAGCGGCGTATCTTCATGCACATCGGTCAAAATGGGAACCCCGATCTGTGCTCGAACCTCAGCCAGTATTCTCAGGCCCTCCTCCATTCCCGGCCCTCTGAAGCCCTGCTGGGAACTCCGGTTTGCCTTATCGAAAGACGACTTGTAAATAAACGGCATGCCGAGGTCTGACGTCATCTCTTTCAATAGGCCGGCTGTATCAATGGCCATGGCCTCGCTCTCGACCACGCAGGTACCGGCAATCAGAAAAACGGGCTTGTCGTTGCCGACGTCGAATCCGGCGAGGTTCACGCTTCAGCCGCCTGAGGAAGCTGGCGGCGGTGATGTTCAAGAGCGGCCCGTATGAAGCTACTGAACAGCGGGTGACCATCACGCGGATTGGAGGTAAATTCCGGATGAAACTGGCTCGCCATATACCAGGGGTGATCAGGCAGCTCGATCATTTCGACCAGGTCGTCCACCGATAGTCCAGAGAAACGCATGCCAGCTTTCTCCAGCGTCTCACGATAATTGTTGTTCACTTCGTATCGATGGCGATGTCGTTCAAATATTTCGGACTTGCCATAGACTTTGGCCGCAAGCGAATCCTCTTCCAAAGAGATGCCCTGGGCGCCAAGACGCATGGTGCCACCAAGCTCCGAGGCGTCCGTCCTCTCTTCAATGTCGCCGCTCGCCGTTTGCCATTCCGTTACGAGCGCTACAACCGGGTGCGGCGTGCTGCTATCGAACTCGGTGCTTTGCGCCCCATCCAGACCGGCCAGGTTTCGAGCCGCTTCGATAACGGCGATCTGCATGCCGAGGCAGATGCCGAGATACGGCGTTTTATTTTCACGAGCAAATCGCGCGGTCATGATTTTGCCCTCGATACCGCGATCACCGAACCCGCCGGGAACCACGATCCCGTCCATATCAGCCAGGCAGCTGGTACCTTCCGATTCGATCTCCTCCGACTCGAAATAATGAATATTAACCCGGGTTCGTGTCTGGATACCGCCGTGTAACAGGGCCTCCGTCAGGGATATGTAGGCATCTCGCAAATCGATGTACTTGCCGACCATCGCGATATCCACTTCACCGTCCGGATTCTGCTTCGCTTCAACAATGGCGCTCCACTCTTTGAGATCAGCCGCTGGCAAATTCATGCGCAGTTGATGCGCGACAATCTCGTCGAGTCCCTGTTCCCGCATGATGGCCGGAATCTTGTACAAATCGTCGACATCGTAGGCGGAGATAACGGCGTTTTCCGGCACATTTGTAAACAGAGCGATTTTGCGTCTTTGCTCGTCCGGCAGGATTTTCTCAGAACGACACACCAGGATATCCGGTTGAATGCCGATCGAACGCAACTCCTTCACGGAGTGTTGTGTTGGCTTGGTCTTTATTTCCTTGGCGGTAGCTATGTACGGCACGAGAGTCAGATGAACGTAAACCACACGATCACGCCCTAACTCCACACCCATCTGGCGAATAGCCTCCAGAAACGGCAACGATTCGATATCACCAACCGTACCGCCGATCTCCACCAGACAAACGTCCGCACCGCCGGAACCCCGCACGACGCTCTGTTTGATTTCGTCGGTGATGTGCGGAATAACCTGTACCGTCGCACCGAGATAGTCACCCCGACGCTCGCGTGCAATGACGGTCTCGTAAATACGCCCGGTCGTAAAGTTGCTGTTTCGACCCGTCGTGGTCCGCACAAAACGTTCGTAATGACCCAGATCCAGATCCGTTTCCGTACCGTCCTCGGTGACGAATACCTCGCCATGCTGGAAGGGACTCATGGTCCCCGGATCCACATTGATATAAGGATCCAGTTTAATCATGCTAATCGTCAAGCCACGTGCTTCGAGGATGGCCCCCAGGCACGCAGACGTGATTCCTTTGCCAAGTGACGACACCACGCCGCCGGTAATAAAAACATAAGATGTCATGGTTGAGCCTTGCATGAACAGGCGGGAAACAATAAAGGCCCGGTCAAAACACTCGAATTCCCGCCTGAATGGCCGTCATGCGCGGTGTTTTTCCGGACCCGAAAGCGCTCTGATCCTTGTCGTCAGAGATGCCTGATTAAGACCCGTCATTTGAGTAAAGACGGTGTTGTAAGTTAGCAGATCGTAGCCGCTATCTCAATCTTCCGACGCGGTTTTGTCCGCTTGCCACGCGATGTCGAGGGAATGGCCGTCCAGATGGCTGGTTTACGAATAGATCAGAGGTTCCTTAGTTAATCGCAGCGTGTTTTTCCCAACAAACCTGGTAGCCGTCTTCCGTGCTGAACTCAGCGGCAACCCATAAATCCGCCACAGCAACCAATCGCTCGCCTGTAAACAACAGCGGGATACGATCTCGCATCCATGGGATTATGGCTTCATCCTGAAACAGGGATTTCAGTTTTTTTGTATGAGTGCGACCGACAGGTCGAATTGACTCGCCGCCGATCCGAAATCGAATATTGAGCCCCGCATCGACGATCGCAGGGTCGATCCCGTTGCCGTCCTTGCGTCGAAGACACAAGGTTCCCAGACCGGAGCTGAGATCTACCGCGTGGTTGGCTCGCAAAGCATCCTGCCCGGTATCCCGATAGCTCGGGTCCAGGGCTTCGAGAATGTATAGTTTGTTTCGATAGCGTCGTATCTCGACCTCTGCCCATCGTACCAGCGGCTGCGCATCCTCGCGCGCACTGACCAGTTCACCAACAATCTGCGCAAGTCGTTTTGACGGTGGCGACGGAAATCCCCGCTGCCGAATAGCGTAGCGAAGAAGATTCTTCTGTCTGGCATCAGACAATTGTGACATCACCTTAATATCAAGTGGGCCTGTTGCACCGGCCGACTCCAGATCAATTCGCGCCAGATCACCGAGCAGACCCTGGGCCTCCCCGGCAAGCTCGGCACTTCGTGCCAGCCGTTCGACTAGAGCCGGCCAACGCTGTTCCAGCCCGGGCACTATGTCATTGCGCAGGAAATTGCGGTCAAACCGACTCTCTGCATTGGACGGGTCATCGATCCACAGCAGTTTTTCCGCGCGCGCATAGGTCTCAATAAGTTCTTTGCGTTCGCCGAGAAAGGGCCGCACCAGTCGGCCATGCGCGAATGGACGGGAATGACCAATCGCCGCCAGGCCGGCCAGTCCACTGCCGCGAAACAGATTCAGCAGCAAGGTCTCGGCCTGATCGCTCTGGTGATGAGCACTTAACAGCCAGTCATCTACCTGGACGATCGTCTCAAATGCTGCGTAACGAGCGGCACGAGCGGCTGCTTCCGGTCCCATTCCGGTCGTCGTATCGATGCTCACCAACCGCGAAACATAATCGATACCCAGTGCAGCGGCGAATGCCTGGCAATGATCGTCCCACTTTCCTGATGCGGCAAAAAGCTGGTGATCGATGTGTATGGCAAGTATCGGGATATCGATATTGATTCGGGACATGGCGTGCAATAACACGGTTGAATCGATGCCGCCGCTGTAGGCAATAACGAAACGGGCCGGCGCTCCGTCTTCCGCCATCCATTGACTCAGACGTTTACGGAGGTTGTGGACGATTACAGGCATGGACTGTCCCGATTCAATCATTGGGAAGTCGGCAAGACGAATTGCTTACCCTTCCTTGTATTGCCCGAAACCTGCCAGCCGTTTCTGCCGCGCTTCGAGCAACTGGTCCAGATCGAGTTGATCCAGATCGTCGAGGTGTTTCAGCAAGGCATTGCGCAGGACATCAAACATGGCGGCCGGATCGCGATGTGCGGCGCCGAGCGGTTCGGGCAAGATCTCGTCAATCAATCCAAATTCGTCCAGACTGGACGCCGTAATACGCATTGATTCAGCCGCATCTGCCGCCTTGTCTGCGCTCTTCCACAAAATGGAGGCACAACCCTCGGGCGATATGACGGAGTAAATGCTGTATTCAAGCATCAGCAAGCGGTCGCCGACGCCAATCGCCAACGCCCCACCGGAGCCTCCTTCACCAATGACCACGCTAATAATCGGTGTGCGCAGTCCGGCCATCAGGTACAGGCTAAATGCAATCGCTTCGCTTTGACCACGTTCCTCAGCACCCACACCCGGATAGGCACCCGGTGTGTCGATAAACGTAATAACGGGCAATGAAAATTTTTCCGCCAGTCGCATGAGTCGTTGTGCCTTGCGATAACCTTCCGGCTTCGCCATGCCATAGTTGCGCCTGACCCGCTCTTTGGTGTCCCTGCCTTTCTGATGTCCGATGAACATCACGGCTCGCCCATCGAGGCGACCAATACCACCAATGATGGCCGGATCGTCCGCAAACATGCGATCGCCGTGTAATTCCTGGAAATCCGGCGATAGTTTGCGCAGATAATCAGCCGTATACGGACGCAGTGGGTGACGCGCTAGCTGCGCGATCTGCCAGGCGCTCAATTTCGAAAAAATGCTTTTTGTCAGCGCCTCGCTCTTACCCTTGAGGCGACTCACTTCCTCACTGATATTGATTTCCGAATCGTCACCAACAAAGCGAAGCTCTTCGATTTTCGCCTCGAGCTCAGCGATTGGTTGTTCGAAATCCAAAAATTTGAGATCCATCGAAAACTCTTTATTCGTCCCGGAATCAGCCTCAATGCCACCGCATTTCAGGCCAGACTGCGAACTCTACATCAATTCCCGATTCGGTGTGTAGCGCAATCGAACACTATTTCTTCCCAACAATTCCGCGAGCTTATCGCGTAATTCGCGACTCGGTCTCACCTTCCAGTCCGGGCCAAGCTGCAAGCGGGCCGCCGCATCTGAACCCGTGTACTGGACCGCTACTTCGCAGCTGCCCTCACGATACGGCAACAGCACATCGTGCAGTTTCGTCAGCATCTGGGATGCCTGACCATTGAGGGTCAGTTTCAACAACATACCCTTGGCGCGAGCTTCAATAATGCGATCCAGAGGCACAATATTCTTAGCACTCACCTGCCAGCCGCCGATGAACTCGTCGTAGCGTAAACCGCCACTGACAACGATGATTTCATCTTTATTGAGAAGATGCCGAAATTCCTGAAACGCCTCACTGAACAAGCTGACCTCCAGCCTGCCGCTATCGTCATCAAGAATCACGGTGACGCGATTGCCACGTTTACGAACATCCATCACGAGACCCGCGACAGTAACCTCTCTTTTGGATTGGGCGTAATTTCGCTCGCCACCAGTGGCGATCGGTGGCGGCTCGGAATTCAAATCAGCCAGCCTGGCATCGACGAAAAACCCGGCGTCGATACGTACTGCATCGAAGGGATGGCCGGACAGATACAGTCCCAACGCCTCTTTTTCGTTCGCCAGTTTCTCACTGTCATTCCACTCGGCAAATTCCTCGATTCCCATGGAATCCGAATCTGTAACAACCGCGGGCTCGGCCAGGCCGAACATATCGTTCTGACCAGCCGCCTGGGCACGTGCTTCCTGATCGGCACTTTTCAGCGCCTCTGCAAGTTGCTGCATCAGGCCTCGCCGACTTTGACCCAGGATATCGAATGATCCGGCCTTAACCATGGCCTCCAATGTTCGTCGGTTGACCTTTTCCAGATCAACGCGTCGGCAAAATTCCTTGAGACTGACGTAATGTCCGTTCTCAGTGCGTTCTCTGACAATCGCGTCCACCGCACCACGACCAACGCCCTTGATGGCACCGAGCCCGTACAGAATCGTCTTGTCATTTGCCACGCTGAACTGATATTGCGAAGCATTTATACACGGTGCTCTCAATTCCAGTCCAAGTTGACGGCAGTCATCCTTCAGCATGACCAGTCGATCGGTATTGTCGATATCTGCACTCATGACAGCGGCCGTGAACGCCGCCGGACTGTGCGCTTTGAGAAAAGCCGTCTGGTAGGCCAGCAGCGCATAGGCCGCCGAATGCGATTTGTTGAAACCATAGCCAGCGAATTTCTCGATCAGATCGAAAATACGCGTTGCGGTCGCTCTCGCCACACCACGTTCGTGCGCCCCCTCAACAAATACTTCGCGCTGCTTGGCCATTTCCTCGGGCTTTTTCTTGCCCATTGCCCGTCGCAGGAGATCAGCGCCACCGAGCGTATAGCCCGCCAGCACGCGCGCAATTTGCATCACCTGTTCCTGGTACAGGATGACACCGTAAGTTTCTTCGAGCACAGGCTGCAAATCCGGATGGAAATAATCAATATCCATCTGGTTGACATCATGTCGGCGTACGATGAAGTCATCGACCATGCCCGATTGCAGTGGTCCCGGGCGGAACAACGCAACCAGCGCTATCAGATCGTCAAAATGACCAGGCTGCATGCGTTTGATCAGGTCCCGCATGCCCCGCGACTCAAGCTGAAACACCGCCGTTGTATTGCAGGAACGCAGGAGTTCAAAAGTACGCTCATCCTCCATCGGAATATTTTCGATAATCAACGGGTCATCGGCTGGACGACTCTCGTTAACAATTCGTACGGCCCAGTCGATAATCGTTAGTGTTCTCAGACCCAGAAAATCGAACTTGACCAGACCCGCTGCCTCAACGTCGTCTTTATCGAGCTGTGTGACAACATTGATACCGCCCTCTTCGCAATACAGTGGCGTGAAGTCCGTCAGCTTGCTCGGTGATATGACCACGCCGCCCGCGTGTTTTCCCGCATTGCGAACCAGTCCCTCCAGGGATTTGGCCAGATCAATGATTGATCGCACTTCTTCATCGTCGCGGTACATGGCCGCCAGTTCCGGCTCCTGTTCCAGCGCTTTGTCCAGGGTGATGCCGATTTCGAATGGCACCTGTTTGGCGATACGATCAACAAACCCGTAAGGCTGACTCAGGACGCGACCGGCATCTCTGATAACGGCTTTGGCCGCCATCGTGCCGTAAGTAATAATCTGCGAGACCCGATCCCGACCGTAACGCTCCGCCACGTACTCGATAACCCGGTCGCGGCCCTCCATGCAGAAATCGATGTCGAAATCCGGCATGGATACGCGTTCCGGATTCAGGAATCGTTCAAACAGCAAGTCGTGCTCGAGCGGATCCAGATTCGTAATGCCCAGAACATAGGCCACCAGCGAACCGGCGCCTGAACCACGACCCGGTCCGACAGGAATTTTTTCCTTTTTCGCCCAGCTGATAAAATCGGCAACAATCAAGAAGTAGCCGGCAAAGCCCATCTCACAAATAACGGCTAATTCATCTTTCAGACGCCGGTCATAAGGCGCTCTTTCGGGCCCTTCTTTGTCCGGGTCCATGCGCCCGCTTTGCAATTGCTGGCTTAGTTTTTGCTGCAACCCTCGTGCGGCATCCTCATGCAGCACCTGCTCCGGCGTCGTCCCTTCCGGCACCGGAAATATGGGCAGAAATGATTTCCCAAGTTGCAGGTCGAGACTGCACCGTTTCGCGATTTCCACGGTGTTGGCTATGGCTTCCGGTACATCCGCAAACAGTGTCGACATTTCGGCTGCCGATTTGAAATATTGCTGCTCGCTATAAAGCTGCGGTCGATTTGAGTCGGCCAGCGTGCGACCGTCATGGATGCAAACCCGTGCTTCATGTGCCGCGAAATCACCGGACACCAGAAAACGGACATCATTGGTTGCTACGACAGGTATGGAATATTCGTGGGCAAGCGATAAGGACAACTGGACGCAATCCTCTTCATCGCTGCGGCCCGTGCGGACAAGTTCAAGGAAAAATCGATCCTCAAAAAGGCCGCGCCAATGGGCAGCAAGTTTTGCAGCCACCTCATGATGACCATTTATCAGGTTACGGCCGACATCACCGTTTCGCCCACCGGAAAGAGCGATCAAGCCCTCGCAGGATTCCCTGTCCAACCAGTCTTTGTGCAGACGCGGGACGCCCCGGTATTGCCCCTCCAGCCAGCTACGCGTAACGAGGCGCGTCAGGTTGCGATAACCAACCAGGTTTTGGCAGAGAAGAATGAGGCTGTCACTACGCTGATCATCATCAGAGTCCATGATGCGCAGGTCGGCGCCAATGATAGGCTTGACACCGCTCAGCAGCGCTTTGCGATAGAATTTGACCAGACCGAATACATTGCCCTGATCGGTCAGCGCCACCGCCGGCATTCCTCCGGCGGCAGATTGCTGCATCAGTGACGGAATACGAATCGTACTGTCGACGATCGAATACTCCGTATGCACGTGCAAGTGGACGAAGGTGTTATTCATCTCGGCATTTCGGCGGGTATCAGGCTTGGCTCATGGCAATATGTCATTTTTCTGCGTCGCGTTTTCTCCTCGGAATTCTAACCCGAATGAATACCGGATTGCCTGCAGGCATCGACTCTCAACGGCGAATCGGTCGGAAACTCTGCCTGTGCTGCTGGCACGGGCCCAGGCGTTTCAGGCTCTCAAGATGTGCCACCGTCCCGTAGCCCTTGTGTTGCGCGAATCCATACCCGGCGAAAATTCCGTCCATGCGGCACAACATCGCATCTCTTTCCACCTTCGCTATGATGGATGCCGCACTGATTGCGCTGATCTTGCCATCGCCTCCGACCACAGCCTCAGTGTCCAGCGGTCGTCCGGTGCTGGCAAACACGGGTACACGATTACCATCGACCTGAATCAGGTCAGGCGCGACGCGCAATCCGGAAACGGCGCGCCGCATGGCCAGCATCGTAGCCTCGAGAATGTTCAGGCAGTCGATTTCGGCCGCATCGCACCATGCTACGGAAAACGCCACGGCGTGCCGCCGGATTTCCGCTGCCAGGCGCGTACGTGTTTTCTCTGTCAATTTCTTCGAGTCATCAAGGCCATTGATTTGCCGTGATCTGTCCAGAATCACCGCCGCAGCGACCACAGGACCAGCCAGCGGTCCCCGGCCTACCTCATCGACACCGGCTACCCATCGATAGTCATCCCGAAGCAGGGGCAGATCACGTTGATGCCTCAAGGTCCACTCATCAGCTTGGTCCGGCTATCACCTGCAGCACTGCCTCTGCGGCGCGGGCATTGGCCCCACGCCCGAGACACTTGCGCAATTCTTCGAACGCCACCTCAATCTCTTCGCAACGTACACGGTCATCCAGCAGGGCGGCAACGGCTTCAGCCAGAGTCTCAGGCGTTGCCTCATCCTGCAAGAACTCGTCAACCAGTGGCTCACGGGTCAGCAAATTCGGTAGCGAAAAATATTTTAGCCTGACCAGATTGAACGCTTTCACAATGAAATAAGTCAGAGGGGCAACCCGGTAGGCCATGACGATGGGGCGGCACATCAAGGCCGCCTCCAGGGAGGCCGTACCCGACGCAAGCAACACAACATCGGCAGCCGCGATGGCGCTTTGCGCGTTGCCATCGATGAGGGTAAAGCGAGCCGCCATGGCCTGTGCCTCGAGTTGATCGGCAAATAGTTGCCGTGTCATCGCACTTGCCATTGGCGTTATGAATTCAATATCCGCGTAGCGCTCCGACAGCCGCCCTGCTGCCGCTACGAAAATCGGTCCAAGACGCTCCAACTCACCCGTGCGACTTCCGGGCAAAACCGCAACCACTATATTCGAGGTCAGATTGTGCTGCCGACGCGCCGTCTCGCGAGTAGTACTCTCTGGAAGATTGTCAGCCAGCGGGTGCCCCACGAAATCGGCCTGCACCTGATGTTGATCATAGAAATCTTTCTCGAATGGAAACAGGCACAGGACCCGATCCACAGCCGCTGCAATTTTACGGATCCGTCGCTGGCGCCACGCCCACACTGAGGGACTGACGTAATGTACCGTCGGGATACCCTTTTTCCGCAAACGCTGCTCAAGGCCAAGATTAAAATCCGGCGCGTCAATGCCCACGAACACATCGGGCGGCGATTCAATCCAGCGCCTGCGCAACATTCGTCTCAATCTCAGCAGTCGAGGAATTTCCTTGAGTGGCTCAATCAGGCCCATGACAGCCAGTGCGGAGGAATCTTCCCAGGCCGTACAGCCCGCTGCTACCATTTTCGGACCGGCGACACCCTCAAAAACAGCCTCCGGATGACGCTTGCGAATCTCGAGAATTAGCCCGGCGCCCAGCAAATCGCCGGAGGCCTCACCAGCAACCAGGCCAATACGCACCATGTTCTACCGGATGATGCCGCGATCGGAGGCGCCGAGCGACATCAGGAAGAGCTCAAGTTCCGGCTGCTCGCTGACGAGCTTTTCGATCTCTGTGATCGCCGCCGAGAGCTTCAGGCCCTTTCGATATACAAGGCGGTAGGCGTTTCGGATATTACGGATCTGCTCCGTCGTAAATCCGCGTCGCTTCAAACCCTCACTGTTGATTCCGCGGGGTACGGCTGGTTGTCCGGACACTATCGTATAAGCGGGCACATCGCGGTTGCTGCCGGCGTACATTCCGAGGAAACTGTGCGCGCCCAGGCGGCAAAACTGGTGCGCACCGGAGAAGCCCGCCAGTATCGCCCAGTCGCCAACATGTACATGACCAGCGAGTGTCGCATTGTTGGCGAAAATCGTGTTGCTGCCGATCTGGCAGTCGTGGGCAATGTGCACATAAGCCATGATCCAGTTGTCATTGCCCATGCGAGTGACGCCTTCATCCTGAATCGTGCCGCGGCTGATCGAACAATATTCGCGAATTGTATTTCGATCCCCGATTTCAAGTCTGGTGCGCTCATCGGCGTATTTTTTATCCTGGGGATCGTCGCCGATAGACGCAAACTGATAGATGTGGTTGTCGCGGCCAATTTTTGTCGGGCCATTCACCACAACGTGGCTATCGATTCGGGTTCCCGCCGCAATCTCAACGTCATCGCCAATAATCGTGAAGGCGCCTACTTCAACGTCACCTGCGATCTTTGCCGAAGCAGAAACAATCGCCGTCGAGTGAATCATCAGATCACTTTGCCCGGCGCACACAGGATTCGAGCGGTAACCGCTTTCTTTCCATCGACGCTGGCTGTGCAGGAATAACGCCACATGCCACGCACGATACGATCAACCTCGACGACAACTTCCAGCTGGTCGCCGGCCGATACCGGGCGACGAAACCGGGCCTCGTCGACGCCCACCAGGTAAAAGAGCGGTTTTGGATCGACATCGCCAGCCGTAATGTGTGACAGGACACCCCCCGCCTGGGCCATCGCCTCGATAATCAACACGCCCGGCAACACCGGATTACCCGGGAAGTGGCCCTGAAAAAAAGGTTCGTTGATCGATACGTTTTTGATGGCCGTTATGGACTTTCCGGGCGTACATTGAATGATCCTGTCGATCAGAAGAAATGGAAAACGATGCGGCAAGAGATTCATGATACCGGTCGCGTCCAATGTCATTGTGTCATCCGTCATTATTCTTGTTCTCTTTTTCGAGTTTTTTGACACGCTCATGCAGGCTTTCAAGGCTCCTGAATCGAGCTACTTTACGCTTCCAGTCGCGGTCTTTTTCCGCCGGGAAGGCAGCCGAATAATACCCGGCTTCCTTGATATCCTTAGTCACGATGGCGCCGGCGCCAAGAGTCACATCATCACAGACCGACACATGACCTACTAAACCTGCCCGCCCCGCCAGCATGCAGCGTTTGCCGACCACCGAGCTACCGGATAAACCGACAGTAGCCGCGATGGCAGTGTGCTCTCCAACTTCTACATTGTGGGCAATCTGAATCAGATTATCGAGACGTACGCCATTGTGGATAATAGTGTCGCCAATAGTGCCTCGGTCAATCGTCGTATTGGCGCCAATTTCGACGTCGTCACCAATCGTCACGCCACCGACCTGGGGCACCTTGATCCAGCCGCTGTCCGACCGGGCATTACCGAAACCGTCCGCGCCCAACACAACACCGGGATGCACAATCGTTCGTCGCCCAATGCGGACATCCTGAACCAGGGTGACATTGGCAATTAATCGGCAGCCGGTTGCAATGCGGCAACGTTCCCCGACAATGCTGCCAGGCCCGACAAAAACATCCGATTCGATAACGGCGTCGTCACCAATGATCGCAAGCGCCGCTATCTGCGCGGAATCCGAAACGCTGGCTGAGGGTGAAACGACAGCACTCGCATGCACACCCGGCATGATAGTAGTCGGCGGATACAACAGCGCCGCAATGCGTGCATAGGTCAGATAGGGATCGACCGCGATGAGTGCCGCGGTCGAACAATCGTCAGCATCGCATTCCGCCACGACCACGGCGGACGCCCGTGTCCTGCGTAGCTGCTCTTTGTAAGCCGGATTGGCGAGAAAGCTGATCGAGCCGGGCATGGCATCGACCAGGGTCGACACCGTTGACACTTCAATTTGCGGATCGCCTGTTAACTCGCAAGAAAATTGAGCCGCCAGTTCCCCAAGCTTAGCCCGCATACCGCACCCGGACCCCTGTCGCCATAACCTCAGTTATTGGCAGCTTTGTATTTCGCTTCCATCGACTGCAATACCAGTTCAGTGATATTGACGGTCGGGCTTGCGAACAAAACGCCGTCACCAAGAACCATATCAAACCCTGCAGTTTGGGCATACGCCGTCACTTCCTGCAACAACGTACGCTGCAGCTTCCCCAATTCTTCATTGCGCCGAAGGTTCAGGTCGTCGCGAAACTCGGTCTGCATTCGCGTCACATCGCGTTGCAACTCACGCAGATCTTTCTCGGCTGTGCGTCTTTCTGTCTCCCCCATTACAGCAATATCCCGCTGTACTTTGGTAGACAAATCTTCAAATTCCTTTTGCTTCGCAATGATCTCGCGTTGCCGTGGTTGAAATTCTGTTTCCAGAGCCAGCATGGCAGCCTGCGCTTGTGGCGCCCTGTCCATCAACACCGGCACATTAACCACACCGACTTTCAATTCCTGAGCGGATGCGGGTGAAACAAATACAACAACTAACGCCGCGGTAGCGACTGCTTTCAAAAAATTACGCATAAAAAAACTCACAATTACTATCCAAATTCAAATGGTATTTCTAAAATGCCTGACCGATAGAGAACTGAAAACGCTCTATCTCATCCTTATAAATCCTGTCATTTCCGGCAACCTCGTTCAAAGGAAACGCATAGCTGAATCTGAACAGGCCCAATGGGGCCAGCCATTGTACAGCCACACCGACGGATGTTCTCAACTCATTGAAGTCCGGCTTGTACTCGATCGGTGCGCCCAGTTTGTCGGTAAATTCGACCTCGCCAGTATTGAAAACGTTACCAATATCATAAAAAAGACTTGCCCTGGCCTGGCTGGCAAATTTGCCTGGCATCGGGAGTATAAGCTCTACTTGACTCACAGCCAACACATTGCCGCCGTAGGGGCGCCCAAAACTATCCCTTGGACCGAGCCATGATTCCTTATAACCACGAATTGACTGCGGCCCGCCACCGAATACCTGCTTGAACGGTGGCAATGCGGTCGTATCACCCAATGCTTTACCGTAGGATAATTGCGCATTTGCCCGTATTGTCCATGGACCGTAAATCGGAAAATATTTAGTAAAATTGTAGCGTGCGGTCCAGTACTCCACCTCACTGCCTGGCGCCGTCGCCGAGGCGAATACCTGGTGGCGACTACCGCGGTTGGCAAACAGGCTACGATTTCTGGAGTCGTAGCTCCAGCCGGTAATCATTTCCACCGAGAAAAACTTGGTGCCAAAAAATACGGCTCCTCCACCCACGTCTTCAACAAAGGGGTTGCCGTTGTTCAACACCCAATCCTGAGCCTGCTGCGTGCTCCGGGTCGATGACAACATTTCGTTATTCTGGTAACTCAGGCCAAAGTTCACTCGCTGGAACTCGCTGATTGGATAACCGTAATTGACCGTCATCCCAATCGATGTTGTCGAAAAATCCGAAGACGCTGAGGTAAACTGCGTGATGTCGCGGTAGTTGAGTGAGACGGTCCGACTCACTCCGTTAAGCGTCCGGTAAGGGTCCGTGTGCGACAAGGAGTACAATTTCGAAAACTTGCCGGAATTCAATTGCAGAGCAACGCGATTCCCGCTGCCCAGAAAATTCGTATGAACGATACTGCCGTTCAAAATGAGCCCCTGTGAACCCGAAAATCCGAGCCCGCCACTGAACTGCCCCGGCATTCGATAGGTCAGATCGAAGTCAACATCGACGAGATCCGGACTGCCTGGAACGGGTTTGTTCTCAACCTGCACCGCCTCAATGTAGGGCAATCGCTGCAGGCGTATCTTGGAACGGTCTACCAGGCGATTGGAAAGATAGGAGCCTTCCGTTTGCCGCATCTCGCGCCGTAGTACTTCATCATCAACTTCGGACACGCCGTTAATATTGATGCGGCGTACATAGACGCGACTTTGAGGGTCAAGGAAAAAAGTAACCGCCGTTTCCTTGTTCTCATGGTCGAGTTCGGGGACCGGCTCGACATTGGCATTTGCGTAGCCTTCTTCACCAAGTCTGAACGACATCAACTCCGCAGAGCTGGTCAACATATTCAGATTAAAGATGTCACCGGGTTTCGCCAGTACCAGGCGTTGCAACTGCGCCTCCGGCACCACCATTTTCCCGACCAGTTTGACCTCCGAGATTGTGTAGCGCTCGCCCTCATGCACGTTGATGGTGACGTAAATGTCCTTTTTGTTTGGCGATATGGCCACCTGGGTAGACTCGACCCGAAAATCTGCGTAGCCACGATCCATGTAAAAAGACTTCAGGATCTCCAGGTCCCCCCCGAGGGCTTCCTTCGCATATCGATCGTCCTGCCGGAACCAGGACAACCAGTTGGCCGTATCCAGCGTAAAATTGGTCCGAACCTCCTTGTCATCGAATGTATGGTTGCCGACAATGTTGACCTGTCGAATTTTGGCCCTGTCGCCCTCTTTTACGGTGACACCCACACGCACCGTATTGTTGGGTCTTTCAAGCACAGCGGTTTCAACCACGACGGCGTACTTACCCCGATCGTAATACTGTTCCCGCAGAAACATCGCCACGTTATCCAGCACCGATCGGTCAAACGTACGACCCCGCGAAAGTCCAACACCGCGCAAGGACTCCATCAGGTCCTCCGTCTTGATGTCCTTGTTACCTTCAATCGTGAAATCTTCAATCGATGGCCGCTCCTTGACTACGATGATCAATGTCGTGCCGTCACGACGTAACTCTATATCGTCGAACAGTGACTGATCGTACAACGCACGAATGGCTTCCTGCATACGAAGATCGTTAACGGAGTCGCCAATATTAATGGGCAGGTAATTAAAAACAGTTCCTTCCGCAATGCGCTGCAAACCCTCAACTCGCATGTCGGTGACAACGAATTCGTCGGCCCACGCCTGACCGGAAGCCAATACCACTGTGCAACAAAGCACCATCAGACAACGATGCCAAATTCGAAGGGCCAAATTGAATGTCACAGTGTTTTTCATCGCGTGCGCTGCCGGCTGATACCCGGCCATGCTCCTTCGTTCATTCAACCAGAATTCTGGAAATATCATTATAGAAAGCAAAGCTCATTAAGAGAATCAATGCGAATATGCCAATCTGCTGACCGATAATTTGCGACCGCATCGACAACGGGCTGCCTTTCAAACCTTCAATGCTCTGATAGACAATCTGTCCTCCATCGAGCACCGGAACCGGCAGCAAATTGATAACGCCAAGGCTGATGCTCACCAGGGCCAGGAAGCGCAAAAACTGATTCAAGCCGGCAGACGCGGACGCGCCCGCATACTGGGCAATATTGATTGGGCCGCTGATATTCTTCATCGATACTTCACCGGTCAACATACGGCCGAACATCGTAAAAGTGAACGCCGTGGACGACCAGGTCTGTTGCAGAGATTGTCCAACGGCGGCAGCAACGCCATATTTCCTCATATACCAGAAATCACCCACCGACCGATCAATACCAACACCGAGCAGACCGCGGCGGCTGCCATCGTTATCTGCATGGCCTATGGTCAGGTTCAGGCGCACATCTTCATTGCCACGCACAAGATCAACGCTAACGAATCGATCCGGACGCGCGGCGACGATGCGCTGCAAATCGGTGAAACTGCCGATACTCTGATCGTCGATGGCAACAATGCGATCTCCGAGCAATATCCCCGCGTCCGCCGCGGCACCGCCTTCGGCCAGTGAGCCCACCAGCGCCGGTGGCTGCCAGGGGAAAAAGCCCAGACCCTCGAATAACAAACCCGGTTCCGTCAGCCTGGAGGCATCGTCGCCCACATCGATGGTGGCAGTGCGGGTCCTGCCATCTTCGCTTTCGAGGCGCAATTCGATCTGACCGTCACTGAGCATGGTGTCCAGCATCGCAACGAGTGCGGCTTCCCAGTCAACAGCCTCACGCTGATCAACCTGAAGAATTCGATCACCATGCTGCAAGCCCGCTTGCGCGGCATAGGAGTCTGCGATGACTTCCCCGACTGCCGGTTTCATGGTCGGGACACCATTAACAAACAAAATCCAGTACGCCAGGATCGCAAATAGAAAGTTAAAAAGCGGGCCCGCCAGAAGGACTGCAATACGCAACGGTATCGGACGCTGATTGAAGGCGCGGCCGTGATCTGCCTCATCAATCGGGCCCTCACGCTCATCAAGAAATTTGACGTAGCCTCCAAGGGGTATGGCCGCAAGACAATATTCCG
Source organism: uncultured Woeseiaceae bacterium (assembly GCA_964446495.1). Classification (GTDB taxonomy): domain Bacteria; phylum Pseudomonadota; class Gammaproteobacteria; order Steroidobacterales; family Woeseiaceae; genus JAADHU01. Next base: position 9,007 of record CAYUOY010000017.1, on the reverse strand, counting down.
TTCGATCCTTACCCGCCACGCGCGACCAGATTGGCTTGCCAAAGCCAATCGAGAACCGCAGCACTTTCATGCCACACCAGCGACCCACGATGTAGTGGCCGAACTCATGTACGGCCACGAGGACGCTGATGGCAACCACGAAAGCCAGCAGGCTTGTCAATGCCGTCATGAACAAGAATCCCTGTGCCGAAACACTGTCATTTAACTGAAGACCTCATAACAATTCTTTCCCGCACTCAATTTCACCCGCTCTCCCGGAACTCAGACTGAACCCAACCCGTGCAGTTCCGGCATTACGGCAGTATTTGCTGTGCTGACAGTTTGCTCTCATCGGCATGAACCGTCGCTGAACGGAGCCACCAGCACTAAACCAGCCCCGCGACAGCAACGCCTGCCGCAAATAATGTCGACGCAGCCGTGACACTATCGATCCGGTCAAGCAGCCCACCGTGACCGGGAAAAAGCTTGCCACTGTCCTTAATACCGGCGTGCCTCTTGAACATGCTCACCGTAAGATCACCCACTACCGACAACAGGCCAATTGCGAGGCAAAAAGGTACCAACACAGCGATATTACCCTGGACGAAAAAACCGTAGCCCAGCGACAGCACGGAAACGGCAATCAAACCGCCCAGCACGCCCTCCCAGGTCTTGCCGGGACTGATGGCCGGTGCAAGCTTGACACGCCCGAACTTCTTGCCGGCAAAATACGCACCGATATCGGCGGCCCAGACAATGGCTAGAAGAAACAGCAACAAAGAAGGAGACCGGACGTACAGCCAGTCGAGCGCTACATAGGCCGGTATTAATACCAGCACACCGGACAGCCAGCTGATCGCCTGTGGAATGTTCGTAGGATAAAAAAACATCCAGAACAGTGCGGCCAGCCACCCGCCAATAGCCACGTACAATATCAACTGGTAAGGAATGAATGCTGGCACATACCACCATGCCGCCGCCTGCAGCACGGTCATGCCGGCAACATAAACCAGACGATCCCGCGTCCCCGGCAAGCCCAGGAAACCAGACCATTCCCAGGCCGCCGCTACAATCAAAACGGCGATAACCAGTCTCGCCATCGGTTGTGGCAATACGAACAAAACCAGCATTAGCAATACTAATGCCACGGCCGCTGTGAGAATTCTTTGCTTCAACATCTCAGGAAGTCCCACTTTGTTTCCTGGTCGTGCCGTAACGACGCTGCCGCTGGACGAAGAACTGTAGCGCATCGTCAAAATGCTCTGCCGTAAAATCCGGCCAGAGATCATCACAGAAAAAGAGCTCCGCATAAGCGAGATTCCATAACAGGAAATTGCTGATGCGCTGTTCCCCACCGGTTCGAATTAACAAGTCCGGGTCCGGGATGCCTGCCAGCGATAGCTGATCAGCGTATTTCGATTCATCAATGTCAGCGAGCTGCAACTCCCCGGCGACCACCCGTTCAACTAGTTTCCGTGCCGCATTGACCAGATCCCAGCGACCGCCGTAAGCAACCGCCACAACCAGGGTCAATCCCGTATTCTCAGCCGTTTTGGTCTCGGCCGCCTCAATTTTGTCGCACAATTTCTGCTGCAATTTGTCGCGTGCGCCAATAAATTTGAGCTTCACATTATTACGATGCAGCGAATCGAGTTCTCGTTGCAATGCTTCGACGAACAATCCCATGAGTTTGCTGACTTCGAGCCGCGGACGCTGCCAGTTTTCACTACTGAAGGCGAACAGCGTCAGATAGGAAACACCACGACGCGCCGCATGCTCGACGATCTTACGAACCGGAGCTACGCCCGCACGATGTCCGAATTGGCGCGGTTTCGAGCGGCCCTCCGCCCAGCGGCCGTTGCCATCCATAATGATCGCCACATGGCCAGGAATGTTGCCATTGTCGCGGCTATCTGCCGCCGCTTGTACGCCCGTCGCTGACATCGGCCCGACAATCAGATTTCCATCAACTCGCTCTCTTTTCGCTCGAGAACGTTGTCGATGTCTGCGACATTTTTGTCGGTGATGGTCTGAATCTCATCGTGCGCTCTGTGTTCGTCGTCTTCGCCGATCATTTTTTCCTTGAGAAGATCTTTCAGATCGCCCAACGTATCCCGGCGGATATTTCTGACGGCAATTCGTGCACCTTCGGCTTGTTGACGCACCAGCCGAATCAGGTCCTTGCGACGCTCTTCGGTCAGCGGCGGCAGCGGCACGCGAATAATGGTCCCCGCGGTTGCCGGATTCAAACCCAAATCAGAATTCATGATGGCTTTTTCTATCGACTGCACCATGTCTTTTTCCCACGGTACGACAGACAGGGTTCGTGCATCCTCGACATTTACGTTGGCCACCTGGTTCAGCGGCGCCTGGCTGCCGTAATATTCAACCGTAATGTGGTCGAGCAGGCTGGTATGGGCCCGGCCCGTCCGAACCTTGGTTAATTCCTGACTGAATGAAGCAACACTTTTTTGCATGCGCTGCGTCGCATCTTTCTTGATGTCGTCAATCACGTTTTTACCCTCTGTCCAGTAATGACCGGGACTCGCCTCTTAGACGGTTACCAGCGTGCCGACTTCACTGTCGGTCATCGCCTGTACCAACGTGCCCGGCTGGGTCATATCGAAAATTCTAAGTGGCAGATTATTGTCGCGGCACATCACAACGGCCGTGGCATCCATTACCCGGAGCTTGTCGCTCAGCACCTTGTCAAACGATACCGTGTCGTACAATGCGGCCTCGGAATTCAGCTTCGGATCGGAATCATAAACGCCGCTGACCATCGTCGCTTTCATGAGAACATCGGCGCCAATTTCGATAGCACGCAAGCTTGCCGCAGAGTCCGTGGTAAAAAATGGATTGCCAGTCCCGGCGGCAAAAATAACAATCCTGCCTTTCTCGAGATGACGAACCGCCCGGCGACGAATGTAGTCTTCGCAAACCTGATGAATCTGCAGTGCTGACATGACTCGAGCAAATACCTTCTGGCCCTCAAGCGCATCCTGCATGGCCAGCGAATTCATTACCGTCGCGAGCATGCCCATGTAGTCGCCTGTTACCCGATCCATACCGGCACCGGCCGCGAGACCCGCACCGCGAAAGATATTGCCACCACCTATGACCAGCGCAACTTCAATGCCAAGCTTCTGCACCTCGGCGACCTCAGCCGCTATGCGCTTGATGACCTCCGGATCAATGCCATAGTCCAGATCTCCCATTAGCGCCTCGCCACTCAACTTGAGCAGTACGCGACGATAGAGAACGGGAGCTGCATTCATAGGGCCTGGTCCTTATGGTTCGAATCAATCCATGCCCCCTCGAGGGCGGCACAGATTCTAACGTATTCAAGGACTAAGGTCCTAGAATACACTTGGTTTCTAGAGACGTATGGTGGCGACCCAGCTATTTCTTGCTGGCTTCGATTTGCTGCATCACCTCTTCGGCGAAGTTTTCGACTTTTTTCTCGATTCCCTCGCCTACTTCGAAGCGGACAAACTGAGATACGTTTGCGCCGGCTTTTTCGAGTAATTTGCCCACCGTGACATCCGGATCCTTGACGAAAGGCTGACCCAATAATGTTATTTCTTTCAGGAACTTGCCTATTCTTCCGTTGACCATCTTCTCGACAATTTCCGGCGGTTTGCCAGACTCGGCTGCCTGCTCAACGAAAATGCGTCGCTCGCGCTCCAGGACATCCGCCGGCACACCGTCCGCATCGATACATTCAGGATTGCTGGCCGTCACGTGCATGGCAATATCCCGCGCCAGTTCCGCATCACCGCCAGACAGCGCTACAACCGCACCAATTCGCGCTCCGTGGGTATAATTGCCGAGTTGGTCGTCCGCTTCCATCCGTACCACACGACGAACTGATATCTTTTCGCCCACCTTCGATATCAAGTCAGTACGCGCGGCTTCAACAGTACGACCGTCTGCCATCGTATGGCTGATTAGCGCCTCGATATCGTCGATTTCTCCTTCAAGAGCCGCATTGGCCACCGCCTCTGTAAAGCCGATGAAATTTTCATCTTTCGCGACGAAGTCAGTTTCGGAATTTATTTCGACAATGGCCGCACTGGAGCCATTGACGGCGATTACTACGCGGCCATCTGCTGCCACTCTGCCCGCTTTCTTGTCCGCTTTCGCCTGCCCCGAGGTCCGCAACAGCTCAACCGCCGCTTCCGCGTCGCCGTTCGTTTCAACCAGGGCTCTCTTGCACTCCATCATGCCAGCGCCGGTGCGCTCACGAAGTTCTTTTACCATTGATGCACTAATTGACATCGTTCTATCCTCTATATTCTGTCCGATTTGTGCCCTGAATCGGGCACAACTCTGCCTAAACCTGCCTTCCCGGATACCGTTACTTGTCGTCGTCGGCCGCAACATCTTTCGATGCCTTGCTGGCTTTCTTTTTGGTCGCGGTTGTCCCGGCAGCTACCTTCTGAGTGGCGGCCTTTTTGGTCGCAGCCTTTTTGGTGGTTTTACTGGCAGCCGCTTTCTTGCTGGTCTTCTTCGCGGCGGTCTTATCCTCGGCCGTTTCGGTCGCGGCTGCGTCGGCATCTTCCCCGGGTTTTGCTGCGGGCTCAGCTACCACTTCAGCAGATACTTCTGCTTCTGCTTTGGGGGCATCCTCACTCTTGGCATCAACCTTTGCAGGCGCTGCAGCGGGTGACTCCGTCGCTGCCTCTGCCGTTTTTTCGTCTGCGACAGAAGCAGCGTCACCGCTCGCTTTCGGCGCAGGCGCCGAGTCCGCAGCTGGCTCTGCTTTTTTGGCAACCGAGACGCTGCGGGCACTACGAGTGCCGGAACTTCGCGCCGGCTTCTTCTTGCGTGCGCCTGCCTTCTTGGGCTTGCCATCCTCATCCAGCTCGATGAAGTCGTCGTCACCCAGCGCTACTTCCGGCAGTGAGGCCTTGCCATCCAGTACTGCATCGGCAATCAGCGTGGCATACAAAGAAATCGCGCGCATGGCGTCATCATTTCCGGGAATCACGTAGTCCGCCGTATCCGGGGAACAATTCGTGTCGACCACAGCGACAATGGGGATGCCCAGCTTGCGAGCTTCGCGAATGGCGATATCTTCATGTGAGACATCAACCACAAACAAGACGTCCGGCAATGCACCCATATTCTTGATGCCGCCAAGACTGCGATCCAACTTGTCCTTTTCGCGGGTCAGGCCCAGAACCTCTTTTTTTGTCAGGCCCTCGAAACCGCCCTCTTCCGCCATCTTTTCAAGATTCTTGAGCCGCTGCACGGAGCGACGAATGGTTTTGTAATTGGTTAGCATGCCGCCAAGCCAGCGGTAGCTGACGAACGGCATTTCGCACCGCTCAGCCTCTGTGCGCATCGACTCACGCGCGGCGCGTTTGGTACCAACAAACAGGATCTTGCCGCCGTCGGCGACAATGGCCTTGGTGAACGCATACGCGTCGCGAGCCATGGGCAGGCTCTTTTCGAGATTGATAATGTGAATCTTGTTACGTTCGCCAAAGATGTAGGGTGCCATCTTCGGGTTCCAGTAACGGGTCTGATGACCAAAGTGCACGCCTGCCTCAAGCATTTGGCGCATAGTTACGTCTGCCATGATATTTCTCCGGGTTATGCCTCCGTACACCCCATGTGCAACCCCTTTTCAAGTGGGGCACCCAGCACCATGTGACGGTGTACGTGTGGATTAATTGCCTCTTGGGCGCGCGCTTTATACCATACTGTTCTGCCGCCAACAATGCGGAATTTGGCAAGAGAAAGGAGTCCGACTCCTTTTTCTTTTTTTTAAGCACTCAAAAGCTGGATGGCCATGCACGTAACGATCAAAACAGAGGAAGAACAGGACAAAATGCGGGTCGCGGGACGACTGGCCGCGGACGTCCTCGACATGATTGGTGATTATGTCAAACCAGGGGTCAGCACGGAAGAACTCGACGCCATATGCCACCGACACATCACCGTAGACCAGCAAGCGGTGCCCGCGCCTCTGAACTACCGCGGCTTCCCCAAGTCGATTTGCACCTCGATCAATCACGTCGTGTGCCACGGTATACCCGGTGAGCGGATCCTCAAATCGGGTGATGTCGTTAACATCGACATCACAGTCATTAAGGACAGTTATCACGGCGATACCAGCCGCATGTTTTTCGTTGGCAAGCCCGGCGTGCAGGCGGAACGCCTGTCCGCGGTGGCGTACGACGCCATGTGGCTGGGCATTGAGCAGCTGGCGGCCGGCAATCGCCTCGGCGACGTGGGTGCTGCGGTACAACAACATGTTGAAAAGAATCGCTATTCCGTCGTTCGCGAGTATTGCGGACATGGTATTGGCCGGGTTTTCCACGAAGATCCACAGGTGCTTCACTACGGTCAGGCAGGCACTGGAATGGAACTGCGAGCCGGCATGACGCTGACGGTAGAACCCATGGTGAATGCGGGCAAGCGGCAAGTACGTTTATTGCCTGATGGCTGGACTGTGGTCACCCGGGATCACAAATTGTCAGCGCAGTGGGAGCACACGGTGCTAATTACGGAAAACGGCTACGAGGTCCTGACACTCGGTGCGAATCAACGCTAGCAGTCTGTTAAAAAAGTCCGCCATGACTTTTTCAACGTCGACATTTGAACGCTACTCTCGCGCATCCCTGCGCTTCGCGCCATGAACATCGAGGCGGTGCCAGAAACCTTCAGCACCGATTTGTCGCAGGCCGGGAGCTCAATAGAGTCACTCGGCACCGCCCTTGGACGGGCGGATGCGGCCATGCTTGAGCAATTCCGTCACGGCGCGTCAATCGTGGAACTGGTTCGACTGCGGGCCAAACTCGTCGACAAATTATTGCTGCACATCTGGACCAACAGCACGGAGAATGTCGACGACATTGCTCTGGTCGCGGTTGGCGGATACGGACGCGGAGAATTACACCCGAGCTCCGATGTTGACATCATGCTGCTAACCAGCGGCACCCTTAACGCCAGCAGCGAGCAGGCCGTATCGGCATTTCTGGCGTGCCTTTGGGATGTGGGTCTCGATATTGGCCACAGTGTACGTACCGCGGAGGACTGCCGCCGCGAAGCTGCAAAGGATGTGACGGTCGCCACCACACTGATGGAAACGCGACTTCTGTCCGGACCGGAGCCGTTGTACCAGGCGATGAAAACCGCCATTTCCGCCTCCCGGATCTGGCCCTCCAAACAATTTTTCGAGGCCAAGCGCGCCGAACAGATCGAACGGCATCACCGTTATGATGATACCGCCTACAAGCTGGAGCCCAATGTAAAGGGAAGTCCGGGAGGACTGCGAGACATTCAGATGATCGGCTGGGTGGCCAAGAGACACTTTGGCGTTGGCACGCTCGATGAACTGGTCCAACACAATTTCCTGACGCAGGGCCAACTTAAGCGCCTGCATGAAGGCCAGGAGTTCCTGTGGCGGGTCCGCTTCGGTTTGCATGCACTGACCGGCCGCTGTGAGGACCGGTTGTTATTCGACCATCAGATCAATCTGGCCCAAATGCTTGGCTATGAAGACGCCAGCTTCACCCTGGCGGTTGAACAGTTGATGCAACGTTACTACCGCACCGTGATGGAACTGAGCCGGCTGAATGAAATGCTGCTGCAGCTGTTCGAAGAAGCCATCCTGATGGACCCGGACGCCAGACCGAGTTCACTCAACGAACGTTTTGAAGTAAAGAACGGATTCTTGCAGACTGTCAACGAACAGGTGTTTGTGAATGAGCCATCAGCACTGCTCGAGTTGTTCCTGCTGTTGCAGCAGAACTCCGACATTCGCGGTGTCAGCGCCTTCACGGTAGGCCTCATCCGCCGCAGCCTGCCCCTGATCGACGAGGAATTTCGCCAAAGCCCACGCAATCATCGGTTGTTTCTGAGCATTTTGCGGGCACCCGAAGGCGTTACTCACGAATTGCGACGCATGAATCGTTATGGTGTACTCGGCCTCTATATTCCGGCTTTTGGGCGCATCGTTGGCAGGATGCAGTACGATCTTTTCCATGCCTATACGGTCGACGAACACACCTTGTTCGTCGTCAGCAATTTGCGGCGTTTTGCGTTGCAACGTTTCGATCACGAATACCCGGATTGCAGTCGCTTGATGCAATCCGTGGAAAAACCGGAAATCGCGTACCTGGCCGGTCTGTTTCATGATATTGCCAAAGGACGCGGTGGCGATCACTCTAACCTGGGTGCGGTAGATGCAGAGGCCTTTTGTCTCGAGCATGGCATGAGTCCCTACGATGCCCGCACGGTCGCGTGGCTGGTGCGGCATCACCTCGTGTTGTCAACGACAGCACAAAAAAAAGACATTGGGGATCCGGACGTCATTAATGAGTTCGCAGCCCTGGTGGGCGACACGGCACACCTCGAATATTTGTATGTTCTGACCATCGCAGATGTTCGGGGCACCAATCCGACGTTGTGGAACTCATGGAAAGCCAGGCTCTTCCACGACCTGTTTTCGTTGACCCGGAGCGCGTTGCGGCGCGGTCTCGAAAACGCCATCGATCGCGAACAGTTAATTATGGAGAAAAAAGACGCGGCACGTGAATTGCTGCGCGAGGCCCGAATTGGTGATGAGCAAACTGATCGCGTATGGGCGCAATTGGCGGATGACTATTTTCTTCGCTATCGCAAGAGAGAAATCGCCTGGCACACGGAAGTACTGACAAATTCCGATCTGCATCTCAAGCACGGATTCGCTGACGTTCGCTTGCAGGCCATGGCTGGCGGCATAGAAGCCATGATCTACACGCCGTGGAAATCACACACATTTTCCCGCACAACAGCCGTTCTGGCAGAACTTGGCATGACGATTGTTGATGCCCGCATTGTCCCGCTGGCGAACGGGTTCAGCCTCGATACTTACGTCTTCCTGGAAACCGACCATCGAGTGGAAGTCGAAGCGGACCGGCTGCGGAAAATAGAACACGCGTTGACCAACATGTTAGCCGCAGCAGACGAACCCCTGATCAACGTTACCCGGCAGGCGCCGCGAACCGTACGTCTGTTCTCGACCGAGACCAGC
>CAYUOY010000016.1:35212-40555 GCA_964446495.1 uncultured Woeseiaceae bacterium | reverse complement strand
ACATTGCCCTCGGCAATACCGTGCGCATTTGCAGCAACAGCCAGTTTGATTCGGTCCGCGATGGCAATAAATTATCCGAAGTAAGATTCTTGCGATTGAATCTGCAGAACTCGGGCGCAAGGACGTTCACGGTCGATACCGTCAACCCTGACTCAACGCCATCGCCCGGATATAACTGCGTCACGGCCGACATTAGCGATCCGGAGATCAGCGAGCACAGCGATCCGGATCTCCTCCTGTGGCGAAATGGGCAGTTGATGCTGGATGCGACGAGCTGCCAACCCAATCAGGAAATAGCGGTCACCGGCGTTTTGGCACCGGGTGACTACGTGATGGATCTGACCGAATTTCGCTACCGGGATCCTGATTCGCGTGCGAATTTCCCGGAACAAACCTGTTTTGATGTCACAATTAACTAGCAGCCTGTTGAAACGACGCTGTTGAAAGCCCCGCGGGTAGTTTTCCACAGACTGCAAGCGACACACTGCGAGAGTAACCAGGATGAATCGAGTGATACATTGGAAGACCGTAACCGTATTCGTGGTAAGCCTGATATTGATGGCTTGTGGGGGCGGTAGCGAAAACGATACCGGCGGCGACACTGGCAGTGAAATCGAAACCGCCCCGGTTGCCAACGGCCAGTCAGTACCGGCACCGATAGCCGCTGTAAAGAAACCCGCTGCCCGGCAGCCGGCAATGTCGCCCGGAAAAATCACGGCGCCGATTTCGATCGACTACACGATCGTTGGCAATCCCGTTGTCGGCCGCTCGGTCAGCATCGATTTGCAGGTTTCTTCACCACTTTCCGATCGGCCCATCACCGTGCATTACCGGGTGAATGAGGCGGGCAGCCTGACCTTCCCGGACACACAGCTGCAGACGGTGGCATTGGTACCGCAGGCGAACCGGGCCGTCAGTCGACAGCAGCAGGTGACGGTGGTACCGCAACGCGAGGGGCGCCTGTACCTGGTGGTCTCCGCCGAGATTGAAACCGACAGCGGCACGATGATGCGGTCGATGTCGATACCGATTCAGGTTGGGCGTGCACCGCGGGTGCCGACCGTGAATGGCGAACTGGTTGAGGGGCCGGATGGGGAAGTGGGAATTTCGATGCCGGCCAAGCAGCCCTAGCCCGAACCATTCATGAATGCGCTCGGGCCATAGGTCCGGCCTTGCCCAGGTAAATTGCGGGTGTTCCTGCGGGCAGCCTAGGGGCCTTGTTTTCGGGTTGGTTCGTGCGCCAGATCGTGACGGCGCAATGTTTACTCATTCTGACCATATCATAGTTATGTAAAGCTATGAATATTATATATGGGCAAGAAAGCCTATAATCAGTCATTTTTCGCCACCCGTATCATTCCTCCGATAATAAAATCCCATGGCCCTGTCAATCCGAGAAACGCATCACAGACGATCCCGCCTGACCTCACTACTGTGCCAAACAGGCTGCCGTTATAGCGTCACGAGGTGATGCCGGCCGCAGAGTGTCGCTCCGCTAGCGGGGCAATCGATCGGTCAGGGTATTGATGCACAAAGAACGGCAACAACGGGTCAGGCAAGCATCGGGCAAGTCCGGCAACAGTAAGCTGGACTTCCTCACGCTGCTGAAGATGATCGACCGACATTATGACAAATTGGAGGCAGCGACCACGCAATCGCTGACCCAGACTTTCAGCACCACCATGCCCATTGAGGCGATTCTCGATAGCGTCACCGAGGCATTGATATCGGTCAATGCGGCGGGCGTCGTTGAAAGCTGCAACAAGGTCTGTTCACGCTACTTTGGACGACCCGCCGGGGAGCTGCAAGGCTCGACACTGGCCAGCCTGTTGCCCGATATCGGCGAGCTGGCCGTGGCTGATTTTCTGGCGCCGTTCATGTCCGATGTGGATGCCACACAGATCAAATTTATCGGCGGTGAGACTCGAGCGGTCCGTGCGGACGGTGAAGCGTTCGATGTCGAAATCAATGCCAGCGAGTTGAGTGCCAGCAAGGCGGACACTTACATCGTCAGCTTGCGAGACATCAGCAGCCGCAAACGCGCGGCGAAAACGCAGCAGGAAAACGAAGAACGCTATTCGGCACTGGTCGCAAACTCACCCGAGGCGATCGTGGTCCTGGATGTCGAGACGCTCCGTTTTTGCGACGCCAACAGCAAAGCCTGTGAATTGTTTAACCTGTCGCGGGCGCGACTGACCAGTATCGGCCCAAAAGCGATCAGCCCTAACGTTCAACCGGATGGGCGATCGACTACCAGCGCCGGGCTTGAATATATCGAGCAAACACTGAAGGGCGATCACCCGGTCTTCGAGTGGACGCACAAAGATGCCAGCGGTCGCGTCTTTCCCTGCGAGATTCGTTTCAGCCGATTGCCGGACAATGACCGGAAGCTGATTCGCGTCAGCATCACCGATATATCGAACCGCAAACGCGATGACGAGCAGGTCTACGCGCAAAACAAAATTCTCGAGATGATCGCCACCAACAAACCGCTTGGCCAGATCCTGCGAGCCATCTGCCGTTGTGCGGAAAAGGTCGGTAACGGGATGTCGGTGGCCATTATGTTGCTGGACGTCAAGAATCAATGCTTGTCGGTGGAAGAAGCCCCCAGCCTCCCGGATCCATTCAAGTTGCACCTGGATTTTGTGCCGGTCGCCGAAGACAGTCTCACCTGTGGTGCGGCAGTTTTCGCTGCGGCGCAGAAAATTGTCGCCGATATATCCGCTGACCCGGCCTGGTCTGCTTTCAGCAAGGACGCGCAGTCACACGGCATCGCCGCTGTCTGGTCATTCCCGATCTTCGGTGCTGCTGGCCGGATCATCGGCACCTTTGACATATATGCCGGTAAGAAACGCTCCCCCACGACGGACGAACTGGACCGGTTCGGACGCGTAGCACGGCTTGCCGGAATAGCGGTGAAGCGCGAACTCGATGAGCAACGGCTGAAGAACAGTGAAGCCCGCTACAGAGGTTTGTTCGAGAACGTGGTGGACGGTGTCTACATCGCCTCTCGTGACGGTGATATCACCACCGCGAACCCGGCGCTCGTTGAGATGCTGGGCTACAGCAGTGTCGAAGAACTGAAAACGGCTGGCCGCACGACCATGCTGTATGTGAACCCGATCGACCGTGAACGCGTTTTCGCGCGGCTGGAAACCGAAGGCATCATCAAGAATTTCGAGTATCGACTGCGCTGCAAAGACGGTAGCGAGATTGTCGTGCTGGAGAATTCGCGGGCGATCTACAATGATTCCGGTAACGTAGTCGCCCACGAGGGCACGATCTCTGACATCACCGATCGAAAGATTGCCGAAACGCGGGTTTTCGAAGAAAAGGAACGGGCCCAGGTTACTTTGCAATCGATCGCGGATGGCGTGATCACGACCGACGCCGAAGGCTGCATCGACTACATCAACCCGGTCGCCCAGCAGTTAATTGGCTGTGACCTGCGCCAGGTGCGTGGCAAGCCGATTGGCGATGTCATGATGATCGTCAACGAACACACCCGATCCACCGTTGAACAGCCGGTGGCACGCTGCCTGAAGGAAGGCCGGGTCATCTCGCTGGCAGAAAACTCTGTATTGATTAGTCAGGACGGCCAGGAGATCCCCATTCAGGACTCAGCGGCACCGATACGGGATCGCATTGGTAATGTGATCGGCGCCGTCATGGTATTTCATGATATCGGCAAAGAGTCGAGCCTGTTCCGGCAGTTGAGTTACCAGGCATCCCACGATGCCATTACCGGCCTGATTAATCGTCGTGAGTTTGAAAACCAGCTGGTCGCATCGCTGGAAAAGACGCACGAAAACCCGAATCATACCCACGCGCTTCTCTACATTGACCTGGATCAGTTCAAGGTGGTCAACGACACCTTTGGGCACACCGCCGGTGACGAGTTGCTGCGGCAGGTGTCTGAGATTATTCAGGCGAACATTCGCTCGACCGACATCGTTGCCCGTATCGGTGGCGACGAATTTGCCGTCCTGCTCGAATACTGTGATCGTGATCGTGCGCGCGAAGTCGCGGAAGTTATTCGCCTCGCCGTGGAAGAACACCGCTTTGACTGGCAGGAGGCATTTACCAATGTCCGTTGCTCTATCGGTGTCGTGATGGTGACCCATGAAAGCCCCAGCGTCGGCAGTATTATGAGTTCCGCCGATGTCGCCTGCTATTCGGCGAAGGACATGGGTCGCAACAAGATTCATATGTACCAGGACAGTGACGCGGTCGCATTGCACGAAGAAATGAAATGGGTGTCACGCATCACCAGCGCGATTGAAGATGAACGCTTCGAACTCTTTTTCCAGCCCATCGTTGGCATCGGCGGCAATTCAAGTGACAAACGCGGCCACTATGAATTGCTGCTGCGCATGCGCGATGAGAACGGCGAGCTGGTACAACCGGATCAATTCATTCCCGCGGCAGAGCGATACAATATGATGTCGACGCTTGATCGTTGGGTAGTGCATGAAACGCTGTCGAAGCTGGCCGATCGCAAGTCCGCCACCGGTGTCGCACGTTTCACACTGGCGGTGAACCTGTCCGGGACCTCACTCAGTGAAGAGAGTTTTCTCGACTACGTCATTTCAGAACTGGAACAGCACCAGTTGCCGGAGGGTGCTATCTGTTTCGAGATAACGGAAACGGCGGCCATCTCCAATTTGTCGCGGGTGATTCATTTCATGCAGGCGCTCAAGAAGCTGGGTTGCAAGTTCTCGCTGGATGATTTCGGCAGCGGCTTGTCATCGTTTACCTACCTCAAAAATCTGCCGGTCGACTACCTGAAAATCGACGGTCAGTTTGTGCGCAATGTGATTGACGACAGCGTGGACGAGAGCATGGTTCGCGCGATCAATGATGTAGGCCGGGCGATGGGGATTGAGTCGATCGCCGAGCGCGTGGAGACCAAGGAAGTGATGGACAAGCTGGGCGAACTGGGTATTGCTTATGCGCAGGGCTACTATATCGCCCGACCGGCCTCTGTGGATGAGTTTGAGCCCTGGGGTGAGTCGGCTTCGCCTTCATTGATGGCCTGATTCGGAGGCGGTCAGCGTTCTGAAGATATCTGTTCTTCGACGTACCGGCTATGGGCCAGGGAAGCTCTTATCAATTCTAAATTTATATCTTGTTTCTGTAAATTTCTCATGTTTGGCGGGGTCGCGCGTCAGGTCGCGCTCCTGCAAGGGATTCCTGCAGGAGCGCGACCCCACGAATCAAAATTCCCACACCACATTTGCTTTTTCAGAATAAACCCGAGGTTCCCTAAGTAATTTCCGCTGTTCCAGGGTCACCAAATTCGGCGACCGTTACGGTACACTGGAATTACGAACTACCAACCAC
>CAYUOY010000016.1:0-35112 GCA_964446495.1 uncultured Woeseiaceae bacterium | reverse complement strand
ACCAACCACTAAACGAATATGGCCCAAGACGTCACGCCACTCAATGGCATTGAAAAAAGCCTGCTCGCTGCCGATGAGCCGGTTCCTTTTGCCATCCTGAATGCGGCGGCAACTTTGCCCATGTTGCTGGTATGCGATCACGCCAGTCGCCGCTTCCCGGCGGCACTGGAAAATATGGGGCTGGACCCGGTTGCCCGTCGTTGCCACCTGGCGTGGGATATTGGCGCCGGAGCATTGACGGAACGTCTTGCCGCGAGTCTGGGTACGACGGCGGTTCTGGCGCAATATTCGCGACTCGTTGTCGATTGCAATCGCGATCTTTTCGATCCGGGTGCCTTCCTGGAGTTTGGTGATGGCGTCGTCATTCACGGCAATCGCAATTTGAAACAGGCGCAGAAAGACCAGCGTGCTTCAGAAATATACTGGCCCTACCACTACGCAGTTGACGTTGAGTTGAAACGATTGGCCGCTTATGGAGACACAACGGCTTTCTTCGCGATCCACAGTTTTACACCGGTCATGAACGGTGTCTCACGCGACGTGGAGATTGGCATTCTCTGGGACGCGGATCGGGACACGGCGGAAATTCTGATCGAGGGTTTTCGTCATGCCGGATTCGAAGTGGGAGACAACGAACCTTATTCCGGCAAGGCTCCGCAGGATTTCACGATTGATCACCACGCGGAAGATGCGGGTTTACCGCATGTTGGTATTGAAATCAGGCAGGACTTGATTGATGACAGCGCCGGGGTCGAAGTGATGGGGGCGGTGATGCACGGCATCATTCGCACCATGCTCGAACCTGGTCATCAGAAAAAACACAGTCACAACCTGGCTCTGGGTCCAACCGGATCCTGATAGCCAGTCACTCTCAGGGGTAGAGCCATGTTGCAAGCGAAACCTGAATTCACCATCGGTGTGGAAGAAGAATATCTGCTGGTCGACAAGGAAACCCGCGCGCTCATCATTGATCCGCCGAAGTCATTAATCGGCGAATGCCAGGAGTTATGTGGCGAACAGGTGACGACGGAGTTGATGCGCTCGCAGATCGAGATTGGCACCAAGGTTTGCAACAACGTGCAGGAGGCACGCGAGGACCTGGTGCGACTACGACAGATTGTCATCGATGTTGCCGGGCGCCATGGGTTGGCACCGATCGCGGCGTCTACGCATCCATTCAGCCGCTGGACCGAACAGAAGCATACGCCGATGGAGCGATATGATTCGCTCACGGCGGAAATGCAGGGGGCTGCACATCGGCTGATGATTTGTGGAATGCATGTGCATGTCGGCATTAACGATGACAGTTTGCGTATCGACCTGATGAATCAGCTGAGCTACTTCCTGCCACATCTGCTGGCGTTGTCGTGTTCGTCCCCTTTCTGGGAGGGCCGCGACACCGGCTTGAAAAGCTATCGTCTAACGGTCTTCGACGTACTGCCCCGTACCGGGCTGCCAGAACGGTTTCAAAGTTTTGCGGAGTACCAACGGCATGTCGACATCCTGATCAACGCGGGGATGCTGGAGGATTCCACCAAGATATGGTGGGACGTTCGTCCGAGTGCCCGGTATCCAACCCTGGAAACCCGCATCATGGATGTTTGCACGCGAGTCGATGACGCCATCGCGCTGGTCGCGATACTGGTGTGTATCCTGCGAATGTTGTATCGATTGCGATTGGAGAACAAGCGCTGGCGAATTTATACGCCGATGCTAATTTACGAAAATCGCTGGCGTGCGATGCGCTACAGCTTTGATGAAGGACTTATCGATTTCGCGAAAGGCGAGTTAGTGCCGTTTGAGCAGTTGCTGCTCGATATCCTGAACATGACAGAGGAAGATGCGCGGGCGCTGGGTTGTGAATCGGAAATTGCTCATGTGCATGAAATATTAAGTCGCGGCACGAGCGCACATCGACAACTCAAGACGTACGAGCTCGCCATGGCGGCCGGGAAGAACGAAGAGGATGCACTGAAGGCGGTCGTGGATACGCTGATCAGCGATACAGCGGAAGGATTGTAGTTGATCTTGGTGGGCGTGATGCTTTTACGTTGTCAGGGAAGCTCTGATTTATTCTGTAGCAGCAAATAGGGTGTGTGAGTCTGGATTCGCGGGGTCGCGCGTCAGGTCGCACTCCTACAAGGGATTCCTGTAGGAGCGCGACCTGACGCGCGAATCCACCAAACATGACGAATTTGTTGAGACGAGATATCAGTTTAGAGTAGATCAGAGATTCCCTGGCTCATCCGGAGACATTGCAGCACGTCCAACCGAAACGCCCGCGCCAAACCTGATTCCTCTTGTTCCAACCGGAACAGTGTCCCGTATCCGGTGTTTTTACCGGAACAGTGACCTGTTTCCGGTCAGGCGTTCTGGAATGCGTCGCAAGTCGCAGTACGCTGCGCGTGGCGGCGCTAGCATGGGATAATGTACGCCCAAGCCATACCAATGGGCCGTAGAGAAGTTCGTTGTTAGCCGAACTCATTTCTGTACTGCCGATGATTTTCGCCTTCGCTGGCATTGCTTATCTATGGCTGGCAGTCCAGGTATCCCGGGAGTCCACTGACCCCGCCACGACCTCGGTCAGCTATTTCCTGTTTCTCATCGGTGCGATGGTCATGGGGTCGGCCTTTTCCTTTGGCACAACCGACTCCGATATGTACGGCATCGGGCGAGTCCTGGCGTATTTCTCGGGTGGCTTTTTGCCCGTCGTCCTCTACGTGATTTACCGTGAATACACGGTTAGCCGTGCCAATCCCTGGGTCATTGCTTTGTTTTGCATTGTCCCGATTGCATCAACATTGCTCGCCATAACCAACTCGTGGCACCACCTTGTCTGGTCAGTTATCGAAACGGAGCAAGGCACTACGTTTTCTGAGGTGACAGAGAACTTTTGGTTTCGATCAGTGCATGCGCCCTTTGCCTATACTCTATTCGGCTATTCAATCGTCGCCATGGCCGGACGATTGCCAACCATTACCCGTGCGCACCGAAAGAAGATCCTGCTGCTGCTAATATGCGCGGTTCTGCCTTTTGCAGTAAACGCCGGTAATACACTACTGCGAATCGGCCCGATCGATTTTCCGTTTACCTCGTCCACACTGGTGTTGTTGATGCCCGCCTACTGGTGGGTGAGCCAGGTGCTGCGCGTGCACAGTTTCAGTCCGCTGGCCTATCAAACCATGTTCGACCATGTTTGCGATCCCATTTTTGTGCTCGACTATCGGCAAAAGATTATCAGTGCAAACCGGCCTGCACAGGAGCTTCTCGAGGCGACCGAGGACGAGTTAATCGGCAAAGGTCTGTGGGAGGATTTGCCAGCCGTGAAGGCGCTCCTGACAGGTGCGCAGGATCAGGATTTGAAAGAAACGGTGCGTTTGCAGAGCGACCGGTTCTTCGAACTGAACGTCGCGCCCCTGGCCGGGCAGTCCGGGCGCCCGCAAGGTACCGTAGTCATTTGCCGCGACATCACCGCGCGCAAACAAGCGCAGAGTGCCCTGGAGGATAGTGAGCGACTGATTCGCTCACTGGTGGAAAACTCGTCAAATGGTATCCTGCGATTTGCCCGAGATGAGATGCAGCCAGACCGATATCGCTGCACGTTTGCCAACCAGGCGGCGGAGCGATTTCTGCGTAGCGACGGCAGCTCACTGGTCGGAATGGCGCTGGAAGAACTGACGGTGTTGCAGCCGCGGAAACTACTCAGTGTGTTCGGCGGTGACAGGCGATCGGCGGACCTGAACACGAGATTCGAGATTGAAGTCGAGCTGGAAGACGGGGCGACCTGGGTTCGGATGGATTGCGAGCCCGTTGGCAGCGATTTCTCGGTGACGCTGATTGACATCACCGCTCGCAAACACAACGAAAACAAAATTCTGGCCGATGCACTACGTGATCCGTTGACCGGCGTGTTCAATCGGCGCGGCTTTGAGCAACTGGCGGCCGAGCGTCTCGTGAACTGCAAGCTGGGCGCCGTGTTCTACCTCGATCTCAATGATTTCAAATCAATCAATGATCGCTTCGGGCACCGGGCCGGCGACGCGCTGTTAAAAGCATTCGGGCATCGGCTCGAATCCTGTCTGCGCCCTGAAGATATTCTGGCTCGGGTCGGTGGTGATGAGTTCGTGATCGTCTTGCCGGACGTGACCATTGAAGAGGCAAAATTCGTTGCAGAGCGACTGATCGAGACAGCGTCCGAGGCATATATCATTCAGGGTCAGGAAATTGATTGCAGTGCGAGTGTCGGCATCGCCTTTACGCCGCAACATGGTGACGATCTCTGGCACCTGGTTAGCGTCGCAGATGAGGCGATGTACAACGCCAAGGCGTTCGGCGAGGGCTCGGCAGCGAATGACCGCAGTGCCTACATTGAGGCCGCCATTTCATCCTAGAATATCAAGAGCGTGAGATTTACGCCGATCGAATCAGCGCCAGAACTATCGGCGCGCAAATCCTAACAACCTGCGTGCCACCATCGAAGGGTGCGTGTGGTGAGGTTAGTCTCTGAGACCGTGCCCCGCATGGATGCGGGGCCCGAGCTTACATGGACGTACTCGCAGCGGGTCTCAGAGACTAACCTCACCACACGTACCCGCAACGACAGCACCATGCTAAATAATTCGCAACGATTCGCACACCACGAGTTCTGGAAAGTCCTCAGGCAATGCAGCAATAGCGACTGCGAAGTATTCGCGCAAGCGCCAAGCGTTAAACGCTAAACGCGAAGGACGGGATTCTACAGAGTTGGCGCACCGGGTAAATTCGTGAACTCCAGTATCTCACCCACCACCGGGTCGGCCGTGTCCATGATTAAAATTTCAACGACATCACCGATGGACATATCGAGCGTCACGGGACCGGCCAGCACCGTCGTTTCACCCGGCGTGGTAATCGTCAGCTCAAAGGTGTCGGCCACCAGTTCCCGAAAATCGCTGGTCAGGCCGAACGGCAGTGCGCGGATGTTGGGAATGAGGTCGCCGATCGCGGAGCCGTCCGCCGACAGGTAGACATCGACTTCCTGCAAGTTGAACGACACATTGGTGATCCGAAGTTGAGCCGCGGTGGATACCGGTCGCCGGGTACTTGCCAGGCGAATGGTCGACAGATTGCCCGGTTCACCTTGCAATACGATCATCATCCGAATGCCCGCCAGAACGAATACCTCTTCTTCCAGAAGCACCGTAGTACTTGCAGGCGGTGTATAGGTGAAGATGGAGGTTCCCGCAGGCAGATTGACATCGTCCGAGATTTCGCCAAAGGCAAGATTCGAAACCGTTGGCGGATTTATGAAGTCATTCTCGATGACGAGATCAATATTGCCGGAGCTAAAGGCGGCATTGATCAGTTGAGTTGTCGGTGCAAAACGGCTGTCGGGAACCCCAAATGCCGTGCCAGTCCGCAGTATTTGCTGTACAGCGATCGGAGAAGTGAGCGATGGGTCGGCGTCGAACATCACGATCCAACTGCTATTGGCATTTAGCGGCGTCGACGCCGCGCCCTTGAACAATACGGTCGCCGGGTCTCCGGGTGCCGTTAACGTGAGTTGAAATTCGCCAGCGTCAAACTGAACTGCCGCCAGCCGCTCGCCGAACGAGAGAGTCCCAATTGCATCGCCAACAACCGGGGCTGTGCCAGTGGGCGCGAAGTAGACATCGACCGTTCCCAGATCGGGGCTGGCATGACCAAAGGCCATTTCGAAAACGGTTTCGGTACTATCCCATACTCGTTCTACGTTTTCCCACACCAGAATTTCGGGTGCGGCAACGGAGCCGGCCAGGGTGAAAAAGTATTCATTGTCCGCGACCACTTTTTGTTCAACGCTGGCAATGCGATCGACGCCAATTTGTCCGGCGATGGAAATATCAAAATTGAAGGTATAGGTCAGGTCATCGAAGGCTACAAAGGCGCTGGCCTCCTTGTAACTGACGGCATTGACGCCGCGTTCTTCAATCAGGAAATTCACGTCCAGCGAATCGGCCAGCGCGTTCATGCCACGGATTTTGCCTCGACCGGTGGCCTCTTCCTGAGCGCTTTCCACGCAGCCTAGCAGGCAGTAAGAAAGGAAAAGAAGGGCAATGGAGCGGAAAATGACGGACATATTCAAGGTTCTCAGCAATCAGTCAGGAGGCGTCGTAGCCGAAGACTGATTTGGTCTCCAGATATTCATTCATGCCATGTTCACCCCATTCACGACCGTTGCCAGACTGTTTGTAGCCACCGAACGGTGCGAGGTCGTCGAGTTGGGCACCGTTGATATGCACCATTCCGGTGCGTAAACGAGACGCGATTTCGCGCGCATGCTCAAGGCTGGATGAACTGACGTAACCGGACAGGCCGTAGGGCGTATCATTGGCAATACGCACCGCGTCGTCGTCGTCCTCATAAGCAATAATTGACAGCACCGGGCCGAAAATTTCCTCCCGGGCAATGGTCATATCGCTGTCGACATCGGTGAACACCGTAGGTTTGATGAAGTAACCCCTGTCGAGCCCTTCCGGAAGACCCGTGCCGCCGGTCACCAGCGTGGCGCCCTCATCAATACCCTTCTGGATCAGCCCCTGAATTTTGTTCCACTGCACATCGGACACCACAGGGCCCATGTTCACCCCTTTTTCGGTGGGGTCGCCGACATTGGTCGCCTCGGCGACTCGTTGTGCGATCGCGCCGGCTTCCGCCATGCGATCTTTCGGCACCAGCATGCGGGTGGGAGCATTGCAGGATTGCCCGGTATTGTTAAAGCACACGCTGGCACCGCCGCTCACCGCTTTTTCGAAGTCCGCATCGGCCAGAATGATGTTGGGTGACTTGCCGCCGAGTTCCTGAGCCACTCGCTTGACGCCGGGGGCCGCGTTCTGTGCCACCGCAATGCCGGCACGCGTCGAACCCGTGAACGACACCATCGCGATGTCGGGGTGACCGCTCAAGGCGCTGCCTACTGTAGGTCCATCGCCGTTCACCAGGTTGAAGACGCCGGCGGGTACGCCAGCTTCGTCGAGTATTTCAGCGAAAATCAGCGCATCAAACGGCGCAATTTCGCTCGGTTTAAGAACCATGGT
Source organism: uncultured Woeseiaceae bacterium (assembly GCA_964446495.1). Lineage (GTDB taxonomy): Bacteria > Pseudomonadota > Gammaproteobacteria > Steroidobacterales > Woeseiaceae > JAADHU01. Next base: position 28,057 of record CAYUOY010000016.1, on the reverse strand, counting down.
GCAGCCGGCTGCCAGGGCCGGGGCGACCTTTACGGCCACCTGGTTAATTGGCCAGTTCCATGGCGTGATCATTGCGCAGGGACCGATGGGTTCTTTGACGATCGAGGTGGTGCCATGGGACTCGCTGAACGCATAGGTCTTCAGAACCTCGAGGGCCACGGCAATGTGCTGCGTGCCGCTGGCGGCCTGCGCATGTTTTGCGAGTCCCCAGGGAGCGCCCATCTCTTCCATTATGACCGTGGCAATTTCGTCGTGGCGCCGTGCATAGATTTCCAGAATGGATTGCAGCAATTCGATGCGTTGTTCCCGGGTGGTCCTGGCGAATTCCGGAAACGCGCGGTTGGCGGCCGCAACCGCTTTGTCGACATCGGCGGCACTGCCCATGCTGATACGTCCGCACACTTCTTCTGTGGCCGGATTGATGACTTCCAGGGTCGCCGGGGTCGCGGGGTCGACCCACCGGCCGTCAATGTAAAATTGAAGCATATCGCGCATTTTCGCCGTCCTGTCGGTCAAAGAGCCGGCAATCATATCGTAATCGGGCTATTGCGTCCCTATTCTGTCGGATAGCGGCATTTCGCGGCAATAACCACCGCTATCATCTACTATCCATCCACAAGATCCGCAAACGGACACGCGTTTTGGGTAGGAAATACAAGTACCGGGCATTCATCAGTTACAGCCACAAGGACGAAAAATGGGCGTCCTGGCTGCATAAGGCGCTTGAGACCTTTCGAGTGCCGAAATATCTCGTGGGCGAGACCACATCGATGGGCGATATTTCGGAACGCCTGGGAAAGGTCTTTCGTGATCGCGAGGAGCTTTCGTCCTCCCACAGTCTCGGCACCGAGCTTACGCAGGCGCTGGAAGACTCGGCCTGCCAGATTGTCATTTGTTCGCCGAATGCGGCCAGTTCCCACTGGACCAATGAGGAAATCCTGACCTATAAACGGCTCGGTCGCGAGGGTCGCATTTTCTGTTTGATTGTCGATGGCGAGCCGGGAACGGATGCTGAGTGTTTCCCGCCGGCGGTTCGTTTTCAATTGGGGGCCGACGGAGACTTGTCGGATAAAGCCGCTGAACCCATCGCCGCTGACGCGCGGCCACAGGGAGATGGCAGGCAAAACGCCAAGCTGAAACTCATCTCGGGAATGCTCGGGGTAGGATTCGACGCACTGAAACAACGCGAGGCCCAGCGTCGGCAACGCCGCATGTACATTATCACCGCAGCGGCGTTGCTTGGCATGGTTGGCACCAGCTGGCTTGCAACAACGGCCGTGCTGGCACGCAATGAAGCGGAGCTCCAGCGGCAACAAGCCGAAATCGAGGCGGAGACCGCGCGCCAGACAACGGATTTTCTGGTGGGCCTGTTTGCGGTTTCAGATCCTGATGAGGCGAAAGGCAACTCGATCACGGCGCGCGAAATTATGGACAAAGGTGCGTCCAGGATTGAAACAGAGCTGGCGGCGCAGCCCATTATTCAGGCTACGCTGATGGAGACGATGGGCACTGTTTATAAAAGCCTGGCCCTGTATCCACCGGCAGCATTATTGCTGGAAAGTGCGCTGGAGAAACGTCGCGAGCTCTATGGTGATGAGCACCTCGAAGTCGCCCGGACAGCCGATAGCCTGGGCGAGGTGCTCAAATTGACGGCCGAGTACGAAAAGGCTGAGCAGATGTATCGCGAAGCACTGGCTGTTCGGCAGGAATTGCTGGGACCTGACCATATCGATATTGCCAGCACCTTGTATGAGCTTGCAGATCTTCTTGGCCGTATGGGCGATTATGAGGAGGCAGAATTGTTGGTACGGCAGGCTCTGGAAATGCAAAGTAATCTTGCGGGTGACAACAGTGCGGCGGTAGCCAAAAGTCTCGAAGGTCTTGCCTTGAATCTGTATGACCAGGGAAATTATGACGATTCGGTGCCGCTGATGCGTGATGCCGTGGCATTGCAACGCCGTTTGCACGATGCACCGCATACGGACCTCGCGGAGGCATTGAATAATCTCGGTTTCTTGCTGGGCGAGATCGGTGAGTATCGGGAATCAGAGATTTTGTTTCGGGAAGCACTGGAGATGAAGCGCTTTCTGCTCGGCGATGCGCACACAGAGATTGCCATGGGCCTGAACAACATTGCGTTCGCGCTAAATGACCAGGAAAAATACGACGAAGCAGAGGCGATGTTTCGCGAGGCGATTGCGATGCAGCGCCAATTGTTTGGGGACGATCACCCTGATGTTGCGATGGCCTTGAATAACCTGGCCTTTCTGCTGTACGACAAAAACGATTTTCAGTCCGCGCAGGAACTGATGCGCGAGTCACTGGAAATGTATCGGCGCACCGTCGGTGACGAACATACGGCCGTCGCACGGGGCATGGGCAATCTCGCCATGTGGTTGATGGAGGAGGGCGACTACGAATCCGCCGAACCGCTGCTGCGAGACGCGGTTGAGTTGCGCAGACGATTGCTGGGCAACGAGCACACGGATGTTGCGGGCAGCCTGACACTGCTGGGTACATTGCTGGTCGAGACCGGGCGCTTCGATGAGGCGCGCTCGGCGGCATCCGAGGCAAAGGCAATTTGCCTGATCGCACTGGCAGAAGATCATTGGCGCACGGCGGGTGCGGCCAGTGTGGAGGGTGCCGCCCTTGCAGGGATGGGAGAAGCTGGAGAGGCGAGAGCGTTATTGAGTGACAGTGTTCGCGTACTTAAAGGTGACAGTGGCGCGCTGCCTTTCTTCGTCGACAATGCAGATCGGTGGTTAGCTGGTTTGAATTGAGTCACTGGCAATCCTGGTGCGAGAAGATCAGAGTGATTAAACATAACGAAGATAATATCTGTGCACTCGTTTGCCACACTCCAGGCGAGCGTGTATCTTACGAATCAGCAGGTAAAGCGTTCTAAAACAAAAACTAATCATACCTGTGATCGCCGCGCAAAATAAAAAAAACAACAGAATCATACAGATCGTTACTGCGAATTTATCTAACACACCTCGATCGTAGCGGGACATCACTCAGGAAGGGTGATGTCCCGTTATGATCGAGGTGTAGATTCAGGGGGAAAACATGAAGATCAACATCAGGAGCCTGGTCGGTTTGACGGGATTGTTCGTTTTGGGTGCAGGCACGGCCAACGCTGTCGTGCTCAGTGCTGCACCGACAATTAACCCGGTAACCGGTCATTATTACGAAGTAGTCGGTGCCGATGGCATCAGCTGGAACGATGCGAAAGCCGCGGTCGACTCGCTGCCGCCGTTCATGGGGGTGAACGGTCATCTGGCAACCATCACTTCGGCGGGGGAAGACGCATTTGTCGAATCCATTCGAGCGGCGGCGAAGGTGGCGGCTGTGATCAACCGACATGAAGTCTGGGTTGGGGGCTTGCAAATGGCAAGCTCAGTGATGACGAAAGGCGAGGGCTGGATCTGGGATACGGGCGAGGGCGCCATCTCCACACCGGATGTTCCGTTGCCGTCCTATTCGAACTGGCTTCCTGTGGAGCCCAACGACAATTCCGGACCCGGTTCGGAGAATTGGCTCGCGGTAGGACTGGGGGGACAGTTTGGCTGGAACGATGAGGGGGCCTTTGGCAATATCGGCGGTTATGTCGTCGAATATGATGTGCCGCGTGCGGCTGAAGACTGTTCGGTGACAGCCGGCGGTTGCGAAACTATCGCGGGTCAAACGCTGGTGTTTCCGGAAGGATCGATTCCCGCGGGTGCGAGCATCAGTTTCAACGCATTTGAATTTGCGGACGATCCTGCCAGATGTGGTGTGAGCCCTTTGGTCCTGTTTGACGCGGCGACGGATCCGAATGAAGAAAGGCCTGAATTGATCATCCCGCCTTATTTGTGCGGCTCACCGAACTTCGTCGTCGTCGCCGTTGATTCGAGCGAACTCGATATTCTCGAGGGCACGGTGTTCGTCGAGAACGATACGCCAACGGTTTTGCCGGGCAACGATATCCTGGTCTGTGAAGACCCGATCGTGCAAAATTTTCCAGCCGAAGGCGATCCTCAGTTTCAGGACGTTGTCGTCTGGCAGAGCACTGACCCCAATGAGATGCTGGAAGTTGATCCGGGCGTGGGTGGTGCAGGACAGTTCGCGGGTGCCGCCGGTGAGTTTACCAACGAATGCGGCAGCTCCAGAGGTCGCGTAAGAGGTGCGTCCTACTATGTCGTTGGCTTGCACATCGACTTCGGCCCCGGCTATACATGGGCTGGCAATACGTCCGGCAATTTTGACAAGTTTGTTGAATTGACGCGCTACAAAATGTTGCTGCTAAAAAAGTCCGTCAGAAACGCGAAGATTGACAGGGCAATTAGCAGACACCAATTTCGCATCCTGAACTTTTTTGCCAGAAAAGCGATTCGACATCTGGATCGCGGCCGCTACCGGATATCACAGCTGGACATCCAGTTTTTCCTCTGGTTCGTCGATGTTTTCAACTATCAAATTGTTGCCGGTAAAAACCACAACGGTGAGCATCTGATGCGTGGCAGCAATATTGAATTCATGCTCGACGTCAAAGTCATCCCGTACGCTCCGTAAGTGACGTGAGGCCAGTTTTTCCTGGTTGACTTCACTTGAACAAGTACGATTGAGGGGCCCGCAAGGGCCCTTTTTTCGTGTAAATTGGTCCTTAATGCATTTCACACAGACACATACGATCGTTGGTGGCCAGGCTGGATTTGCCGTACCGATGATCGTTGCAGTAACCGGTCACCGCGATCTGGTTGCTGAGGAGATTCCTACGATTCGCAAACGGGTCAGTATTTTTCTGACCGAACTGCGGGATGAGTATCCGGATCGGGGTGTATCGGTTATGTCTGCGCTGGCGGAAGGTGCCGACCAGTTGGTGGCCGATGAAGCGCTGAAGCTTGGTATTCCGATCATAGCGCCGCTGCCGATGAAGAGGCAGTTGTACCTTCGGGACTTCGACGACATCAAGGTCCAGGAGAGATTTGAATATCTCTGCAGTCGTGCCGCCGAGATTTACGAATTGCCGGTAGCGCACGGAAATACCCTGGAGTCCATCGGCGACTACGGCGCTGCGCGTGACCAGCAATACGCTCAGCTGGGCGTCTTCCTGTGCGCACATTGCCACATCCTGCTGGCACTGTGGGACGGCAAAGATAACGATCAGCTCGGTGGCACCGGGCAGGTAGTCCGGTTTCATCACGACGATGTGATGCCCGGTTATACGTCGGAAGATACCGGCAGCAGTTTGATCCTGGCGGATGATGAAAGTGATCTCGTATACCACATCGTGTGTTCGCGAGACCGGCAGGACGGGCAGCCGGCGGAGTCGCTTCAGGTAGGGGAGCACAGCTGGTTCTCTCTGGACAAGGACGAGCCACGATCAAGAACGTTGCCGGAGAGTCATCGGCGTGTTTTTCAGTACACCAGTGAATTCAGCAAGGACGCCCTCGAACATGCCGGGGAGATACGCGATGAAGCCTGGCCATTGTTGTCAGCAAAAGAACACGCTGAGCTTCCTACAGGCCTGCGTGACATAGATCATGTTTTCCGCGCGGCCGACTGGCTGGCGATCCACTTTCAGAAACGCATGTTGTTCGCATTGCGTGCAACACACTTGCTGGCAATGATGATGGGGCTGATGTACATCGCCTATTCGGACTTATTACCAATGCGCTACTTTCTATACGCATTTCTCGGCTTTTTTCTTTTGGCTACAGCCATGCATTCAGTCAGTGCTCACCGGGCCTGGCATCGAAAGTATCTCGACTACAGGACGTTGGCCGAGGGCTTGCGCGTGCAGCTGTATTGGGCTGCCGCCGGCGTGATGACCGGCAGCAAATCAAAGTTCACCCACGATACGTTTCTGCAAACACAGGACCCGGATCTTGGCTGGATACGAAACGTGATGCGAGTGGCGGGAACCGAGTGCGATGCGTCCGATTATCATGAGAAAGCGGGCCTGGATTTTACTCTGAGGGAGTGGCTGGGTGATGCAGACTCCGGCCAGCTCGGCTATTTTCGGCGCAAAGGCGAAGAACGAGCGCGTCGATTTCTGCGCACCGAACGCCTGGCCAAACTGGTACTGTGGGTTGGCTTCGCTGCGATTACCTTGTTCGTCCTGATGAGTGCTGAACTGGGCGAATTGATTCGAGACCCGGTCGTGATCCTGATGGGGGTGCTGTTGTTGTTTGCTGGCGTCCGACAGTCCTATAGCTTCAGCATCGCCGATGCGGAGTTGATCAAACAATTTGAATTCATGCACCGAATATTCAGTAATTCGCGACGACGAATCGATGCGACCGAGAGTGACGATGAGAAACGACGAATTCTCCAACTGTTGGGTGACGCAGCGCTGGGAGAGCACGCTCAATGGATATTGATGCACCGTGAACGCTCGCTGGATCAGGGCGAAGTGTTTCGAATGGGTAGTTAGCTGGGGCGCTAACTACTTTGTTGGCGCAACGTCTTCAGCAAATCGGTTTCCACCAACACACCAGCCAACGCATTGCCTTCGGTTTGCGATCCTGATCCCAAACCGGGCAAGTAAACGTCGTGTGCGGCCAGTCGATTGAAATAGTCCCGACTGTGCGTTAGAAAATCACTGCCAAACGTCAATGCCGGGTTGATCGCAATAATGGTCAGGCCAATACCAAGTGGCGTTGATCCCACGGCAAAGGACGGTGCATCGAGTGACCATTGCGCACCATTGAGACCGGCGGCCATTATTTCCACCAGCAAAGCAATGTTGGCACCGCGTGCGCCGCCAAAGCTCAACAACATGCCCTTTAGTGCTGCCTCCGGGTCAGTGGTCGGATTACCTTGCTGGTCCAGTGCCCAGCCTTCTGGTATCGCTTGCCCGTCGTCGCGGGCTTTGCGAATGTTCATCAATGCACTCTGGCTGCTGGCCTGGTCTATGAGCAAAGGCGGACCGTCCCGCTGCGGTACCGCGAACGCCAGCGGATTGGTGCAAAAAACGGCTTTCGATCCACCCGAACCGGCCATCATGGCCGGGCCGCAATTGGTAAATGCCATGGCGACCAGGTCTTGTTTGGCCAGTCGCCGGGCGAAATAGCCCAGTGCGCCACAGGTGAATCCGCCCCGCATCCCGAACATGCTAATGCCGAATTTCTTGCTGGCACTAACGAGGTCGTCAAAGACACGGTCGAAAACCGGATGTGGAATTCCCGAACCGGCGTCAGCCCTGGCCAATACCGGCGTTACCCATTCCAGCGTTACCTCTGGGTTGGGATCGGCACGACCGTCCCGCAACGCCTGGCAATAGACGTCCAGGTGGCCAAGGCCATGAGCCGGACGGCCGTCCATCTGGGCCTCCAGGCAGGCGCGCGCCACCGACCGGGCCGTTTCAGTATTGGCGCCGGCCTTCGATAGTATCGATTGCGCGATTTGCAGCGCTTCTGATTCGGAGATTCGCGTGGTTGCAGACATTTTCAGACGATTTCGATGGTTACTGCTGACCTGTCAGGACATGTTTCCGGCCAGCAGCAGGTTGAAAATGCTATGGATAGTCGTTTCAACATTATGCTAAAACAGGCCCTCGATACGCCTGTCCTCGTTAACAGTTATGCCTTCAGCCGCCGGTTTTCGCGGTAGTCCGGGCATGGTCATGATGTCGCCGCACACGACAACCACGAACTCCGCACCGGTAGCGAGGCGAATTTCCCGAATGGGAACGTCGTGGCCGGTTGGCGCGCCCAATAACAGCGGATCGGTTGAGAAGCTGTACTGGGTCTTGGCCATGCAGACCGGAAAGTGGCCGTAGCCCGCTTCCTCAAACTGTGCAAATTGTGCCCGCACTTTCTTGTTGGCAAGGATGTCATCGGCGCCGTAAATCGTGCGTGCGATACGGCGAGCTTTTTCCCACAGGCTCACTTCGTCCGTATACAAGGTGCGGAACTGTGACTGTTGATTCTCGATCATGGAAACGACTTGCTCCGCAAGTTTCGTCGCGCCCTTGCCGCCATGCTCCCAATGCGATGAGACTGTGCACTCAACGCCGAACTCGCCACAGAAGGTCTTAATGGCTTCATGTTCCGCATCTGTGTCGGTGATGAAGTGATTGATCGCAACCGTAACCGGCACGCCGAACTGACCGATGTTGCGAATATGGCGGCCCAGATTCTTGCAGCCCGCTCGTACCGCGTCGACGTTCTCCTGCCGGAGATCCTCTTTAGCGACTCCGCCGTGCATTTTTAATGCCCGGGTCGTCGCGACGAGAACCACCGCATCGGGACGCAAGCCTGCTTTGCGACATTTGATGTCGAAAAACTTCTCGGCGCCGAGATCAGCCCCGAAGCCTGCCTCGGTAACGACATAGTCGGCCAGTTTCAATGCCGTTTTGGTCGCGATGACGGAGTTGCACCCATGAGCAATATTGGCGAACGGTCCGCCGTGCATGATCGCCGGATTGTTTTCGAGCGTCTGTACAAGGTTAGGTTGATACGCGTCGCGAAGCAGGGCAGTCATGGCGCCTTCCGCCTTGAGTTCCTTGACGGTCACCGGCTCCTTCTTGCGGTTGTAGCCAATCACGATCCTGCCGATGCGCTGCTTGAGGTCGTTGAGGTCAGTTGCCAGGCAAAAAATTGCCATAATTTCGGACGCGACCGTGATGTCGTATCCGGTCTGGCGCGGCACGCCATTAAAAGGCCCGCCAAGACCGCAGGTAATGTCACGCAACGCCCGGTCGTTCATGTCGACCACTCGTCGCCAGGTGATACGTCGGGGATCGATATCGAGTTGATTCTCCCAATGAATATGGTTGTCGATCATGGCAGACAACAGATTGTGCGCGGCTCCGATAGCGTGGAAGTCGCCGGTGAAATGCAGATTGATGTCCGTCATCGGTACGACTTGTGCGTAGCCGCCGCCGGCAGCACCGCCCTTCATGCCAAAGCACGGCCCGAGGCTGGGCTCTCGCAGACACATGACCGCTTTCTTGCCGATCTCGCACAGACCGTCACCAAGCCCGACGGTGGTCGTGGTTTTACCTTCGCCAGCGGGGGTAGGCGAAATCGCCGTTACCAGAATGAGTTTGCCGTCCGGCTTGTCGTCCAGGCTGCCGAGGAAGTCATAGCCTATTTTAGCCTTGTCATGACCGTAAGGAATCAGGTCCTCTATGGGTATCCCGAGCTTGCCTGCTACCTCGGTTATGGGTTTTTTCTTCGCTGCCTGGGCAATCTCGAGATCGGATGGGATATTGGTCATAGTCTTCTTCTTGGCTGTAGTGTGTGGGCGGAGTCTAACAATGGCTGAAAATGGTGCAAATGCCGATGTCTGGTCTGGTCTGGTGCCCGGCATATAGCACCGACCCAGTCCAGCAACATGCGATATGCCCTAAACTGACGGGCGGAATGTCATGCATCGCAATGGTACAAGTTTTTCCCTGGCATCACGGCGATGGCAACTCTCAATCAAGGGGTCGCGACGGGGCTCCTTCTTTCGCACGGTCGAGAATTCATTGAGCGCTGACGGGTGATTTCGGCAAGAAGGCCATAACCGTTGCGGTCAACCCTATGGTTGCTGCCGCGATTGCCGGTTTCTCAAGCTTATAGCGTGGATTGTGATTGAGTACCGGCAGTATTCCTTTCTCAACATAATTGGTAAAAACGTCAGGTTTACCAGAGCCGACCTCCATATACAGGATACGAGTATCAGAGTTCGGAATAGCGAGCATCTGGAAATCTTCAGAACCCATTACCGGCGGTAGTCCTTCAACTACCCTGTCTTTGCCCAGCGCATCTTGTAAGGCGGCTTTCGCGGTATTTATATCCTCAGGATTCGAATTTATGACCGCCGTTGCATAACTTTTCATGTCATAAACAGGCATTCGATCATCTGGCATATTGTACATACGCGCAATGTTATCCGTAACTGACTTAATGCCGTCGATCATTTGCTGCCGTTCTGTTTCGTTGTACCAGCGCAAATTCAATTTCAATATCGCGGAATCGGGGATAATGTTGTTGGTGTCCCCAGATTGGAAAGCGCCGACCGTTAGTACCGCGGGATGATACTGGTCAATTGCACGCGCGACGATGGCCTGATATGCCAACACAGCCATGGCGCCCATGACAACCGGGTCTTTGGCAGCGTGCGGCGTCGAACCGTGTCCGCCCACTCCCGGGATAGTGACATCAATCTGATCAGAGCCGGCCATTCGCCTGCCGCCTTTAACAGCAATCGAGCCAGCGGGTAAGACAGCGGCGGAATGTGCCGAAATAATGATGTCTGGCACAGGCACAACGTCATAGAGGCCATCATCCACCATCGCAACAGCCCCGGTCATCGGTTCCTCGGCGGGCTGGGCAAGCAAAACCAATGTGCCTGACCATTCATTTTTTCGTTCAGACAGCTGTTTCGCCATGCCGATCAGCCACGTAGTGTGTGCATCATGTCCGCAGGCGTGCATGGCCGGAAGCTCCTGACCATCGGCATCCCTTTTTACAGCCGTACTCTTGTAAGACAGTTCGGTTTCTTCTTTCAGGGGCAGCGCGTCCATATCACTACGGAACATAACCACGGGGCCCGGACCGTTTTCCATTATGCCCACGACACCCGTTTTGGCGATTTCGGTGTGTACTACAAAGCCATGTTCGCCAAATTCTCTGGCAACAAGTGCCGATGTCTCGAATTCCATGTACGCGAGCTCAGGGTTTTGATGCAATTGTTCAAAAATCCCTATCAGCCGTTGCTCATCTTTCTTAACGGAATCCTCGATGCTGGCTGATGTGGCGGACTGAGTTACGAATGTGGCAATGCCAAGTATGAAAACTGAACGAACTTTCTGAATGTGCACAGTAGATATTCCTTTCTTAATTCTTTTTCAGGCGAATAGCCAAAGGACAATAGCACCCGCTCAGAAGCTCCGCAAAGAGTCCCGCGGCAGGAGTTTTTCGTGTCGACGGGGATGATACCGGGTCGCACCGACTGACGGTTCATTCGGCTGGTGGACAAAGTGCTCGCTTGCCGGGTTACTACGACCGCTGCCGCTGGAATCAATGAAATGACAAACTCATTGGGCCTTTATGATGCGGCATGAGGCTTTCGAGTTGACCGTCAATGCCCGCTGTGAGCGAACAGCATGTCGATGATCGGGCAATCGGGAATGTCACCGCCGGCGCATTCGTCGACCATGGTCGTTAGCGCCTGTTCCAGTTTACGCAGGTCTTTGATCTTGTTGCGAACGGTCTGGCGTTGTTTGACGGTCATCTCGCGGACTTCGGCACAGGTGTACTGGTGTTCGTCAACCAGTGCCAATAGTTTGCGGACTTCCGCCTGACTGAAGCCCAGTTCGCGGCTACGGCGGATGAACGACAAACGTTCCAGGTGGGGCGCGGCATAAATCCGGTACCCTGAACTGTTTCGCGGCGGGTTTGGCATGATGCCGATTTTTTCGTAGTAGCGAATGGTCTCGATATTGACCGCGGTGCGCCTCGATAACTCCCCGATTGTGAACTCGGTCACTCTTTTGCTCCAGAAAAAGCTTGTGTCTGTAGTAACTACAGGCTTTATAGTTGCTCTTTACGGATGAGAATTCAAGGCTCATTGATGGAATCGATACAGAAAACCGATGACGGTCGAAAAGGCCTGCTCGCGGTCGGGGGCGTAGTGGGTGCGTTACTGGCATCTTCGTGCTGTATTGCGCCGCTGCTGCTGCTGACGCTCGGCGTGAGTGGCGCCTGGATGGGCAACCTGACGGCGATGGCGCCGTATCAAAATTATTTCATCACGGCGACTTTATTCTTTATTGGTGCGGGTCACTGGTACGTCTACTGGAAGCCCAAAAAGGCCTGTGAAGAAGGGTCCTATTGCGCCTCTCCCACCTCCGACCGCGTTGTCAAAATTGCCTTGTGGTTTGCGACGGCATTGGTTGCACTCGCGCTGGGCGTCAATTTTATTCTTCCCTATTTTATCTAGCCTAATTTATTCAGGAGCATGGAAATGAAAAAAGTATTGTTAAGCGCCGTTCTGGCAGCCTGTTTCGGCACAGCACTTCCCGTTATCGCGGCCGAACAGACGGTGACCATGGATATCGATAAAATGACTTGTGCGCTGTGCCCGTTGACGGTTCGCAAAGCCATGGAGCGAGTTGACGGTGTGCAGGATGTTGAGGTGGATTTTGACAGCAAGATAGCAACTGTCACCTTTGACGATAGCAAAACGACGGCCAGTGTAGTTGCACAGGCCTCAACAGAGGTTGGGTATCCTGCGACAGTCGTGCAGAAATAGGTGCCACGTTGAGTCAATCTGAGCGCGCTGAGAGCAACCGCAGCGAGCCGCACGTCATTATCATCGGCAGCGGATCGGGCGCATTTGCGGCGGCAACTAAAGCCGCGGAGGGCGGAGCGACCGTTACGTTGATTGAGCGTGCGGACCTTATTGGCGGCACTTGCGTCAATGTCGGTTGTGTACCCTCGAAGATCATGATTCGCAGTGCGCAGCTGGCCCAGCATCAACGCCACAATCCGTTCGATGGCCTGGCAGACAGTGAGCCGAGCATTGATCGCAAAGCATTGCTGGCGCAACAGAGTGCGCGCGTGGATGAGCTTCGTGGTGCAAAATACGAACGTATTCTCGAAGGCAACGACTCGATTAGTCTGGTCCGGGGCGATGCATCATTCAGGAATTCCAACACGTTGCTTGTCACTCGGCGCGATGGCAGTGATGAAGAACTGAGTGCCGACAGGATTCTGATCGCAACGGGTTCTGCTCCCTCGATTCCACCGGTACCGGGTCTGGCGGACGTTCCCTTCTGGACGTCAACCGAGGCACTGTTCGCCGATTCCATACCGGACCATCTGGTGGTCATCGGCTCCTCGGTGGTCGCGGTGGAAATTGCACAGGCTTATCGTCGGCTGGGTGCCCAGGTAACGATGCTGGCACGGACCCGGTTGTTGTCTCAGGAAGACCCGCTGCTCGGTGAGGGCCTAACCGCTGCTTTCGAATCGGAGGGGATTCGTGTATTGCCCGGCACCAGTGCATCGCAGGTCAATCATGAAAATAATGTATTCAGCATAACCATCGCCGGCGAAGTGTTGCATGCGGACGCGCTATTGGTTGCGTCCGGCCGGTCACCGAATACCAGCGGTCTGGACCTTGCCGCGGCGGGTGTGGACACGGATAGCAGTGGCGCTATCGTCGTTGATGATCATATGCGAACGTCAACAAGGAATATTTACGCTGCCGGGGATTGCACCGCGCAACCACAGTTTGTTTATGTTGCGGCCGCCGCGGGAACCAGAGCGGCGATCAACATGACCGGTGGTGATGCCGCACTGGATCTTTCAACCATGCCGGCGGTCATCTTCACGGATCCGCAGGTCGCTACCGTCGGCCTGTCAGAAGACCAGGCTCGCGAGGCGGGAATCAACACGGAAAGCCGTACGCTGGATCTGGAAAATGTGCCGCGCGCACTGGCCAATTTCGAGGTCAACGGTTTCATCAAACTGGTCGCAGAACGGGAAACAAACCGTCTCCTCGGTGTGCAAATTCTCGCACCGGAGGCTGGCGAGATGATTCAATCGGCGGTGCTCGCCATTCATAACAAGATGACTGTGAAGGAACTCGCCGATCAGCTTTTTCCCTATCTAACAATGGTTGAAGGATTGAAACTTTGTGCACAAACGTTTTTCAAAGACGTTAGTCAACTGTCTTGCTGTGCGGGTTAGGCGTGTTGCGGACCGCACCTGAGGCGCGCATTTCACGATCTTTATTCATGATTGAGCGGAACACCCGCTAAGGAGCACTATTATCCTGTTGGACCGTTGTATCCTATCGCTCACTGGGAGGCGGATCGAAATCGTCAAAGTGTGTGAACAGTGATTGTATTCACACTTCAAACCTGTGTAACCTGCGTCGATGCGTGACAAGGTCCTGAAACTGCTGATAGCGTCCATGCTCTTCGCGAGCATGGCAAGCATGGCCGATTCCATGGACGAGGTGACGTTTCAGCCGTCTGAGAATTACGATGACTCGGGAAATCAAGCCTTTCCGGATACTGACGGCGACAATGTCGATGTCGATTTTTGCAACCACTATTGTCACGCTCATTTTGTGGGCTTAATAACAAGTCATACGTTGCCCAACGTCCCGCAACCGGTTTTTTTCTCTCCTGCGTTGCGCACTCGAGTCAGCACGCATAACACCGCCCCACCCACACCTCCCCCTAACGTCTAGTTTCTGATTCTTCGTTTGCTTGCCGGTCGGCTGGAACGGCTGGTGGCATCCGGACAAATCGAAGAGTGGCTTGGCATCGATCACGAACAGTGATTGCTGCGCCAGCCAAAAAAGGGAATTGAGGAAACAGACAATGTACAAATTTAATTTACTGGCAGTCTGCGTACTGCTTGGTACAAATTCACCGCTATTTGCCGATGAAGACGGCCATGAAGGTGAGAACAGCAACGTCGTGGAATTGTCTGCCGCACAGAGAGAGGCGGCAGGCATTGAAATCGATACGGTTGGCGAGCACGGTCTCAGCGAGACCGTCAGGTTGCCGGGGGAAGTCGTTGTAAACGCGTATCGATCCGCAAGCGTTACAACACGGATCGTTGCCCAGGTCGTCTCGCGGCATGTGCGGCTTGGCGACATTGTCGAAGCGGGCCAAAGATTGGTCACCCTCTCCAGCGTCGAAATGGCAGAAGCGCAGGGCGCACTGATCATTACGGACCGGGATTGGCAGCGTATCAGCAAGCTGGGAAAAGATGCCGTGTCCGAACGTCGCTTCACCGAGGCGCAAATTCTGAATCGGCAGGCGTTGGCCGCGGTCCTTGCCTATGGCATGAGTGCTGAACAGGCAGACAAGCTCCTGAAATCGAACGACCCCGCCTTGGGAACCGGTGAATTCGATCTGTTTGCACCGCAACGCGGCACGATCCTCGACGACGAATTCATTGTTGGGGAGCTTATCGAACCGGGGCGGGTGCTATTCAGCATCAGTGACGAGACGACGCTCTGGATCGAGGCAAGCACGGTGCCGAGTGATTTGGCCCACTTCGAAGTTGGTGCAGCGGCACGCATTTCCCACGGCGCTGAGCACTGGATAGACGGACGTATTATTCAATTGCATCATCAACTTGATGAAACGACGCGCAGGCAGGGATTGCGCATCGAGGTTGACAATTCAGATGATCATTTGCATCCCGGACAGTTTGTCGAAGCGGAGCTCAGTACCGGACAAGGTGCCCCGGTTCTGGCTGTTCCCAGCGAGGCGATCACCCTGATCAGGGGCACGCCGACTGTTTTCAAACTGGAAGGCGATCATGAGTTGTATGTTCAGGGGGTTACCACGGGCGTAGCCGCTGGCGGCTGGACTGAAATCAAGAGCGGCCTCGTCGCAGGTGACCAGATTGCCGTGAGCGGCGTTTTCACCCTCAAGTCTTTGTTGCTGAAATCATCCATTGGCGATGAGCACTAGGAGGTTGTCATGCTGAATAGCCTGGTAGAAGCCTCATTGAGGTACAAGTTTCTGGTGTTGATCGCATTTTCCGTGGTGGCCTTCCTCGGCTGGCGAGCGGCGACGACCGTTGCAATCGACGCGTTTCCCGATGTAACACCGGTACAAGTCAATATTTATACGGAATCCCCGGGGCTTGCCGCGGAGGACGTAGAAGAGCTACTGACGTTTCCTGTCGAGTCCATTATGGCCGGCTTGCTCAAAGTTCAGGAGATACGCTCTGTCAGCCTGTTCGGGCTGTCCTATGTTTCTGTTTATTTCGAAGACGATATGGACGTGTACTTCGCTCGCCGGCTCGTAATGGAGCGTTTGCAAGAGGTTGGCGACACCATTCCGGCGGGCTACGGCACACCGGTGATGGGCCCCAATACCTCCGGTCTGGGGCAGGTATTTTGGTACACGATCGAACGCGCTGATGAGAAGCTCAATGCCGCTGTTACGGATATGGACTTGAGAACATTGCATGACTGGACAGTGCGACTGATCTTACGGACAGCACCGGGCGTCGATGATGTGATGTCCTGGGGCGGTCAGGAGCGGCAATTTCAAGTGGTCATCGACCCGTTAAGCCTGATCAAATTCGATCTGACGTTCGCGAATGTCATGCAGGTGATCGAAGCCAATAATCGGCAGGTGGGCGGACAGTACATTGACGTAGGCGCTGAGCAGTACCTGGTGCGCGGGCTCGGTCTGGTGAGCGGCGAGGAGGATATCGGCCTGATGGTTATCAAGGTCGAGGATGGCGTTCCGGTTTACCTGCGTGATATTGCCACGGTCGAGCAAGGTCCCGCGTTGCGTTTTGGCGCCGTCACGCGCGACGGCAAGGAAGTCGTATTGGGTATGGCCTTGTCGCGCATTGGCGAAAACGCGGCCAGTGTCGTCGCAGCCGTCAAGGACAAAGTGGCCATCGTCAACGACGCCATGCCCGATGGCGTCGTATTGCGTCCGGTGTATGACCGCACGGATCTGGTCGATAAGGCCGTCAACACAGCCGTTAAAGCCCTGATTGAGGGTTCGATTCTGGTGGCGATCGTTCTGTTTCTTTTTCTGGGTGAATTTCGCTCAGCGTTCGTCGTGATCACCGCCTTGCCGCTTGCCATGCTGATCGCTTTCATTTTCATGGAGAGGGCGGGGTTGTCAGCCAATCTGATGTCACTGGCCGGTCTCGCGGTCGGCATCGGGATGATGGTCGACGGCGCGGTCGTCATGGTCGAGAATGCTTTTCGCATCATGGCAGAGCGTAGAAAGTCGGGTGAACCGGTCGATCGCAGCAGTGCGGTGCTGGCGGCGGCCCGGGAAGTTGCCAATCCCATTGCATTCGCCATCATGATCATCATCGTGGTGTTTCTGCCGCTGTTCGCACTCGAAGGTCTTGAGGGTAAATTGTTCAAGCCCATGGCGTTCACGATCAGTTATGCGATGGCCGGATCGCTGGTGCTGACCCTGACTATCATTCCGGTATTCGCCGCGCTGATATTGGTGCCCCGGGAGGAGCGCGATACGTTGCTGGTGCGGGTCATCAAAAAACGCTATTTGCCCTTTCTTGCCTGGTCTCTCGCCAACAAGAGAACGGTCGTCCTGGCGGCGGTTGGCCTGTTGGTGGCAAGCCTCGCCCTGTTCCCGTTCCTGGGTAAGGAGTTCATGCCGCAGCTGCAGGAAGGTTCGATCATGTGGCGCGTCACTTCCATACCGTCTGCATCACTTGATCAATCGATAAAAATTTCGAAAGACATCGAGAACGCGCTGACCAGGTTTCCGGAGGTCAAAACGACGGTCGCAATGATCGGGCGGGCGGAAAAAGGGGAAACCGCGGACGTAAACTACATGGAAATTTACACGGAGCTTAACCCGGAGGACGAATGGCCGCAGAAACGGTCAGTGCCCGAACTCGCCGACGAAATGCGCGAGGTGCTCGAAGAGGTCGTGCCGACAGCGGTCATCGCCTTTACGCAACCGATTCAAATGCGGGTGGAGGAGTTGATATCCGGCGTGCGTGCGACGCTGGCGGTAAAATTGTACGGCGAGGAACTTGACGAGCTTGATCGACTCAGCGAGGAGATAAAAAACGCGGTTGCTGAGGTACCGGGTGTCGCTGACTTGTCGCTGGAGGCAAATATTGGCAAGCCGCAAATTCGTATTCAGGTAAATCGGGCGCAGCTCGCGCGCTACGGCATGAACGCCGACGACGTGCTGTCGGTGGTTCGTACCGGTATTGGCAACGAGCCGGTGTCGACACTCATTGATGGTGTGCGCCGTTTTGACATTACCGCGCGCATAGCGGACAAGTCCAAAGCGTCGGTGCAGGCGATCGAAAACATTCCGATACGGACCGCATCCGGGGCGATCGTTTCTCTGTCGACGGTTGCAGACGTCAGCGTGGCCGAAGGTTACTCCTTCATTCGCCGGGAACAGTTGCAGCGTTATGCGGTGATTCAAATGGATGTACGTGGCCGGGATATTGATGGCTTCGTACAGGATGCCGCCGCAGCGATCGACGCGAACGTTGACCTGCCGCCCGGCTACTGGGTCGAATGGGGCGGCGCGTTTGAGAATCAGCAGCGTGCGATGAAAAGACTGTCTGTCATCGTTCCGCTGACCATTTTCTTTATTTTCGTATTGCTTTATACCGCGTTCAACTCGATCCGCTTTGCAACCATGATCATTGCCAACGTCCCGTTCGCTACGATAGGTGGCATTCTGGCGTTGTTCGTCAGTGGACAATACGTATCGGTGCCATCGGCGATCGGCTTTATCGCGGTATTTGGTGTGGCGATGCTGAACGGAATCGTGCTGGTGAGTTTCATCAATGAATTGCGTGACAAGGGATTTTCGGTCGCTGAGGCAGTGCGTAAAGGCGCGGAAATGCGCTTGCGGCCAGTGCTGATGACAGCCAGTGTCGCGATCCTGGGGCTGATTCCGATGCTATTGTCTTCGGGCGTCGGCGCCGAAACGCAGCGGCCGCTGGCGGCCGTGGTGGTTGGCGGTTTGATCACCTCGACCTTGTTAACATTAATTCTGCTCCCGGTCATTTACGAATGGTCCGAGACCAAACCGGAGGATCGGTCATGAAGAAAAGTGAAGTCAAGGCGTATGTGCATCGGAATCGCATTGCTGATGTCGTTAGTGCGCTGTCGTCGGCGGGCTTTCGGAATCTGTGTGTGGTTGACGTTCGGGGGATGTTGCACGCACTGGATAAAAAGGAACAACAATATTCCGTGGAGATCGGCCAAAAGGTGATTACGGAGGTCAAGTTGGAGCTGGTTTGCGACAGCGAGTCTCAAACCGCACAAGCCGTTGCCCTGATTCGGGAACACGGCAAAACCGGCCAACCGGAGGCCGGCTGGATTTATGTGAGCGATATTAAGGAGAGTATCGAGATAGTGAGTTGAATCTGACCAATAACGACTTGGCGGTCAGGAGGGCAGACAGGTGAGTTGCGATTGTGAAATAACGCTCGAGGATGGGGAGCAAAAGAAGGTGCTCGTCGCTCTGTTGGCGATCAACGGCGTCATGTTTGTTCTGGAGCTGGCGATTGGCTTGTTTGCGGAGTCAACCGCATTGATCGCGGACGCGCTCGATATGCTGGCGGATGCCACAGTTTACGCCATCGGTTTGTATGCCGTCGGACGGGTTCATCGTCATAAAGTTAATGCCGCGATGTTAAGTGGCGTTATGCAGGTTTTCCTGGGGATCGGTGTCATTGCGGAGGTAGTCCGACGTTTTTTCGTTGGCAGCGAACCTGAACCGTACTTTATGGTTGGCGTTGGTCTGGCTGCGCTGGTGGCGAATTCGGTCTGTCTGATGCTGATCGCGAAGCACCGGGACGGTGAAATTCATATGCGCGCGAGCTGGATTTTTTCGCGTAATGACGTTGTCGCCAATGTCGGCGTCATCGTCGCCGGCCTGCTGGTTGGAGTATTCCAGCATTCAATACCGGATCTGCTTATCGGCGCCGGCATTGCGGTGGTGGTCATAGCGGGCGGCATTCAAATTTTTCGGGAGGCAAGGGGCGAAAAACAGAATAAGACGCTACCGACGTAATGCGTCTCGCTGTTGTGCAATGATCAGTTGTGTCTGATACATATCCGCTACGTGGTAGCCCCAATGGTATACAGGATAGTACTGAGCCATAGTCCGCCAACGAAAACAGTAAGCGCGACAGGCAATTCATTGAAACCATTGGCCACAACTCGATCTCGAAAGACCCAGTCGGCGCGACGTTTTCTTGGCCTGTTTGTTCTGGCATGGCTGAATATGGCACTACAACCCTGCGCCATGGCCTTCGGCGATGCGAGTGCTGGTGGTTGCAATCAGTGTCCAATGACGGATTCTGCAGAGGTATATTTGCAGGGTTCAGTCGAGATAACCGGGTTGGAATCAGGCATGTCCCGCTGCGCCGTTGTCGATGACCTCAATTACGACGACCGTACCACTAAAGTTAAGACCAAAGACGCGCCGAGCGATGTACCATTGGATAGTCCATACATTGCTGATGCGGGCTCGTTTGCAATAAATTCGTCCGTGTATTCTCCTATGCGTCGAAACTTATACTCGCCTGGCATTCCGCCAACCTTCATCGTTTTCTACGGTGTATACCTGATCTAGCAGTCTCCACGCTGCGAACCGTTGGTTTTCGGTTTTTCGCAGGAGATGTTCCACTATTGATTTTTTGCGGGCGGATGCCCGACAACAATTTTGAAGAGCGAGCACATATGTTTACTTCACGTAGCGCAATGGTCCTGACTTTACTCGTTACAGGACTTTCGATAACTCATACTGCCCTTGCGCAGAACGCAAGCCCGCTGACTTTGCAAGAAGCGGAGGATCTGGCGCTCTACGACGAGCCTGGTCAGAATGCCTTTCTATCCCGGGCCGAGGGATTGCGAGAGGCATCTGTGGCAGGTGGACAACTGCCCGATCCAACCATGCGAGTCGGGATCGCCAATTTCCCCATTGAGTCCGGTGGTTTTTCGACGGAGGGTATGACACAGGCACAGTTAGGCGTGCGTCAGGTATTCCCGGCCGGTGATACGCGCGAGCTAACCACGGAGAAACTGGAATCGCTCGCGACAGAAATGACGTATAAAGCGGGCGGCCGTGGCCGTGACGTGTTGACGTCCGTACGCG
Organism: uncultured Woeseiaceae bacterium; assembly: GCA_964446495.1. GTDB lineage: Bacteria > Pseudomonadota > Gammaproteobacteria > Steroidobacterales > Woeseiaceae > JAADHU01. The sequence continues at coordinate 7,473 of CAYUOY010000016.1, read as the reverse complement.
TAACCTGGCTGGAAACGCACTACTGGCGGGAGGCACATGAAATTGCGTTGGCATCCCGGCCATTCTTCGATGATCTGGTCACCATTACTCGCTCACTTTATTCTGTCGGGCGTAAAGATCAGCAGGACGTGTTACGAGCTGAACTGGAACTCAGTCGCCTGGATGACCGCATTATCGATATGAGCAAGCAGCACGCGCGTGCACGTGCCGCATTGTCTGAGTGGGTAGGCGCCGATTCTGTTCGGCCAGTGGCGGCAAAACTGCCGGTGTGGACGGCGGCACCGCCGCTGGAAGTATTGACGGGAAATCTCCCGACTCATCCGGCCCTGCTGGCAGCGGATTCCGGTGTTGAAGCTCGTGGTGCTGGCGTCGAACTTGCCAGAGAGCAATACAAACCGGATTGGGCCCTCGATCTTGGATACGGATACCGTGACGGTTCCTTGCCTAACGGTGATCCACGATCGGATTTCGTGAGTTTGGCGGTGACGTTCGACCTGCCTTTTTTCCGCAGTAAAAGACAGGACCGTTCGTTGCGCGCCGCACTGAGTGAAAAACGCGCTGCAAAACAATCCCGCGAGGAAATTTTGCGAAGGCTTTCCAGCCAACTGGATGCCGAATATGTGCGCTGGAAGGATCTTGGCAGGCGGCTGGATTTGTACGAGCGACTGATTCTTTCAGTATCGGCCGACAATGCAAAAGCAGCGCTGGCGGCCTATCAAAGTGAAACCGGCGATTTCGCCGACGTCATGCGCGGCTATGTGGATGATCTTAATACACGCCTCGATTACATTCGTTTGCAAAAGGAGCGTGCGCAAAGTTTTGCAGTGCTCGCTAACCTCGGAGGTATTTCCCGATGAAGAATACAATTGTTATTGTCCTGGTACTTCTTGTCGGTGTTGGCATGGGGGCCCTGTTAGGACGAGGTTCGTCGACTTCGGTATCCGGCACTGACGCAGGTGTGCCGGAGCGCAGCGTGCTGTACTGGAAGGCACCGATGGATCCGAACTTTCGCAGCGACAAGCCGGGAAAATCGCCGATGGGCATGGAACTGGTGCCTGTTTACGCGGGCGATGGTAACGATGACGAAAGCGTTGTCTCGATCAGCCCGCAGGTGATCAATAATCTTGGAATACGCACCGAGCAAGCACAGTACGGTATCTTGTCGCGACGTATCGATACGGTGGGATACGTAAGCTACGATGAGAATACCCTGCAACATATTCATACACGGGTTGATGGCTGGATCGAGCTACTGAACATCACCGCGACCGGCGATCCGGTCCGTCAGGGGCAGGTACTGTTTGAATTGTACTCGCCGACCCTGGTCAATGCGGAAGAGGAGTATCTCACCGCGCTGCGAGGAGGCAATTCGACATTGCTCGTCGCCTCTCGTAAGCGACTGGACGCACTGGGTGTGGAGCGTCGTGAAATTGAGCGGCTGAATCGGAGTCGCGAGGTTAGCCAGAGATTAAAAGTGTACTCACAGATCGACGGGGTTGTAGCCAATTTGGGCGTGCGGGAAGGCGAGTATATTACACCGGCGTCTGACATCATGTCGGTCGCCAAACTCGATCGCGTGTGGGTGCTGGCTGAGGTATTCGAGCGACAGGCGGACTGGATTCAACCCGGACAACGTGCTGAGGTCGAGCTGGATTACCTGCCAGGAAAGCGATTGCAGGGCACGGTCGACTACATTTATCCTGAACTGGATTTGAAGACCCGCACGCTCAAGGTGCGCATGCGATTTGATAATGCGTCGGACTTTTTCAAGCCCAATATGTTCACACGGGTAACCATCCACGGTACGGAAACAGCACCGGTTGTGCATGTGCCGCGAGAGGCATTGATTCGTGGCGGCATTGTTGATCGTGTCGTGCTGGCGATGGGCGACGGTAAGTTCCGTGCGCAACCGGTGCAAATCGGTATTGAGTCCGGCGACAGAGTCGAGATTCTCTCGGGTATCGGCACCACTGACCTCGTTGTAACGTCCGGGCAGTTTCTCATTGATTCGGAGTCGAACCTTGAGTCAGCGTTGGCGCGCATGGACGATCCTGCCGCTGCAGAGGTGCCGCCATCTGTTGAAGTTGCAGCCATTGTTCGCGGGATTGACTCCCTGAAGCAGAAGATTACATTGCAACATGAGCCAGTCAGCGAGTGGTCATGGCCGGCCATGACTATGGGATTCGCCGTGGAGAACGAACATCTGCTTATGGGTCTTGAGGAGGGTCTGTCCGTCAATGTCACCATCGAAGAGAAGGATAGCGGTGTTTATGTGGTTACCGCGGTTACACCGCGTGACGAGCCGTCACAGCAGGGACCTGCCGCCAGCCATGACGAGCAACAGATGGAGTCAGACCAATGATTGCCAATTTGATTCGCTGGTCAATTCACAACCGTTTCCTGGTGTTGCTGGCGACCGGGTTTCTGGTCGCCTGGGGCGTATATTCGATCAGTCAAACGCCCGTCGATGCACTGCCCGATCTTTCGGATGTCCAGGTCATAATCAAGACGTCGTACCCGGGGCAGGCGCCACAGGTGGTGGAGGATCAGGTCACTTACCCTTTGACGACCGCAATGCTGGCGGTGCCCAAGGCAGTTACTGTACGCGGTTACTCCTTTTTCGGTGATTCCTTTGTTTACATCATCTTCGAGGATGGCACCGATCTGTACTGGGCGCGATCGAGGGTGCTTGAGTACCTGAGTCAGGTGGCCGGCCAGCTGCCGGCGAGCGCGAAGCCGGCCCTGGGTCCTGATGCGACCGGTGTTGGCTGGGTTTATGAATATGCTTTGGTCGATCGTACCGGGCAACACGATCTGTCCGAGTTGCGCAGTATTCAGGACTGGTTTCTGAAATTTGAATTGCAAACCGTCCCAGGGGTCGCGGAAGTGGCCACCATAGGAGGCATGGTCAAGCAATACCAGGTTGTCCTGGATCCCGACAAGTTACGTGCTTACGACCTGACGCTCGGTCAGGTCAAACGCGCCATCAAGGCGGGCAATCAGGAAACGGGTGGTTCGGTCATCGAAATGGGCGAGGCGGAATATATGGTCCGCGCCTCGGGCTATTTGCAAAGTCTGGATGATCTGGCGGATATCCCGCTGGGCGTCAACGCCGACGGCACACCAATACTCCTGACCGATGTGGCCGAGCTCAGGCTGGGTCCGCAGATGCGGCGCGGCATCGCGGAGCTCGACGGCGAGGGCGAAGTAGTCGGCGGAGTGATTGTCATGCGCTGGGGCGAAAATGCGCTGGCAACCATCGAGGGCGTCAAGAAGCGACTGGCGGAATTGCAGCGCAGCCTGCCGGACGGGGTGGAAATAGTGACCACTTACGACCGCTCCGACCTCATCGATCGAGCCGTGGAGACGCTGCAGGGAAAACTGCTGGAGGAGTTTCTGGTGGTGGCGCTGGTGTGTGCGATTTTCCTGTTCCACCTGCGTTCCTCGGCGGTGATCATAATCAGCTTGCCGGTCGGAATTCTGGTGGCTTTTATTATCATGCATCAGCAGGGTATCAACGCCAATATCATGTCACTTGGCGGTATCGCGATTGCGATCGGGGCGATGGTCGATGCGGCAATAGTGATGATAGAAAACGTGCATAAACATATCGAACATGAACCGCTAACGGATGAAAATCGTTGGCGAATCATGGCGGATGCTGCCAGCGAAGTCGGGCCACCGTTATTCTTTTCGCTGGTGATAATTACGCTGAGTTTCTTGCCCGTATTTACCCTGGAAGCCCAGGAAGGTCGGCTCTTTGCGCCACTGGCATTTACCAAGACCTACGCGATGGCAGCGTCGGCCGGACTGTCCATTACGCTGGTCCCGGTACTGATGGGCTACTTCATTCGCGGTAAAGTAACGCCGGAACAGAAAAACCCGATCAACAGAATGTTGATTGCCGCTTACCAGCCGGTCATTCACTGGATTATACGATTCCCCAAAGCGACTCTGGCAGGAGCCGCGGCGATATTGATCGTTGGTCTTTGGCCGGCAACGCAATTGGGCTCAGAGTTCATGCCGCCGCTGGACGAAGGCGATCTTATGTACATGCCCACCACCTATCCGGGCATTTCGATCGACAAAGCACGGGAGATTCTGCAGCAAACCGACAAGCTGATTCGTACGCTACCGGAGGTCAAGAGAGTGTTTGGCAAGATTGGTCGCGCCGAAACAGCCACCGATCCGGCTCCTCTCACCATGGTTGAGACGGTGATTCAGTTCAAGCCTCGCGAGGAATGGCGCGAGGGCATGACGGCTGACAGCTTACGCGCGGAACTGGACAGGATCGTCCAGATTCCCGGCCTCACCAACGCCTGGGTCATGCCGATCAAGACGCGTATCGACATGCTGGCAACCGGTATCAAGACGCCTGTCGGCATAAAGATTGCCGGTCCGGATCTCAACATTATTCAGAACATCGGCAAAGATCTGGAGCGAATTCTGGAACCGGTTGAGGGTACGGCTTCGGTGTATTCGGAACGCGTTGCCGGTGGACGCTATGTGGATGTCGATATTGATCGCGCCAGGGCTTCCCGGTTTGGTCTGAATATCGACGATATACAAGACATCATTCGCACGGCGGTCGGTGGCATTAATGTGACACAAACCGTGGAAGGATTGGAGCGCTATCCGGTGAATCTGCGCTACCCGCAACGCGTGCGCGACTCCGTAGAACAACTTCGATTGTTGCCAATCGTGACGCCACAAGGTGCTCGTATCGCACTGGCAGACGTTGCCGACGTAACAGTGATAGACGGGCCGCCGGTGATCAAGAGTGAGAACGCCCGCCTGAACGGCTGGACTTACGTCGATATCACGGGTCGTGATCTAGGTTCTTATGTTGCAGAGGCGCAGCAGGTTGTGGCTGAGCAACTGGATTTACCGGCAGGTTATTCACTGGTCTGGTCCGGGCAATACGAATATATGGTGCGTGCTAAAGAGAGACTTGCGGTGGTCGGACCGTTTACGTTGGCCATCATCGTGCTGCTTCTGTATCTCAACTTTCGACGCTTTGCCGAGGTTGCCATTATCATGGGCACGTTGCCAATGGCGCTGATTGGCGGAGTCTGGTTGCTTTACCTGCTTGAATACGATCTGTCGGTTGCCGTGGGCGTTGGTTTCATTGCCCTGGCCGGAGTCTCGGTCGAAATCGGTGTGGTGATGCTGGTGTACCTGAATATTGCCATTCGGGCACACATGACCACGGCTGAGGCTGAAGGTCGAGCGCTGACCCTGGACGATGTACGCCAGGCCGTGATAGACGGGGCATTGCTGCGAGTTCGTCCCATCATGATGACGGTGGCGGCCATCATCGCGGGCCTTTTGCCCATCATGATGGGCGGTGGGACAGGCTCTGAAGTCATGCGCCGAATCGCTGCGCCCATGGTGGGTGGTATGGTGAGTGCGACGATTCTGACCTTGATTGTGATTCCCGCGATGTTTTTGATATGGCGCGGGCGCACGCTTGGGCAAAGTTTCGCCGAGGAGACAGAGCGCACTGCTGAATGAATATGTTGGGCGAGGTCGTCCAGGCTACGGTGCGGGTGAAGATGCAGCGATAATGGATACGCGATATTCGCTAAAAAATACGGGCGCCCGGAATGCTGCGGCATTCCGGGTTGCGGGCCTGGCAGGTGTCACAGTCGCCCTGGCTGTCGTTGCGATCTGGTGGGTGATTAAAAATCGTGCTCATGAGCACATTGAATTGGCGACCGACAATGCTGCGAATATTACCCAATCGCTGATTCGGCACGATATTGATCATCGCGTTGCGGCCCTTAATCGATTGGCGCAGCGCTGGACGGCAACCAGTGGCACGCCGCGCGCTGTCTGGGAATCCGATGCGATGCGCTATATTGCGGACATGCAGGGGTTCCGCGCTATAGCGTGGGCCGATGCCACAGCACACATCAAATGGATCGTTCCACTCGATCAATTCGAGTCCATGTTGAATATGGATGTCGATGCTTCGAACCGGAATCGTACGGCGGGAGCAGCTGCGAGTAAGAGCGGCGACGTTGCGCTTAGTCAGCCCTTTGAACTGGAAAATGGTGATTTGGGGCTGACGGCTTTCATACCGGTATATCGGCACGGGATTCTCGACGGGGCCATCGTGGGAATTCTGGATCTGAAGTCCTGGCTAGTCGCCATTATCGAAGATGTGCAAAGCAAGGATTATCATACCCGGGTTCTTGTGCAGGGCCGTGAGGCCTACCGGTACGACGCGGATAATGCCTCTCGCGAAGAGTCTATGGTGGAACGCAAGCAATTCGAGTTATACGGATTGACCTGGACGATACTTACCACACCGACCAGCAGTTTCCTTTCGGCGGGTCACGCGGAGTCATCTACGCTCGTCCTTATTGCCGGTTTGCTTTTTAGTGCGGTCGTTGCGGTTGCCGTTTATCTGATAGTAGTGGCGCGGGTACGATCCCGTGAACTCCACGATACGGCAGGCCAACTCGCGACGCTCTTTGAGAATTTGCCCGGTATGGCTTATCGGTGTAGCGGTCAACCGCGGCGGCCCATGGAATTTGTCAGTGAAGGTTGTCAGAAATTATCCGGCTACTCGCGCAGTGACTTTGAAGAGCAGCGCATTTTTTGGGGAGACCTGATTCATGAGGATGATCGTAACGCCGTGTCGCTAAGTGTGCGAAAAGCGGTCGAAAACGCTGCTGCTTATGAGATCGAATATCGTGTTGTGACCCGGGACGACGAAGAAAAATGGATGTGGGAGCGTGGCAAGGCGGTCCGGATTGAGGGGCACGAGAACGTTCGACTGGAGGGTTTTATCAGCGATATCTCTCGTCAACGAGCCGCCGAGACAGTTGCGCGGCAGCAGCGCGAACAACTGGCGCACATGGATCGTCTCGATATGCTTGGTGAAATGGCCAGTGGGATTGCCCATGAGATCAATCAACCCCTGACGGCTATTTCGTTGTTTTCCGAGGCTGGGAAGCGACTGTTCAGCACCGGCAAACAGGATCAGGTGCCCGGAGTTTTTGAGAAGTTGAGTCAGCACGCTCACCGGGCCAGTGCCGTGATCGAGCGAATGCAAACCATGGCTCGAAGACAGGAAAGTGAGAAAGAGCTCGTCGATTGCAATGCGGTTGTCGAGGAGGTTGCCAAACTCGCTGACGCTGAAGCGCGTTTCCGGGACATGACAATCGAAGTGGAAATGGAGCGCGACTTGCCGGCCATTAACGTTGATATAGTGCAAATTCAGCAGGTGGCACTGAACCTGCTACGCAATGGCATGGAGGCCATGCGAACCGTCGAGTGTCGTGGTGGCAACGCGATCAGGCTGCAGACGCGACTGAGTTCCGATGGGGATGTTGAGATTGCCGTTACTGATCAAGGCTGCGGCGTTTCGGCGGCGGCGGAAAAGATGCTATTTACCCCATTTTCAACCACCAAGAAGACGGGAATGGGAATGGGCTTGTCAATCAGTCGTGCGATTATTACGGC